>JBATNG010000014.1:0-20205 GCA_049290235.1 Candidatus Moraniibacteriota bacterium | reverse complement strand
GAATAAAAAAACGGCCCCGGGATACGTTCGCGATGTTTTGCGAGGTATCCCTGAGGGCGGTAATGCGGCCGGCAGTCAGTTGACTGGTTTGTCCGGGGTTGTTGGAGGGTTGAGACCATAAAGGATGATGCTTGCCAGGGTGTCTGTGGCGACTCTGGTCTTGCTTGGTCGCAGGATCCTTACTTCGCAGCCATCGAACACTGTTGGGTAGTACGTTTGCATCGGTCCTATGGAGCGATAGTTGAGGTCTTGCCCTCTGACGTACTCCTGATAATTGTTTTCGATCAGGACGGCGTGACGGAACACTGGATGGATACCATCGCCTCCGCCAATGCAGGTGAGAACATCGTCTGGTTGTGCCCTCTTGAGCGCCTCCAAGTTCTGCACATAGTAGGACGGTGCCGGCGCCTTGCTGCTGGTGTGTCTCCACCAAGTCAGACCGATCTGAAATAGTACAGTGCCAATAATGCCTACACACGAGAGCGTCCATTTGTTTCTGGACAGGAAATCAATCATTGGGTCCTCCTTGATCTACCGGATTGATCCCTCCGGTATGGGTATTCAGTTGTTCAGGTTCGACTTGTCACAGCTGCCTCGATTTTCAGGTCACCTGTCGTCTCAGCCAGTACCACCCAAGCTTTGCCCAGTATCCACAATAGAACGCTAATAGCGAACCGAATACCACGAAACCAAATCGGAGGGTCGTGTTTGTCGTCTCTGGCGCGAGCTCACCGATGATGTTCCAGATCAGTATCACCACTAAGAACCAAGCGTGATGCAGTTTGGAAGCACCATGGTATATCGGTCGCACGGTGAGGTGCCCGCAGATTCCTGAGAGTACCATGGCAATACCAATGGCGACCGCGGGTTGTTGAAGCAAGTCCATTCGAATCTCCTTGATCTACCGGATCGATCCCTCCGGAATGGGTGTGTCATTGTGTCATTCGGGATCATGCGATCGGAGCCATTCTTCACTCATCCGGTATGTACGTGACCCCTTTGGTCCACGCCGTTCCAGATGTCCTCTGCGGCACCATTGATTGACCACTTGTGACATTGCCGTATTCGAACCGTCCTTTCCTTTGACGGAGAACAGGGTAGTAAGCTCGCGAGTGATCGTGGGAGCAATGATGGGGCCGCTAGCGGTTTTGATCAGCTCGGCGATGTGTTGCAAGGCGGTATCCTCGACTGACTCCCGGCGGAAGAACTCGAAGAGATTTACGAACCTCCTCGCCTGTGGGAAACATATATACCAACCGGGCTCCCAGTGAGAGGGATTCTCTCTGAATTCAGTGTAGGGCGCTTCCTGAACATATTGCCCAAACCGCTCGGGAGGAAGGGTGATGAACACCCTAATGTGTTCGACCCGGTGAACTGGGCCATCGGACAAACAACGCCAGAAGCCGGTTTCCATGATGATATTGATCAGCTGCCGGATATCCTGCCAGTGGTTTGACTTCACATCTATCGATGTGATCTCGAACTCCTTGCGGATAAGGTCAAACCCTTGACGAATCCCACAGAGTGAGAGTGTCACTCCGTATGATGCTGCTTCTGTACTTTCAGCCATGCTCTTCTCCTTGTTTCACCGGATCGATCCCTCCGGAATGGGCTAGATTGTTCAGGTACGACTTCTGGATTTCCAGAATGCGTATACTACGTCTTATGTATTAATCTGTCAAGGGTGGGAAAAGGGCGGATTTTTGCTATGATGGATGTGCTTTGCTATATTCCTGACGACAGCGCTATGCGACACGCTATCCTGAAAAAGGCCGATCCAGCAGTCTATAAGTCAGTCATGGGTGAAGAACAGCGCGAGGAAGACGGGCTCGAGATGATCGCGTCCGAGAATTACGTCTCGCCCGCTGTGCTCGAAGCGCTTGGGAGCATCTTCACCAACAAGTACTCCGAAGGCTACCCGGGGCGGCGCTACTATGGTGGCCAGGAGTGGACGGATGTCGTGGAGACACTCGCGATCGAGCGGGTGAAGCGGCTCTTTGGCGCGGAGCATGCCAACGTGCAGCCGCATAGTGGTGCACAGGCGAATCTGGCGGTCTATGCCGCGCTCCTCGTACCCGGTGATACGGTGCTCGGTATGGACCTGTCGCATGGCGGACACCTGACGCATGGACATCCGGTGACCCTGCCGGCCAAGGTGTACCGCTTCGTCCGCTACAAGACAGAAGCCGACGGCACGATCGATTACCAGAAGCTTGCGACGCTCGCGAGGAAAGAAAAGCCCAAACTCATGCTCGCGGGGTTCTCGTCGTACACGCGGCAGATAGACTATGCGCGATTTGCTGCCATCGCGAAAAAAGTCGGGGCGCTGACGATGATGGACATGGCACATATCGCGGGGCTCATCGCCGGGCGAGCGCTACCGAGCCCGGTGCCGTATTTCGATATCGTGACGGCGACGACACACAAGACGCTCCGTGGCCCGCGGGGTGGCCTCATTCTCTGTCGTGAGCCGTTCGCGAAGGCGATTGACAAGGCAGTCTTCCCCGGCACGCAGGGTGGGCCGCATATGCATGTCATCGCGGCCAAGGCGGTCGCGTTTGGCGAGGCGCTCCGACCGGAGTTCAAGCGGCATGCGCGGCAGGTACTGAAGAATGCCAAAGTTTTGGAGCGAGAACTCGGAAAGCGCGGGGCGAAGGTCCTCTTTGGCGGGACCGAAAATCATATGATCGTCATCGATACGGTCGCGAGCTACGGTCTGACCGGGAAGGAAGCAGAGGAAATCCTCGATGCCGTCGGTATCACGATCAACAAGAACATGATCCCGGATGATCCGCGCGGTCCGATGGATCCGTCGGGGCTCCGGATCGGCGTCCCAGCGCTCACGACGCGCGGGATGAAAGAAAAAGAAGTGCGGCAGATCGCCCGCTGGATCGATGCTGCGCTCCGTTCGGGGAGCGATGGAATAGTCCTGAGACAAATCCGCAAGGAAGTGAAGAGGTTGTGTAAGCGGTTCCCGGTGTATAAATAACGAACAACCGACAACAAACAACCGACAACGAGTAAATCATTTCTTTATCAGTTGTAGGTGGTAGGTTGTAGGTGGTAGGTTGAATTATGAAAGGCATCATCCTGGCTGGCGGCAACGGTACCCGACTCCTGCCCCTGACCGCTATCGCTTCCAAACAACTCCTCCCGGTCTATGATCGACCGATGATTTTCTATCCGCTGAATACGCTCATCTCGGCCGGGATCCGCGATGTGCTCGTGATCGTTTCGCCAGAACATGCGGGGAATTACCTGAATCTCCTCGGATCGCTGCTCCGTCGACATGGCGTCAATATCTCTTTCGTCGTCCAGAAGGAACCGCGTGGATTGGCGGAGGCGTTTATCCTCGGCGAGGACTTCATCGACAACGGTCCATGTACGATGATTCTCGGCGATAATCTCTTCGAGGGGGATTTTTCCGAGGCGATCCAGAGCTTCGAACGCGGCGGTCGTATCTTCGCCAAGGCTGTGCCGGATCCCGAGCGCTTCGGTGTCGTCGAGTTCGATCCAGCGACCGGGAAAGTCGTCTCCATCGTCGAGAAACCGGAGGCGCCCAAGAGCCGCTTCGCGATTCCCGGACTCTACATCTACGATGCTGAGGTAGTGGGGGTCGCCCAGGGTCTGGAGCCGTCAGCGCGCGGCGAGATCGAGATCACTGATCTCCACAAGCATTATCTGGAGCAGGGGACGCTGGATGTCCGAGTCATCGATGGCGCCTGGTTCGATGTCGGGACGCATGATTCACTCCTCGATGCGAGCGTCCATGCACGCGAGAAAAATTTCCGAGCCCATTTCCACCCGATGATCGAAGAGGCGCTCCTCGAGTTCAATCAGGAGTTCAAGCGTATCGTGTCACTTTAGTGAATAAAATAATCCAATCATCTTATGTCAAACGAATTACCCCAGAAGATCAGGAAAGCCATCATTGCTGTCGCTGGGACCGGTACGCGGCTACTACCAGCTACCAAAGCGATGCCCAAGGAAATGCTTCCCATCGTCGATAAACCAGTGATTCAACTGGTGGTTGAAGAATTAGTGGCGGCCGGTATCGAAGATATAATTTTCGTCACTCGCTGGGATAAGAAGCCTCTCGAAGACCACTTCGACTACTCGACAGCACTGGAAGACGATCTCCGAAAAAACGGCAAAGAAGATCGCTACGAGCAGGTCCATGCCATAGCTGAAATGGCCAATTTTATTCATGTGCGACAAAAAGGCCCGTATGGCAACGGAACACCGGTGTTGTCAGCCGCCACCTTGGTCGATGATGAACCGTTCGTCTACTGCTTTGGCGACGACTTGGTGAAGTCTACAACCTCCTTCACGAAACAGATGGTGGATGCCTATGCCGAGCACGGGCAGCCGATGATTGGGGTGCAAGAAGTGCCCATCGAAGAAGTATCCAAATATGGGATTGTGGATGCGGACCCGGAGACGATGCAGGTACGGGATATCGTTGAGAAGCCGAAACAAGAAGAAGCACCATCACGCTTGGCTGATTTCGGTCGGATGATTCTGAATCAGGAAATCGTCGATATTCTCCGAGAAACGGCACCGGGAAAGGGACACGAACTGTGGATTATTGATGCGATTCGGAATTATATCCGTGGTGGTGGAAGGTTCTACGCCAAGACGATTGCAGATGGTCGGTGGATGACGACCGGTGACCCGTTGAATTACATGACGACGATTCTGACGTATGCAGTCGAGCGCCCAGATATCGGTGAACAGGTAAAGGCATACATGCAACAATTGCTGGATAATTCGAAAAGATAGCCAATCGGTTGATTTCTCCATATCATGTACTGGGCGTACCTCCTCCTCTTCATCGCGATGATCGTGACGCCCGAACTGACACGCGATGGCGTGCTGTTTTTCAGCGAGGATGATTTCGAGTCGCTCCTCATCTTCTGTTTCGGGATGCTCGGCCTCCTCCTTTACCTCGGGAAGGAGTCGGCGTTTCTCCGGGCTGTGCGCGAGAAGCTTTCGCTCCAACAAGAGACGAATCAGATCCGCAAAGACCTCTCGCAGTCCTACTCATACATCGGAGAGATGAATCGGCGCATCGACATCGTCCGGAATATGGTCGTCTCACTCCCGCAGTCCGAAACGCCGCTTTCCGAACAGCCCGGGCGCGAGCGTTACGCTCCGATCCTCGAAGCCACCCGGCTGTTGGCACAGTCGGAATGTGTCACGCTCTTCTTCGTGTCCGTACAAAGTGGAGAGATCCTCGAGCGCTACGTCGTCGGGGACGGGGAACATCGAGAAGTCATGCAGTTGCTCGACGGGAAGCACCTGCTGGACGCAAAAAAGTACTTGTGGGAAGAGGGGCGATTGTCCTTTGTCCGATCGCCGGAGGAAGCCGACGGTGTCGCGGTCTTTCTCGTCTTCCATAAAGTGAAGAATCAGTTGGAGGAAACAGGCATTTTCCAAATCCTGGCCGCCCAGGCACTCTTCATTCATGCGTTGAACGGCGGTCCGAAGTCCCAGTCGGATACATCGAACCCTTGATTACGGATATGCGAATCGGTATCGATGCTCGTTTCTATGGTTCGCTGGGCAAGGGCCTAGGACGCTACACGGAGAAGCTCATCACGTATCTCGAACAGATCCCGGATGATGGACACACGTATGTCGTGTTTCTCCGACGCGAGAATTATGACGAGTACCAGCCGACGAATGCGCGCTTCGAGAAAGTGATCGCTGACTATCCCTGGTACGGCTGGCAAGAGCAGCTCCGGTTCCCGTTCCTCTTGCGGCGCTACCGTCTCGATCTCGTCCATTTCCCGCATTTCAATGTCCCGATACTTGTCGCGGTACCATTCGTGGTCACGCTCCACGACCTGATCCTCCTGCACTATCCGACGGTCAAGGCAAGCGAGCTCTCACCTTTCCTGTATTGGTTGAAATATCTCGCCTATCGCATCGTGATCGCGCTCGCTGTCCGGCGCGCCCGGGCGATCATCACTGTCTCGCGGTTCACTCAGTCCGACGTGCTCTCGGTCTTCCCGCAGGCTCGTGGCAAGACCCACACGACTCTGGAGGCGGCCGATCCGTATTGCCATTGGATGCCGCCACGAGCCGAACAGCAATTCCTCGCGTCACTCAGACTCGGTCATTCGGATGCTGGGGTCGAAGACAATGCGCCGTTTGTACTCTATGTGGGGAATGCCTATCCGCACAAGAATCTCGAATTGTTGCTCCAGGTCGCACCGAAATTTCCCGCTATTATTTTCCTCTGCGTCGGGAAGGAAGACTACTTCTATCGCGCGTTCCGTGAGAAAGTAGCGGTCGCGAAGGTGGACAATATCCGTTTCGCTGGCTATGTCGATGATCGCTCATTGGGGGTGCTCTATCGACGCGCACGCGCTTATTTCTTTCCGTCGTTGTATGAAGGCTTCGGATTACCCGGATTGGAAGCGATGAATTGCGGGACGCCCGTCGTTGCCGCGCAGGCGGGGTCATTGCCGGAGATCTATGGTCCAGCGGCGCGGTATTTCGATCCGACGGATATCCGCGCCTGTCTGTCAGCGCTCGATCGGGCGATCCGACGTGAGGCGGCTGATCAGTTTCGAACGGCTGGCTTTTCCCGTGCGGCCGAGTTCTCTTGGCGACGCATGGCCCAGGAGACACTCCGGCTTTACGGAACGGTCCTTTCGAAGCGATACTAGGAGAGACCTATGCGAGATATCCGACGCAGTGTCCACAATCCGATTCCGGCAAGAACACCGCATCCGACCGGGGTAGTCTTGAGGCAGCAGCCACGACTGTCATCGCTCATCCGGCCGGTAACGTCGGTCCGCCCGGCTCGTCCGTCCCATCTGAGAAGGCGCTCTCGAACCATACTGATCGGGCTTCTCCTCCTCGCTGGTTTGGCTACCGCGGGATGGTGGCTGAAGCAGACGCTGACTGAAGCGGGGAATTCAGCACTCATGGAAACGAAAGCGGCTGTTCAAAGCGCGCGGCAAGGAGATCTGGAACAAAGCCGGCTGCATCTCGATCGTGCGGAACAAGCTTTCTCGCGCGGCGCTCATTGGCTCCGGCCCTTTGCATGGCTGCCGTCCTCGTTCGGCCGGGTCCCAGGATTCGCTCACGGCATTTCGGCTGAAGCCCTCTTTCGCGCCGGCGAAGAAGGCACAAGAGCGGCACACTCCATCCTCTCGGTCTTGCCCACTCTCCTCATCGCGCCGGACGCCCCGGGTGGGATCGTCCCGATGATCGAACTTCTCGGACACTCGGCCGCTGCCGCTGCAGAGGCGCACACTCACCTCTCCGCTGTCGAGTCCGCTTTTGAGCGGGTCCGACCGAGCGCTCTGCCGGAAGCGGTGCGGAGCGATTTCGCCCGCATCCACGAGGCATTGCCGATCGCGACGGCGCTCTTGGCTGGGTATGTCGAACACCAGGCGCTCTTTGCGGAACTGCTCGGAGTGAACGGACCGAGGGTCTACCTCTTCCTGTTTCAGAACAATCATGAGTTGCGGGCGACAGGCGGATTTATCGGCAGCTATGCGCTCCTGGATGTGAATCAAGGGCATATTCGCCGCTTTTTCGTCGATGGCATTTTCAATCCTGATGGCCAGCTGAAAGAGAATATCGTGCCGCCGAAGCCGATTCAGAAAATTAGCGCCGGCTGGAGCTTGCACGACAGCAACTGGTTTCCGAATTTTCCGACTTCGGCGGAGAAGGCAATATTTTTCTATGAAAAGACAGGCGGACCGACCGTCGATGGGATCATCACACTGACGCCGGAGGTGCTCGAACGTATCCTCACTCTCGTCGGACCGGTCACGCTCCCAGAGTACGGAGTCACGATTGACGCCGAGAACTATATGCCGATTATCCAGGAAGAAGTCGAAGTGAAATACGACAAGGAGGAAAATGAGCCCAAGCGGATTCTGGGTGACTTGACTGAAGTGTTGCTGCGGCGTTTCCTGTCGTTCGACCATCCGCAAGAGACGTGGGGACTGGGGACGACGCTGGCGGCGCTTTTGAATGAGAAGCACATCCTCTTGTACTCGCGTCATCCGGACATCCAAGCGCTCATCAGCGGTGCTGGCTGGTCCGGTGAGATGCTGTCGGCATCACATGATTACCTCTCCGTCATCCATACCAATATCAACGGGTACAAAACCGACGGAGTCATCGACGAGACGATCAGTCATGAGGCAGAAATCAGAGCGGATGGCACGGTCCGCGATACCGTGACTATCACGCGTCAGCACAAAGGTGGGAATACAGCATACGACTGGTGGAACAAGGTGAATGCCGACTATTGCCGCGTCTATGTTCCCAAAGACTCGACCCTGGTCTCTGCCGAGGGGATGACGCGGGAATTTCCCAAGGCGCCGATCGATTACCTCGCGCTCGGATTCCGACAGGACCCGGACATCGTGAGTGAGGAGGAGGGGACGGTGCAAGATGAGCTGAGCGGAACTCGGATGTCTGAAGACGCCGGCAAGACGGTTTTCGGGAACTGGGTATATGTCAGTCCAGGCGAATCTGTCACACTCCGCTATGTCTACGACCTGCCATTCCGTGTCCGGCTCGAGGGTGATATCGATGACCCAACGACTGCTTATGCAGCCCTCTATCAGAAGCAATCCGGCACAGATGGTGCTCTCTTGACGGCCACCATCCGCTACCCACAGCGGCTTCGTCCGGTTTGGCAGACCCCGGAAAATTTGATACCGTACCAGCGTGTCTTCGAGACAAAACAAACACTCAAGAGGGACTTTTATTGGGGGGTCGTCTTCGGCCGAAATGACCTGAGCGGGGAGTGATATTTTTTGCGCGCGATGCAAATGCTACAGCGATTTTGGCAGTGGAGCGGGCGCCCTATCGAGACTCTCGGGGGCGCGGCTTTTATCATCGCCCTCGCCGGAGTCGCGAGCCGGGTGCTGGGTTTCATCCGGGATCGTCTTCTCGCCTCCTCGTTCGGTGCGGGTGATGTCTTGGATGCGTACTACGCGGCCTTCCGCCTGCCGGACCTGGTCTATGGTCTGCTCGTCCTTGGGGCGCTGTCAGCCGCGTTCATCCCGGTCTTCACTGGACTCATGGCGCGCGAAGAACAATCCGCGGCCTGGCGGTTGACTCAAGGCGCTTTGCAGTGGCTCATCGTCATTCTTGGCGGGACTGCGATCATCGGGATCATCTTCGCTCACCAACTGTCCGGATGGATTGCACCCGGATTTTCACCTGAAAAACAAGCGTTGGTGGCGATGCTCACACGCATCATGCTGCTCTCCCCGATATTCCTCGCCATCTCAGCTGTGGTGGGCGGTGTCCTCGTTTCCTGCAAGCAATTCCTCGCCTATTCGTTTGCGCCGGTCTTTTACAATCTTGGCATCATCTTCGGCATTACCGTCTGGTATCCGATATTCGGTACAGCGGGACTGGCGGCCGGTGTCGTGACGGGATCGATACTCCATGCGCTCGTCCAATTTCCTGCTTTTTGGCGGAGCGGCTATCGCTTCTCATTCCTCTCGTTCCGTGCCAGTCTGCGCGACCCGGCGCTCCGCCTCGTTGTCCGGCTCATGATCCCGCGTTCGGTCGCGATGGGAGTGAATCAGCTCAGCCTCGTCATCGCGACCGTCTTCACGTCGCAACTCATCTCCGGCAGTCTCGCCGCCTTCACGCTCGCGTTGAATATCGAGAGTGTCCCTCTCGGACTCTTCGGGATCGCTTTTTCACTCGCATCCTTTCCAGTACTCTCGACGCTCGCCGCCAAGGAACAGTATGCGGAATTCTTTGCCGTCCTGGCCCGAACCACCCGCCGCATCCTCTATTTCGTGCTCCCGCTCTCGTTTTTCCTCATTATCTTTCGGGCGGAAACTGTTCGCCTCGTTCTCGGGACGGGGGCCTTCAACTGGGAAGACACGATTCTGACCTTCACTGTTCTCGGTTGGCTGTCGATTTCACTCTTTGCACAGAGTCTCATCCCGCTCTTTGTCCGCGCCTTTTTTGCCCTCCAGGATACCAAGACACCGCTCTATGCCGCGCTGTATTCTGAGATCATCCATTTGGCACTGATCCCGATGCTCTTGCCGAGATTCGCCGTGGCCGGTATCGCCATCGCTTTCTCAGTCGGGACGATTGTCAATATCGTGATTCTCTATTTCGCTCTGCGGCGGCGCGTGCCGGCTTGGCAGGATTGGACGATCATCTCAGGCACTCTGCGGATCATGGCCATCTCCCTCGTGGCGGCGGCCATCGCACAGTTTTCCAAAGGTATTTTTGCATTGACTATCGGGCGGCTCGACACATTCGTCGAGGTCGCGGTGAAGCTTGGCGTTGGCGTTCTCATTGGGGGAGCGACTTATGTTGCGCTTTCTGCCTATTTTGCTCTGCCGGAATACCGGCAAGTGAAACGCTTCATTTGGTGCCGGCTTTTCCGCCGTCCCGAAACTATCGTCCTCACTGAGGATCACCCGGAACAGGGCGATTGGTAGGCGGCCGATCCATCAGATAGAAGAAAAGCCGTAGCGGGTTCGCGTACGGCTTGGGTGGGGTGGTGGCCCCGGAGAGGGATCGGGCTTCAGTCACCCGCATCCCACAATTGACCCACTGCGCGTGAGTGAGGGTTTCGGGTGGTGGCCGCCCAACCCCGCTCGGGTGGTAGAGTGGTAATGATCACTGGTTGTGAAGTCTGGCAGTGAGCGCAGGTATAGTTTCGCCAGAGTGTATTTCCTCCCTCGCCTGGGGGCGCATCAGCGGGCGGGGAGATGGGGGAGAAGTGTTCGAGGGGTGTCCTACACTTATTACATAAGAGCAGATCGCTCATGATAGTCCTTTCCTTCGGTGGTTGTTAAAGGGCGAAAACAAAAAACCGGATCGGTGGAGAGTCGGTTCCTGCATTGTAATCCCGAGGCTACAAGACAGAAATCAACCCTCCACCGGCGAACCGGAATAGAAACACCAGAAAAAGAAACGGTTGAAGCGTGTCGGTAACATGTCCATACCCTACGCGCCGCTCCTCCTCTTGTCAACTTGCCTCGCTGGCCAATTTCCTCTACCGTAGACACACCCAACCTATGGACCAATCCCATATCCGCAATTTCTGCATCATCGCCCATATCGATCATGGTAAGTCCACCTTGGCCGACCGGCTCTTGGAGCTGACCGCGACCATCGAGAAGCGCAAGATGAAGGAGCAACTGCTCGATCAGATGGACCTGGAGCGCGAGCGCGGAATCACCATCAAACTGCAGCCGGTCCAGATGAAGTACACCTACGAGGGGAATGAATACCACCTCAATCTCATCGATACGCCGGGCCATGTCGATTTTCACTATGAAGTATCCCGTTCGCTCGCGGCGGTCGAGGGCGCGATCCTCCTCGTCGATGCGACCAAGGGTGTCCAGGCGCAGACACTCGCCAATCTCTACCTTGCCATCGAGCAGGGACTCGAAATCATCCCGGTCGTGAACAAGGTCGATCTGCCGAATGCCGAAGTGGAGAAAGCGAAGAAAGAAATCGTGCACCTCATCGGTTGTCCCGAAACAGACATCCTGCTCGCGTCCGGCAAGACGGGCCTTGGTGTCCGGGAGGTGCTCGAGCGTGTCATCGAGCGTGTCCCGGCGCCGGTGGGGGACATCGATCAGCCACTCCGAGCACTCATCTTCGACTCGGTCTATGACACGTACAAGGGTGTCGTAGCCTTCGTCCGCGTCGTCGACGGGACGGTGAAGCGTGACGATGTGCTGTCTCTCCTCGGGACCGCCAAGACGAGCGTGACGGTCGAAGTCGGGCATTTTGCGCCAGCCCTCACGCCGCAACCGACGCTGCGGGCAGGGGATATCGGCTATATCGCGACCGGACTGAAAGACGTCGCCCACTGCCGAGTTGGGGATACCATCACGCTCGAGAACCGGCAGCGCGATGCCGTCCCCGTCTCGCCGCTCCCGGGCTATCGTGAGATCAAGCCGACGGTGTATGCGAGCTTGTATCCGACTGACGGCGAGGACTATGCCTTCATGCGTGATGCGCTCGACAAACTCAAACTCAATGATGCTGCCTTCACCTTTGAGCCCGAGAGCAATCAGGCGCTTGGCCGGGGTTTTCGTTGCGGCTTTCTCGGCCTCCTCCACCTGGAGATCATCCAGGCGCGACTGGAACGCGAATTCGAGCTCGTCCCAACCATCACGACCCCCTCGGTCGTCTACGAGCTCCAGCTGTACGGCCAATCCGCGCGCGTGCCACTCTTTTCGCCGACCGACATGCCCGACCCCGCCGGGATCGACAAGATATTTGAGCCATATGTTGCGCTCTCCATCATCACGCCGGGCGAATACCTCGGCAATGTGATGCAACTCGCTCAGTCGATCCGCTCCGAGTACAAGAACACCGAGTATATCGATGAGGGCCGGGTCATCGTCTCGTTCGAGGCGCCCTTGATGGATGTGATCGTGAACTTTCACGATGACTTGAAGAGTGCGTCGTCGGGTTATGCCTCGATGAACTATGAGGCTATCGGCTACCGCGAGAGCGATGTGGTGAAGCTCGATATTTTGGTCGCCGGGGAAAAAGTGGAAGCCTTTTCGCGGATGGTGCCGGCGCGGCTGGCTCACCTCGAAGGCAAGAAGACTGTCGAACGGCTGAAAGAAGTCTTGCCGCGGCAGAGCTTTGCCGTTGCACTCCAGGCGGCGATCGGAGCGAAGGTGATCGCACGCGAGACCATCTCGGCCTTTCGCAAAGATGTGACCGGGTATATGTATGGCGGTGACTTTAGCCGGAAGAAGAAGCTTCTCGAAAAGCAGAAAGCGGGCAAGAAACGGATGAAGGAAACTGGCCGCGTCACCATTCCGCCCAAGGCCTTCCTCGAAATCTTGAAGAATAAGTAGTAGGTAATACGAGCGCCAGTTTCATTGGTGTTTTTTCAGTCTGTCCAACCTTGGAACTTGCGGATACTTTGACATTTACTATGGTGCCGGGTATGCTGCGGGCACTGTGTTTTCTGGGGGGTGTAGTCATGGCCATAAGAATAGATAGGTACGAGGCATTTCAGCGGAAGAAGGATCTCTTACAAGAGCCTCGTGAAGAAGTAACGCCGCGTGAGCTCGGGATGGCGTTGATTGAGCTCGGTATTGCGGTGAGTGGTCTCAATCCCGTTGAGTTGCGCGAACTCTACCCGGAACTAGCTGCTTATAGCGTAGATGATCGCCATTGAAATCCAAGTGGTTGATTCGAGGACATGACGCCGCGTCGTCATGTCCCTTTTGCTTTTTTCTCGGTGAGCGCCTAAAATACAGATGTAATCGTTGAAGACACTGATATGACCCTTGAGTTTACCAAAGACAATTTCGAAACTGAAGTCGTGAAGAGTGAACAGCCGGTGCTCGTGGACTTTTGGGCGCCGTGGTGTGGCCCATGTCAGATCATGGGTCCAGTCCTCGACACGCTTGCGGGCGAGATGACGACCGTCAAGATCGGCAAGCTGAACGTCGACGAGCATCCGGATATCGCTCAGGCGTACGGCGTCATGTCCATCCCGACGATGAAGGTTTTCAAGGGCGGTCAGGTTGTGAAGGAATTTGTCGGCGTTCAGGAAAAGGGCGCACTGCAAGAAGCATTGGCTGCTATCTAAGGCGTAGGGTTTACTTTGGGGATAAACACACATATGAAAATCCATAAGGAGCGGATCGACTTGAAAAGCACGACGCAGATCGAGTTCCTCGATATCACGAACCAGGTCCAAGAGATCGTCAGTCGTTCAGGTATCCGTGAGGGCCAAGTCCTCATCTACGTGCCCCACACGACCATGGGGGTCGCGATCAATCACAATGAGCCGATGCTCCTGCAGGACTTCATGCGCATCCTCTACAAAGTCGTCCCGGTGGATGACCAGTATTCACATGATCTCTTTGAATTACGCCGCGAGACGAAGTCGGATGGCCGATCCAACGGGCACTCGCATTGTAAGGCCATCCTCCTTGGCAATAGCGAGACGGTGCCGGTGGAGAAGGGACTGCTACTTCTCACCGAGCGGCAGAACATCTTCGCAGTCGAGTTTGACGGAGCGCGGGAACGCGATGTCGTGATCCAGGTCATTGGCTACTAATTTTTTTCTCATGCGTCTCATCATCAGCATGGTGAAGGCGGTAGGGGTAGTGTTCATTGTGGCAGTGGTTATCGGCGGGGTTTCATATGCGTATCTCTTGAACCGTGCTGATTCGGCGCGGGGAACGCTGTCAGAAAACCAGCGCTTCACCATCCAGAGTGGGGAAGGGGTGGTGTCGATCGCCGAGCGGCTCGACAAAGCGGGGATCATTGATGGTTCGCTCACCTTCATCGCGTATGCGGTGAAGACGGGTCGCTACAAGCAGTTCCAAGTCGGGGAGTATAGTCTCTCGGGCCAACTGTCCATACCGGAAATCATCGAGCGGTTCGTCGCGGGTAAGGTCGTCCCGGCGGGCGTCCGTATCACGTTTCCTGAGGGGTGGACCATGCATGAGATGGCCGAGCGACTCACCGCCAATGACTTAGCGGGTGCGGATTTCTTGGCGATTGCAAAACGGCCTTTTCCGAAGTGGCAGGAACGCTACTCCTTCCTCAAGGATTTGCCGGCTGGGGCCAGCCTCGAAGGCTATCTCTTTCCTGATACTTACATTTTTCCGGCTCAGGCGACCGGAGAACTCATTGTCAACGAGCTTCTGAAGAACTTTGAAGCGAAGATTGTGTCGGTGATCACGGAGGGTTTGGTAGCCCGGGGGCTTTCGCTCCATGAGGCGGTTACCCTCGCTTCTATTATCGAAGAAGAAGGACGGACGGAGGAGGATCGGAAGAACATCAGCGATGTGTTCCGGAAGCGTCTGGCGATCGGTCAACCACTGCAGAGCGATGCGACCATCAATTACATCCACGGAACAGCCAAGGATCAGCCGACGTTCGAAGATCTCCAGTCGACCTCTCCCTATAACACGTATGTCCGATCTGGGTTGCCGCCTGGTCCAATCGGTAACCCGAGCCTGATGTCCATCCGGGCCACACTCTATCCGACAGCGAACCCGTATTTTTATTTCCTGATCGACACCGAGACGCGGGTGACGTACTTCGCTGAGGACTTCGACGGCCACCAGCGGAACCGTGCGGCTCACGGTCTCTAGCGGTTATGCTCTCCCGACGTCCCATCATCGCGCTGGTACTGCTCTTTGCGGCTGCTGGGGTCACGTACTTCGGTTTCTCCTCTGTCACGGATGCGGTTCTTGTCGAGGGAGCGAGTGTTTTTGTCGCGCCCGCAGCTTGGTTTTTCATCGCTTTGATTCTGTTTGCGATCGGTGCGCTCGTCTGGCGCGAACGGGCCTATCAGCTGGTCGCGAGCGTGGTACTCGTTGCACCGAGCTTCTTCTTCACCCCGACTTTGGTCCATGCGGCGGTCATCTTGATCGCGAGCCTCAGTCTCTTCATCGGACTCCTCCACGTCAGTCGAGAACTTGGCGCTCGTGTCCGACTGTCGCTCTATCGGTCGGTCGCGGTGGGTATGTCGCCGATCATCCTCGCCGTTTCGCTCGTCATCTCGAGCCAGTACTATGCGCACATCAATACGCTCGCTTGGGATCAGTTGGTGCCGAGTTTCGATTTGGCGGAAGGCTCCGGGGCGTGGCTGCTTCGGATCGCCGGGACGCTGTCACCTTCCCTAGCGACGCTACAGGACCGAAATCTCTCAGTCGATACATTTCTGAGCGAGCTTCGTCCAGCGATCGAAGTCGGTGGGCCCGAAGAAACGCTCAGCAACGGTGTCGGGGAGGCGGTCCGGCAGGCCGAGCTCATTCGATCGAAAATGGAACTCTCGCGTCTCTTGGGGCGGAGTGTCAGCGGGGATGAGAGTATGAATTCGATCCTCTCTGAAGCCCTCCGAAAGAAAACGGTCGCCTTCGTATCCGGGGACGCTACGGATGCAGCAAAGGTTCCCTTCCTCCCTTTTTTCCTTTCGATCCTGCTGTTTTTCACGGTCTTTCCGATCGGGTCTCTGCTCGCTCCGCCGGCGTTGTCACTCGCCACAGTGATCTTCGCATTTCTCGTCAGGAGCGGTTTTGTGACGTTGAAGCACGTGACCGTGGAGCAAGACGTGATTGTCTGAGGCCCAGTTTTCCTCGTGGGGTTGACAAGGCCACTTTAGCACTCGATAATAACGAGTGCTAATACCCTATGGCGAAAGACTACTATTCTCTCCTTGGTGTGGCGAAAGGCGCCAGTCAGGATGACATCAAGAAGGCCTATCGGAAGCTGGCGCATACGCATCACCCGGATAAACAAGGGGGCGATGAGGCGGCATTCAAAGAGATCAATGAAGCGTACAGCGTGCTCGGTGACGCGGAGAAGCGCCGGCAGTATGATCAGTTTGGTCAGACTTTCTCTGGCGCTGGCGCCGGGCATCGCGGGTCAGCGGGCCAGTCTGGTCAAGGCTTTGCTGGCTTTGATTTTTCTGATTTCAGCAATCAGGGATTCAATTTCGGCGGAGCTGGCATGGAGGACCTCTTCTCTGATCTGTTTTCCGGCGGTGGATCGCGTTCCCGATCGCGTCGGGGTTCCGATATCCAGGTGGATGTGACGATCAGTTTCGAAGAGATGGTCCGCGGTGCTACACGCTCCGTCCGGCTGCGGAAATACGCGAGCTGCGAGCATTGTCATGGCACCGGTGGTGAACCCGGAACGAAAGAAAGCGCGTGTCCGGACTGTCATGGCAAGGGATCGATCATGAAGACCGTCAATACAATACTCGGAGCATTCGCCCAATCAGTGGCCTGTGGACGTTGCCATGCGCGGGGACACGTCTTCACTGAACCGTGTCACGTCTGTCACGGAGAAGGCCGGACACAAAAAGAGGTTTCGCACGAGATTTCTCTCCCGGCGGGCATCGAAGAGGGTCAGGCGCTTTCGATCGCTGGTGAAGGCGCAGCGGGCGAGTTCGGATCGCCGGCGGGGGATTTGTATGTCGTGGTTCATGTCGAGCCACACCCCGAGCTCTCCCGGCGCGGAGATGACATCGTCTCGGAACAGACGCTCCGTTTCGACCAATTCGCTCTCGGCGACAAGGTGCCAGTTGCAACGATCGACGGTGAAGTGAGTATGAAGATACCAGCGGGAACACAGCCCGGTGAAGTGTTCCGGATCCGAGGGAAAGGCATTCCGAAGCTCGGCCGTTTCGGTCGGGGTGATCACCTGATCAAGACCAGTATCGAAGTCCCGCGCCACCTGTCGAAAGAAGCAAAACAGTATATCGAGGCACTTCGGGATACTGAGCGGCGCTAGTCGAGGCGACCGAGAGTGGAGTATACTAGAGAACACATAAATCAATTTCCTCTTCCCTATGAGTGATGAAGAAACCAGGATACTGCTCGTCGATGACGATGCTGAGACCCGTGATATCTATGCCCAATTCCTCCGCGAAACCGGTTTCATCGTCGATGAGGCAGAGAATGGTCTCGAGGCGATGCAGGTGATGGAGACAGCGAAGCCGGACATCATCGTGAGCGGTATCATCATGCCGAAAATGGACGGGTTTACCCTGGTCCAAACCCTGAAGCAGAATATCGAGACGTCCAAGATCCCGATCGTCTTCCTCTCCCACCTCGGCCGCCAAGAGGACGAACATCGGTCCAAGGAGCTCGGGGTGGATGATTTCATCGTCCGGGATACGACGCCGCTCAAGGAAGTGGCGGTGCGAATCCGAGCGCTCTTGTCCGCAGTGGAATACCTGGTGGCGATCGACCCAGCTGTCTTCGACGCCAAACGCTTTGCAGCCGCTATGGGCGTGCCGGAAAATTTCGTCAGTCAGGACGGCTCCAATGGTCGCTATGCACTCCGACTCCGGATTACTGATGTGAGTCGCAAGCGTTTCAGCGGGGAAGTCATCAGCGTGTAGGCATGGAACGTGTTTGGAAGGAAAAACCCGGTTTTGTCCGCTTCACGGCCCCGCAAGGGCCGTCTTCTATCGCCCGGCATCTACTCCGTCAGCGGGGTATCGTCGAAACCGATATCCAGCAGTTCATCGCGCCGGATTATGATCGCGACCTCCACGATCCCTTTCTCTTCCGCGATATGGAGAAGGTGGTCGGACGACTTCGCGAGGCCCAGACGGCGGGCGAGCTGGTCGGTATTCTCGGCGACTTCGATGCGGATGGTGTGACGTCATCAGTCATCATCCGTGAGACGCTCGACGCACTCGGAATTGCATCGCTCGTTCATATCCCACACAAGATCGACGAGGGACATGGTCTGAGCCAGGTAGCCGTCGCACGTTTCCATGCGGCGGGTGTCCGGCTTATCCTCACGCTCGATTGCGGGATGATGAATCACGCGGAAATTGCCGCGGCTTTGGCGCTCGGGATGGAGACCATCGTCGTCGATCACCATCATGTGCCGGCGGTGCTGCCAGAAGCCTTCGCGATCATCAATCCGAAACTCCCGGCTGACACATATCCGTTCCGCGATTTGTGCGGCGCGGGGACATCGTTCAAGGTCGCGACGGCGCTCTATCGTCAGCTGTTGCCAGAGCGCGTGGATGAATTGAAGTGGTTGCTCGATATCACGGCGATCGGGACGGTCGCCGATGTCATGCCACTCATCGGGGAGAATCGGGTGCTCGTGAAGTATGGGCTGATCGTGCTCCAGAAGACCCGACGCCCAGGCCTGCGGGAGATGTATGCGGTCGGACGCATCCCCATCGATGACCAGCATGCTCCAGATGCACGGATGATCGCGTTCCAGATCGCACCGCGGATCAATGCGGCGAGTCGGATGGCACATGCCGAGACGGCTCATGAGTTGCTCTTCACAGCAGATCAGGTACAGGCCCGGATCCTTGCACTCGAACTCGAGAGTTACAATGTGGCACGCCAGAAAGTGAGCCAGGCAGCAACGGAGAGCGTCCGAGAGATTGCTGAGAGTCAGTTTCGGGATGAGAAATTCGTCGTGGCGATTGGCCCGCAGTTCCCCCTCGGAATCGTGGGCTTGGTCGCGGGCAAGGTCGCTCATGAAATCGGTAAGCCAACGGGCGTCTTCCAGCGTGGCGACGCAACGAGCACGGGTTCATTTCGCAGTATCCCAGGCTTCAGTGTCATCGAAGCGCTGGAGGAGTGTGCGGACCTCTTTGAAAAATTCGGCGGACATGAACAGGCGGCGGGCCTCACTATCCGGAATGATCGGTTCGACACGTTCCTTGAGCGGTTCGGTGCGATCGTACGGGAGCGGCTGCAGGGAGTTGAAACCGTACCAGAGCTCTTGATTGATGCTGAACTCCATCCGCTCGATCTTTCCCTCGAGCTCGTTCGCGCGATCAGTGATTTGTCTCCCTTTGGTGAGGGCAATCCGATGCCGATTTTTCAGCTCTCAGCGCTGACGATCAGAGAGGCAAGGACGGTCGGCAAGGACGGCAAACACTGGAAGCTCACGCTCAGTCATCCAGCGCTCACACACTCGTTTGATGCGGTCGGGTGGTCCATGGTGTCGGTCTTTCCGGACCTGGGTCCAGGCAATGAACTCTCTATCGTCTGTCAAATCGAAGAGAATGCTTGGAACGGACGATCCACTCTCCAGTTGAAACTGCTCGATCTGAAGCCGGAGGTAGCTTGACACTGTGCCTCACTTCCGATACGTTGCAGGCAGTTCTTCCGGGCTTCGGCCCCAACCAATCTGAGGAGTGCGTCATGCAATTCCGCGTCATTAGCAGTGGCAACACAGTCTCCCTCTATCCGCTTCCGCTGGACCCAAGGGTTCCGCCTCTTGTTCTTGGCGGTAGTCAAGGGCTGATAGCGCCGTTGTTTCCCGAATTTTCCAGACAGTTGTTTGCAGTCACGGGCTATGAGGACGTCCCGTCTCGTCTGGGAAGTGGAGAGGGCGGTCCAGAGAAGCGTCACATCATCGAAGTCGGGTCGCAGCTGAAACTCAGACAGTGTCTGATTGGTCGCCTCGCGTCTGACTGGGCCGATGAGCCCGTCGTCGATGTCGCCTTTGCGTTGTTGGATTACCAGGTTGCAGCGATCACGTGGATACAACTGAAGTATCTGCTCCAGGAGATGGTTCGGGGTATGGGAGTATCGGGGACGACGACACTAAATGTTGGGACACCTTGCTCTTTATACACCCCACATTATGAAACCGAACAAAACCCGAGTAGCGAATACGGAAACCGCGTCTCATTGAAATATGCCACCAGCTCATCCGTCGCCTTGTCGATGTCTTCGATATACTGATTGTGTGTCA
>JBATNG010000013.1:0-32664 GCA_049290235.1 Candidatus Moraniibacteriota bacterium | reverse complement strand
AAACCGGACTTTCCATGATAGATTAGAGAGAATGAAAAGGCTGAAACCAAAACAAAAAGCGGAACTAGAGATATTCCTGAAGACATCCAAAAGTGCTGATGAGATCAAGCGAGCCCAGACCATCCTTCTTTTGGACGAGAAACATGGCTTTGGCCTCATGACCAGCATGACGGGCTACGGAAAAACACAGGCATATACCATCAAGAAGCGGTATTTGGAAGAAGGATTGGCTATCCTGAAAGACAAACGAAAAGGAAAACCAAAGGAACTTCTCACGAAGAAACAACGTGAGGCGGTGATCGAGACCGTCAGAACAAAATCACCACAAGACCTAGGGACGTACTATCAAAACTATCCTCATTGGACAACCAGCATCCTGGGACACTGGATAGAGAAAGAGTACGGGATACAATACAAATCCAAGACTTCCTTGTATCTCGTGTTTAAGAAAGCAAGCTTTACCTACCACAAACCGGGACGGGTTTACGACAAACACGATGAAGCGGAAGTGAAACGATGGAAGCGTTCAACCGAGCCGAAACTTCGGAAGTATTGGCAACAGAAAGACACTGTCATTCTTGTGGCAGACGAGATGATTCTCACCACGGAAACGACCGTGCAGAAGGTCTGGTTGCCTCAGGGCGAGTTTCCGAAGATCACCTGTACGACCGGAGGGCGGAAACGACGGAATGTCTACGGATTTCTCAACATCAAAACAGGACAAGAACACGCCTTTAAGACAGAGCTTCAGAATATGTATGTGACGAGAGATATCTTGAAAGAGATCCGGGCTCTCTACCCGACACAAAACATCGTCCTGCTCTGGGACAATGCCGGATGGCACAAGGGCAGTGTGGTGCAAGAGTATATCAAACAAGAGGAAAACATCGTGGAAATTCCTTTTCCCACGTATGCACCGGAGGAGAATCCTCAGGAACATGTGTGGAAACAGGGACGGCACCAGGTGACACACAATCAGTATATCGAAGACATCGACAAGGCGACGGATGAGCTGGTGGCATATTTCAATGAGACGCGGTTTCCGTATTCGCTACTCGGGTTTTGTTCGGTTTCATAATGTGGGGTGTATAGTAGGCGGATTGATGCCTCTCAGCGTAGGGCGGCTTCATATTTCTTAGGCTGCTGACTTGGCCAAAGTGCGGATGGCGCGGGTCGAGAGGCGCAGCTTCATGCCACCGATGTGCTTGGTCTGCAAATTGATCGCAAACGTGCGGCGGGTGTGGCGCTTGGAATGACTGATCTTGTTACCGGTTTGGGTACCCCGGCCGGAAAGTTGGCAGACGCGGCTCATATGAAATATCTAGAATCAAGAAAAGTGAATTGATAACAAATCCCGAAACGAGAGGCACAGTACTTGCGAGTCTAGCATGGTATTATGGCTTTAGCAAGGGTGGGATGTTTGAAACCTAAAGACACTCGTTGGGCTTCCGTGGCTACTCGGGGATCACGTGTCTTTGGGCCCTTGATTTTCTGTTCGTAATTCCTGATTCTTTGATGGTATGTCGAGTGAAATTGTCTTGGTCGCGTTCTATCTTTTCATGCTCGTCTATTCAGTCATCCTGCACGAGGTGGCGCATGGGGTAGTGGCCCTTTGGTTGGGTGACCTCACTGCCAAGTATGCTGGCCGGATCACGCTCAGTCCTTGGAGCCATATCGATCCATTTGGCTCTTTTATCATTCCAGTGGTGCTCTTTGTGACGACCGGATTTGCCTTCGGTTACGCCAAGCCGGTGCCATACAATCCGTATAACTTGCGCGACCAGAAGTTCGGGCCGCTCTATGTCGCGCTCGCTGGTCCGGCGACTAATTTTCTGCTCGCCTTTATCGGGGCCCTGTCGGCCCAAGCTTTGCCACTCTCGCTCCTCGCCAAGCAGGATATCCTCGGACGTTTCCTTGGCATCATCAGCGGACGGGGAGAGTTCCTCGAGCGCTTCGAATTACTCTCGGCAGCGATGACCGGATCGTTCTCGAGCATTTTCTTCGGCCTCTTTCTCTTCCTCATCTTCTGGAACGTGGTGCTCGGCTGCTTCAATCTCCTCCCGATCCCACCGCTCGACGGTTCGAAGATACTCTTTACGATCTTCCCGGTGAGCGAACGGACTCAGCTCCAGCTCGAGCAGTATGGCTTCTTTCTGCTTCTGATAGTCATCTTTGTTTTTTCGGGTCCGGTCAGTACATTTATTTCGGCTTTCTTGCGCTTTTTCTTCAATCTGACCGTCTAGCCATGGCCGTCCCTTCAGTGAACGGACAATTGGAGGCCGATGTCCTTGGGCGGTTGGCGCACGATAGTTTGCTTCAGTTTGGTGGGCGGGATCGGGGGCATTCAGCGCCACAAGGGGGTATCGGGCGCTCCCTGCGGATTGAGGCGGTTGACAGACACAAGTCTATCCGATACACTGGCTCCACATTCGACACCAAGTCTTTTTTTGTTTGCCCCGGTTAGAGAAAACCCGGGGTTGACAACAAATGACCTGGGACGAGTTTCTGTTTTTATAGAAGTACCGTTTTCACCCCCAGAGCTTCTCTAACGGGGTTTGTCCTCATAACGCTTTTATCCCTGTGGCCACGATCAACCAGCTCATCAAGCATCCCCGTAAGACGGCACGGAAGAAGTCGAAATCTCCGGCGATGACGTTTGTCATCAATACGGTCAAGAACCGCATCACCAAGACCGACAGCCCGTACAAACGGGGTGTCTGCCTGAAGGTCACGACAATGACGCCGAAGAAGCCGAACTCGGCACTCCGCAAGATCGCCCGGGTGCGTCTCACCAATGGTATGGAAGTCACTGCCTATATCGGTGGCGAGGGTCATAATCTCCAGGAGCACTCGATCGTCATGATCCGCGGCGGCCGGGTGAAGGACTTGCCGGGTGTGCGGTATCACGTCGTGCGTGGGATCTTTGACGCCGCTGGGGTGAATACTCGCAAGCAGAGCCGATCTAAGTACGGTGCCAAGAAGGAGAAGAAGAAAGACTAAATGAGCCAACGACTAACCACCAATAACTCACAACCAAAGACCCAGGAGGTTTCCCAAGAAGAGTTATTGGTTGTCGGTCGTCAGTTGTAAGTTAATGCACTATGCCACGGAGAAAGCGACAATTCGACACAGAATGGAAAGCGGATGCGCGCTATGGGAATCCGCTCGTTGGGCATTTTGTCGGGATGATCATGTGGGCCGGCAAGAAGAGTACGGCCGAACGGATCATCTATGATGCGTTTGATATCATCGCCGAGCGGACCAAAAAAGCCGGTCTCAATACGTTTGAACAGGCGATTAAAAATGTCTCCCCCTTGCTGCAGCTAAAAAGCCGCCGTGTCGGTGGCGCGAACTATCAGGTCCCAGTCCCAGTCTCGGGTGAACGCCGTCAGGTCTTGGCCATGCGCTGGATCCGTGATGCGTGCCGTAACCGCAAGGGAAAGAGCATGGCCAATAAGCTCGCCGATGAGCTCATCGATGCCTCGAACAAGATCGGGAGCGCGATGAAGAAGCGCGATGAGACGCACCGCATGGCCGAAGCCAACAAAGCTTTCGCGCATTTCGCGTAAGCTAACCAACAACCGACAACCCATAACCTACAACAGAACAAAGAGAGGTAAGGGATGATTCAGGGGTTGTTGGTCGTAAGTCGTAAGTTGTAGGTTAAACAAAGTATGCCCCGGAAAATCGCCATCGAGAAGTATCGCAATATCGGTATCATCGCGCATATCGACGCCGGTAAGACGACGACGACTGAGCGTATCCTCTTCTACACTGGCATCACGCACAAGATCGGCGAAGTGCACGAGGGTGAGGCGACGATGGACTGGATGGAGCAGGAGCGGGAGCGTGGTATCACCATCACCAGTGCTGCGACGACCTGCTACTGGAAGGACCACCATATCAATATCATTGACACGCCCGGCCACGTGGACTTCACCGTGGAAGTCGAGCGATCGCTGCGTGTGCTCGACGGCGGTGTCGTCGTGTTTGATGGCAAGGAAGGTGTCGAGCCGCAGTCCGAAACCGTCTGGCGCCAAGCCGAAAAATACAAGGTGCCGCGCATGTGCTTCATCAACAAAATCGACAAAGAGGGCGCCGTGTTTGAGGATGCTATTTCATCCATTTGGAACCGTCTCACGCCGAATGCGGTCGCGATTCAGTACCCGCTTGGACTCCGTGGAGATTTCTATGGCCTCATCGACCTGATGACCATGAAGGCCTATACCTTTGAAGGGGAGATGGGCGAGAAGGTAATTGAGGGTGAGATCCCGGTAGAGTACCAGGAGAAGGCGAAGGAGTGGCGCGAGAAGATGGTGGAGAAGATCTCTGAAACTGACGATGCACTGACGGAAAAATACCTGAATGGTGAAGCAATCTCTGTGCCGGAACTGAAAGCCGCCCTGCGCAAAGCCACCATCGAAGTCCGCCTCCACCCTGTCATGACGGGTACGGCGCTCCGCAACAAAGGCGTGCAGCTCGTGCTCGACGCGGTTGTCGATTATCTCCCGTCACCGGTGGATATCCCGCCCGTCACCGGCATCGATCCGAAGACTGACAAGGAATTGATTCGCGAGACCAATGACGAGGCGCCGTTCTCTGCCCTCGCATTCAAAGTCGCAACCGACCCGTTTATCGGTCAGCTGACATTTTTCCGCGTCTATTCCGGTACGGTCAAAGCCGGCTCCTATGTCCTGAATTCCACCAAGAACGAGAAGGAGCGCATCGGCCGCATCGTCCGCATGCACGCCAATCACCGTGAAGATATCGAAGACCTGACTTCAGGTGACATCGGTGCTCTGGTCGGGATGAAAGTAACGATGACGGGTGACACGCTCTGCGATCCGGACCATGCCGTCATCCTTGAGAACATTGTTTTCCCGGAGCCGGTCATCGATATCGCGGTCGAGCCCAAGACCAAAGCCGATCAGGAAAAGATGGGTGTCGCTTTGAAAAAACTCTCCGAAGAAGATCCAACATTCCGGGTGCATACGGACGAAGACAGTGGCCAGACTATCCTGTCCGGTATGGGTGAGCTGCACCTCGATATCATCGTCGACCGCATGCGCCGCGAGTTCAAAGTCGAAGTGAATGTCGGCCGCCCACAAGTCGCTTACCGTGAGACGATCCGCGAGATGGCCCAAGCTGAAGGCAAATACGTCCGTCAGTCGGGTGGTCGTGGCCAGTACGGCCACTGTTGGATCCGGCTCGAGCCGAACGAACAGGGCAAGGGCTATGAATTCTTCGACGAGACCAAGGGTGGCGTCATCCCACAGGAATTCATCAAGCCGATCAACAAGGGTATCGAGGAAGCGACTGCTACTGGCGTCCTGGCGGGCTACCCAGTCGTCGATGTGAAGGCGACGGTGTATGATGGATCCTTCCATGATGTCGACTCGTCTGAGGCGGCGTTCAAGATCGCGGGTTCACTCGCGTTCAAGGAAGCGATGCGTCGTGCCAAACCGATCATCCTTGAACCGATTATGAAAGTCTCGGTCATCATGCCAGAGAGCTTCATGGGTGATATCGTCGGTGATCTGAACGCCAAGCGCGGCATCATCAAAGAAATGACCGATCGTGGCGAAGGCAATGCCCGGGTGAAGGAAGTGACCGCCGAGGTCCCCTTGGCGAGCATGTTCGGCTATGCGACCCAGATGCGCTCGATGAGCCAGGGCCGTGCCAGCTACTCCATGGAATTCGCTCACTACGCCGAAGTCCCGCGCAATGTAGCCGAGGAAATTATGGGAGCGAAGGCACCGAAGGAAGAGAAATAGAAGGAAGTCATTGTAAAGCTGTTCGCAAACTGATCCCTCGGGGGTCAGTTTGTGTGTTATGGGGCCAGCGCGTGCTACTATGGAGTTACAAAGCCTTTCCAAAATTTCGCATCTGAGTAGTTTCGAAAGGAGAGACTCCTAATAACGTTATGCGTCTCGAGGCACGTTTTTCCCTGTCAATCAAGGGTATTGGGTGGCAACTCTTTTTTGTGGTAGCCTTGTTCTTCGTATCTACTGGTAGTACCCAGGCAGCTACCAACTATTTTGATTGGGACGTTGAGACCGGGACTCTTGACGGCACCTTCGATATTTACGATGACCCGAGTGCTGTCGCCATAACGACAGCGAAGGCACACTCTGGGAGCAAATCTGTCTTTTACAACCCCAACGCACCAGGAGCTGATGCGACCAATTCCCCGGTTATCTATCTCCCTAATCTGAATACCGTCTATCTGAGCTTCTGGTGGTGGATACCAAGCTCACTGGAAGGGGGCGAAGGTGGACAGCACTTCTTCCGTTTCGGCTCTACGGCCGACGCTAACTACCTCACCAACGGGCAGATTGATCCAGCCATTGCATCACCCGGTGCACAAGGGTTCGGATTTGATCTGTTTGATGGGGGGGCAGGGGATAGTGGTACGACCTATCACAGCGTGTGCGGCGACCTGCCGACCAATCAGTGGTTCAAATTTGCCCTGTTGGCAACTATCAATTCACCCGGCGGCACAGCTAATGGGACGCTGAAATGCTGGGTCAATGATGTTGAGCGCTTCAGCAGTACATCGGTTCTTTTTGCTACATCGGGGGCACCGTTACTGACGACGAAGTGGAATCGCTTCATACTCGTCACAAATTGGGAGAACACGACACTGGAAGCAAATTCTCAATGGTGGATGGATGATGTCGAGGTATGGGATGGCGTGCCGACAGGCGACACCACTCCGCCTGCTGCGCCGACGGGACTGGGGGTACTATGATTGATAGTATGTTTCTCAAGAACCTCACCTGCATGTATCAATTCACATTCCTCATCGTTTTTTTTCTCTTGTCTGCTGGCAATGCCCAAGCGACAAATTACTTTAGTTGGGGGGTCGAAGGCAATACGTATGTCGTAAACGGAGTGACCACCACATTCCTCTATTCGTATGTCGGCTCGTCATCTCAAGATTGCACGGTGTCTCATGTTGGATCGTGCTCCATGAAAATTCTGGTTAATGGTGCAACCGGAGACGAACCGCAGGGGAAAGAATTGAACGCACCGATACAACTGCCATTCAACATTGTTGGCGGCCCAGCAGTCTATTATCGATTCTGGATGCGTCTTAATTCTGGCTGGAGTTGGGGTAGTGTCACACCGAAGACAAAATCATCACGTGTTCTGGGTGACTTCAATGGCGATTCCGGCATCAGAGGCTGGACCGGCTATGTGCAGGCAGATGGATTCAACGTGGGCGAATGCGATGGCACGGGCGCGGGCGGAGGCTGTGTCGATCCAGGGCCTGGTATCAGTTACAACATGACCAACAAGGCGGACAACAGTTGGCATGAATACATCGTAATGATCAAGCCGAACAGCACGCCCACCACAGCGGACGGGCAGTTCAAGGCATGGGTGGACGGTGTGCAGGTTGGGCAGACATTGAACTTTATCGTCCACGATGACGCCGGGACGGAATGGTGGGAAGCATGGGGCGGCTGGATGGTGTATCCCTACTTCCAGATGAACGATGCCGCTGGCGGCGGTACGATGTATGTCGATGATATTTCCACCGACAATGTTTACAACTCGCTTCTAACAGGTGGCGACACCACTCCGCCCGCCGCACCGACGGGGCTTGGGGTACAATAATAGTATGCGACTGAAATTACAGTTCCGCACATTGATACGGGTTGCTGGTTGGCAGCTTCTGTTCGTGGTAGCTCTGTTCTTCTTGTCTGCAGGGAGCGCGCAAGCGACGAACTATTTTTCGTGGGGCGCGGAGGCGAACAACTACACCTATATCGGCGGTACCTGGACCCTGAATCCAGCGACCGATTATCGCGGCGGTACGACACGCGATTGTACCGTCGCGCACAACGGCTCCTGCTCGATGAAGCAGGTTGTCATCGGTAATGACGCAGGGAACAACCCGCAGGGCTTGGACGGAGTCAACGGAAACGGCTGGGCACCGATCAACTACGGTTGGAAGGTGGTCGGCTCGCCGGCACTCTACTACCGCTGGTGGATGAAGATCCAGCCGGGATTTAGTTGGGGGAACAATATAGCGAAGACCAAATCCTCGCGTGTTGGGGGGCCGGAAAGTGCGGGCAACCCACAGGTGTACACTGGCTACCTAAACAAAAACGGTGTCCGTATCGACGAGTGCGCGTCGTTTTCGTATTCCAACTGCCGATATGCCGATGGTAGCGGGTCGGACGCCGCCGCAGACATCAATTACCCACCTCCCGCTGACGGTCAGTGGCATGAGTGGATTGTCAAAGTGAAGCCGAACACTTCGGCCACCTGTACGGCCGGATCGAATTGTGATGCCGAATTCGGTCTGTGGGTGGACGGCGTCTCGCGCGGGCAATACAACGGTTGGAAGCTGCACAGTAGCGCCTCCACCGATATGGTTGAATACTGGCTCGGTTGGGCATCCGGGCAAATGTACTGGCAGTTGGTCGGGACATCGGGCGACGGCGGCACGATCTATTTCGACGACATGTCGACGGACACCTGCTCCGGACACACCGGGACGGCGCTGCCTTGTAATTCCCTCCTGTCCGGAGGAGATACTACCCCACCCGCCGCACCGAGCGGATTGGGGGTACAATAGTTCACATGAAACAGATGTATGAAGTCAGGTTATCAGTTTGGCTCTTCTTGAAGACCATGAGCGGACGGTTTGTGCTCGTGTTTGCCGTGTTCTTCGTGTTGGTGGGGAGTGCCCAGGCGGCAAACTATTTTACGTGGGGAGCAGAGGGAATCTCTGGTGCCAATGTGCCTCGGTGTGCTGGCAACACGGTAGATTGTTGGTCATCGCACTTACTGAATAGCGCGACGACCATCACAACCTCCGTCAAGCACTCAGGCTCCGCGTCTATGCGTATTGTTCCAACAATACTGACCACAGATGAACCACTCGGGTTAGATGTGCCAGACATGAATGGGACCCCGCCGACATATGCGTTCAATGTGCTTGGCAGCCAGATTTACTATCGCTGGTGGATGCGGATCGAACCTGGGTTTGATTGGGGTGACGGCGCCACATGGGGCGGGCCAGCAGTAGCACGTACCAAATCTGGTAGGCAAAACGAACCTGGAACTGATCCGTCATCACAGTGGTACACCGGTACCGTGCGTTCATCTGGCTTCTATCTTGCCGAGTGCATGGCTTCGTCTGGGCATTCAGGGGCATGCCTGAATAACAATGGCACGACAGGATCGGATCAAGGTCCGATGGGTGTGTCCTATGACATGACCGCGCATGATGATGGTCAGTGGCACGAGTACATCGTCCGGATCAAATACAACACGTCTGCGTCATGCACGACCCCCGGCACGTGCGATGCAGAAATAGAGGTGTATGTCGATGGCACCTCGGTAGGGAGCTACACAGGATTTCGACTTACAAACCGAGACGGACAGGCTTATGAACACTGGGGTTCATGGATGACCAACCCGTACTTCCAAGGTGGCTCAAGCTATTCCGCTGGCGGAACGATCTACCTTGACGACTTCTCGACAGACGACACTTGGAATAGCACCGCAGGTGGTAGTGACACCACCGCGCCGACCCTCTCCGCTGGTGGCCCGACCGGCACCCTCTCCTATGGTACGACGTCCATCACGCTGACAGTCACGACCGATGAGAATGCCACCTGCAAATACGGGACAACGGCTGGTGTCGCCTATGCCTCTATGGCCAATACATTTACGACGACCGGTGGTACCACCCACACCCGATCACTGACGGGGCTAACCAATGGCAGCAGCTACACCTATTACGTCCGTTGCATCGATGGATCGAGCAATGCCAATACGTCTGATTACTCCATCGCTTTCAGCGTGGCTGCCTCGGCCGGAGCGAACGAATGTACCAATTGGCAGAGTGCGCATCCGACGTGGATCTGGTGTGATGACTTCGAGACGGACCAGTCCGCCAACTGGTGGGACTACAATGCAGGTGGCGCGGCCGCCTTCGCTCGTTCGGCCGCCAATGGTTACGGTGGCAGCTACTCGATGCGGGCTACCTTCCCGAACACGACCGGGGCCGCCAGTGGTGGCGACTTCAAAATCGCTTTCGGTGATACCGCCTATACTCCCAATGTCAAGAGTAGTACGGATGTTACTGAGATGTATTGGCGTGCCTGGATCCGTAACTCATCCAACTGGCAGCCCGGAGACGGTTGGAAACTGACACGGGCGGTGGGTTGTTCGAGCAGTTCCGGCTACTGCCCCAATCAGGCGTTCATGACGCACTGGTGGATGTCGAATGCTTCATATTCCAATTTCCTCGGCGTTGATCCAGCCTCTGGTGTCAGCGGATCAAGCGTCGTCACCACGACCTGGAACGACTTTGCCAACTTCACCTGGTTGGGTGCTGATGGTGGGTCAGTCCCAGTCATGGGCAGCGCCCGCGCCAATACCTGGCAGTGTATCGAAGGTCATCTCAAACTCAACACGCTCGGATCGTCGGATGGCGTACAGGAACTCTGGATCGACAGCACCCTCGATGCCCAGAGAACCGGACTCAACCTGCGTGGTAGTTATGCTGGTCAGTACAATGGCATCAATCTCTTCAGCGTGGAGAACTACGAGAATGCGGGACTAGCGATCACCGGCCGTACCCGAGACTGGGACAACCTGGTGGTAGCCACGACGCGGGTGGGTTGTACGATTGGTGGTGGTTCTGACACCACCCCTCCTGCCGCACCGACAGGTTTGGGGGTGCAATAGACACTATGCGATCAAATATATTCAGGGCATCGAGATGGCTCTCACTGCAGACCGCGAGTGCGCGACTCACACTCGTGTTGGCCGTGTTCTGTATGTTCGCGGGGAGCGCGCAGGCGACTAATTATTTCTCGTGGGGAATAGAGGGTAACCCGCGCACAGCCACTTCACTTGGCACATCGGTAACCAACTTCTGGGGCGCCCCGGAAGCCAATACGACACAGGACTGCACGATCGCCCACGCCGGCTCGTGCTCGATGAAGATCACCGTCGCCGGCAATGACAGCGGTAATCAGCAATCAGGCTACGATGTCATTGACCACGTCACATTGCCATTCAACGTCAATGCGATTCCCGGTGGCAGCATCTACTATCGGGCCTGGGTGCGGTTTTCATCGGGCTTCAGCTGGGGCACGGATACTGGTGGCATCGTCAAGATCAGCCGCGCTCAGAACGGCAGCACACTCGCTTCGCAGCGCATGATCACCCTGCATTCGCATCGCGGGATGGCGGTCGTGGCGGAATGCGATTATGCCGATCCCGCGCAGAACGACGGGTATGGCGGCGGCGGTTGTATCACCTCAGGCGGTTCGAACGGCAATGACTTCAACCTGCCGGTCAACTATACGAACGGGAGCATCATGTCGGACGGGCAGTGGCATGAGCATATCATCCGGCTCAAGCCGAATACGGCGAACAATTCCAACGCCGAGTCCCAGCTCTGGATCGACGGTGTGAGCCAGGGGACGCTCTCTGGTTTCCGACTGGCACAGTTTTCGACGTTCGGGACCAATGCGTTCGTGGAGGACTGGGGCGGCATTTGGGCGCGGCCTTACTTTCAGATGAACGGCGCCCTCTACGGCGGTACAGGTGGGACGGTTTGGATCGACGATGTCTCTACGGACGATACCTACAATTCCATCTTCTCCGGTGGCGACACTACTCCTCCCGCCGCGCCGACCGGACTGGGGGTGCAATAATGCTATGCACCTGAGAAACCTTACAGTAGGACATCGGCTCCCATTTCGGATACTCAGTCTTTTGCTGTTGTTTCTTGTCGCTGTGTTTTGTTTGTCTGCGGGCAATACCCAGGCAGCGCCTTGGTTCCAGGATGGGTTTGAATGGAGTGACGTTGCGACTGCAATATCGTCGGGAACCTATAACGACTTCAATGGTGATGTGACCCTGTCGACAACCTATGCTCATTCCGGGTCAAAGTCGGCGAAGTTTTGTTATCTCAACAACGAGGACTCAGCGTGGATACAATTCGACGTCCCGGGAATGACGGCAGGCGCAAACAATGGTGCCACGCATATCTTTCTACGGTGGTGGGAACTTAGGGCGCCCAACTATGATTGGAGCGGAGAAAAGTTCAACCGCGTGATGGGTCTTCAGTCCAACGGCAATCTAACGCTGGATTATCCGCTTGGATGGGAGGCTCAAGGTGGATGGGGCCAACCCGGTACAAACGATGCGGGTCCTATTAAGATGTTTGGTAACAGCATTTACAGTAATGGAATTAATATTTGGTCGTACAGCTATGCAATGCCTAGAGTGGAATGGCATGCGTTTGAATATGAAATCAAGCTCAATGATGTCAGCTCCGCAAATGGAGAAACCCGACTTTGGATCGATGACAACCTCGTTGCTCAGGCCACAAATATTGAATTGCGCTATGCTAACTACACGCTCGATAGGGTATGGATCGGTGGTTGGTATTCTGGTGGCAACGACCCGGAGCCTTCTCCGACCTGTAGGTATGTGGATGATGTTGCCGCTTCAACACAGATAATCGGTTCGGGGGCCGACACTACCCCTCCCGCCGCGCCGACGGGGCTAGGGGTACAGTGACATTATTATGCGTCTTAGATTACTAGTCTTCATTCCGATCAAAGGCACGAAGTGGCGACTCTTCTTTGTCGTCGTCGGTTTCTGTTTGTCCGCGGGCAATGCGCAGGCGACCCAATACTTCAATTGGGGATTCGAGAGTAATACGCCGAGTTGGGGAACGCTTGGAACAAATACTACGGCAGCGACATATCACGGAAACACGACCCGCCAATGTACCGTGGCGCACACCGGGTCATGCGCAATGAGGATTCCTGTCGAAGGGACGGCTTCCGGGGATTCGCTGAACGAGTCAGAGGGCGCTGACATCGGCACTATCCCTCCGGGCTATAGCTATCCCATCATCAACTCGCAGTCACTTTACTACCGCTGGTGGATGCGAATCGACACGGGGTTTTCGTGGGGTACAGGCGCACAGCGCAAAACAAAAGCATCGCGGGCTTTCTCATTCGAGACTGACAGTGGCGCGCAGTATCCGTCCGGTGGGCGATTTTATACAGGCTACGTGCAGGAAGACGGCTTCGTCATCTCGGAGTGCGGCCCGGATTGTGCTGCGGCCGATGGTGACACGGCAGACGGTTCGAAAATCCACATTCCCTATGACATTGCCGGCAAAGCTGACGGGCAGTGGCACGAGTACATCATGCGGATCAAGCCGAATACATCGGCCAGTTGCACGCCTGTAGTCAATTGTAACGCCGAGTTTCAGGCGTATGTCGATGGCGTATCGGTGGGTAGCTACAACGATTTTGCGCTGTGGATACACACAGGCGGGGAGTTGGTGGACGTGTGGGGCGGCTGGATGGTTTCGCCCTATTTTCAACTAGGCGATCCGAGCACTGGCGGCACCATGTACATAGACGACGTTTCAACAGATAATATCTGGAACTCGACCTTCAGTGGCGGCGACACCACCCCGCCCGCTGCCCCGACCAGTCTGTCTTGTCCATCATCGGTGACGACATCGATTACCTGCACCTGGACGGCCTCCACTGATGCGGTAGGGGTGACTGGATACAAAGTAGAACGTCGGTCACTGCCGGATGGCGGGGCTTGGACGCAGGCTGGATTGCCATCTGGAACCAGTTATGCAGACACAGTTCCCGCGACGACTCGTTACGAGTATCGAGTGAGCGCGACCGATGCAGCGGGGAATTGGTCAGCGACCAGCACCACCACGACAGCGACCTCGCATATCAACGTCGCCTTCGACTACGGCGTGAATCTCCCTCTAGAATTTCGTAATGGAACTTGGAACTCCACTCAGCGTGGATTAGCCCTCGACGCCATCGTCGCCATGTGCGAATCGGACTGCTGGGTACGCATGGACATTACTCATTCATCGGTTTGTCCGACCACCACGGGCACACCGATCTATGGGACGTGTGATTGGAGCGCCTACAATACTTACGTCTCGGAAATCCAGGCTCGGGGATTGAAACTCTTGGCGATGGTGGGCTATTCCCCGGCGTGGAACAGAGATGGTGCTTGCTCGACGAGTAATGCCATGCCGATCGATGGTTCGGCCTTCGGGGCGTTTGCGGGTCAGGTGGCTTCGCGCTATCACCCGGACGCGATCGAACTGTGGAACGAGCCGAATGCCATTGGTTTCTCTTGTCCGTTGGTCAGCGCGTCAAATTTCGCCGCCAAAGTACAGATTCCCGGTTACAACGCGATCAAGGCCATCGATCCGACGATTCTGGTGATTGCGGGTGGGACCACACCAGCTACAGACATCGGCTGCTCCGGTTCCCCGGTGTCCTGTACTTCATCACGCACGGCGATGGGGTGGTATGTCGATTTCTACGCGGCGGGCGCCAAGCAATATTGGGACGCCATCGCGCACCACCCCTATACGGACAGTGCCAATCCGCCGGGCACCACCTACACTAGTGGCCTCGGTACCGGCTGGATGCAGATGGAGCAATACACCGGGACCAGCCTGCGTACGGCGATGAACAATAATGGCCAGTCCTCGTTGCACATCTGGACCACCGAGTGGGGCATCCCGACCAGTGGGACAGGTGGCATTGGCTCAGTCAGCGAGGCGACGCAGGCATCAAGCTGGGTCACGCCAGGTTTCACGATTCTCGCCGGGAAGTCTTGGACCGGGCCGAGCTTTTGGTACGTGCTCTCCGATCGCTGTGCAACGACGTCAGACAAGGAGTGTTGGTTTGGTCTGATTCGCGCCGACAATTCGCACAAACCCGCGTTCACGGCTTTCCAGGCCTTGGCGGGTACTGACACCACCGCACCCGCTGCCCCGACGGGCTTGGGGATACAGTGACCATTATGAATCATCGACTCCACATCTCGATAAAAAATGTAGGATGGTGGTCTCTCTTTGCGGTCGTTTTGTTTTTCCTGTTCACCGGCAGCACACAGGCAGCCACACAACTTATGGGAACCAATTTCGAGACCGGGCTGATAGTCGACTCTTTCGACCTTTCGCCCGCCGGAGACGCGAACATGGCCGTCGAAATCTCAACGGCGAAGGCGCATTCCGGCACGAAGTCCATGTTCTATCACCCAAATTATGGTGATCCCACAAACCCGCCAGCGCTATCCCTGCCCAATTTGGATACTGTTTACGCAAAATGGTGGTGGTGGGTCCCAAGCACTCTAGAAGGCGGCGTAGCCGGGCATCATGCTTTTCGAATTACAAAGCGAGTAGGCAATAACTTCCAGGGCGGCGGGCAACTTGATACCGGGATGGGGGCCGGGGGGACGGATTTCACTTTTTCCGTATTGACGGACCTAACAAGCGGCGGGCTTGATCTTTACAACGTATTCAATGTTCCGCAAAACCAATGGTTTCAATTTGAGATTCTCACTGTCCTCAATACAGTTGGGCAAAACAATGGTATATTGAGAGTCTGGATCAACGGGAACGTTGTCTATAACAATACCAATATCGTTTATAGAACTGATCCTAGTTGGCGTTACAATACCTTTCTAGCGGTTACAAACATAGATGATTCGTCGTCCGCCTCGTATTGGTACGTGGATGACATGGAGGTATGGGATGGCATGCCGACCAGCGACACTACCCCGCCCGCCGCGCCGACGGGGTTGGTGGTACAATGACGGTATGAATGCCCGATCGCCGCTTCGTATGCTGATCAGATATCCCAGGTTGAAACTTCTTTTTTCGCTCGCCATGTTTTTTATATTCACTGGAAACGTCCAGGCGGCCAACTATTTCAGTTGGGGCGTTGAGAGCCTGCGAGCTTCATGGGGTGTCGACGGGCCGGCACCCTACGATTATGAGCTCTTCGGTAACACCGTCCGGGACTGTACCGTGGCGCATTCCGGATCGTGCTCGATGCGCATGACGGTGGATGGCAACAACGGCAATTGGCAAACCGGCGCCGACACAATTGTTCATAAACCATTTCCAACTGGGAACGTGTTGACGGCGCCCGCATTGTATTACCGATTTTGGTTCAAGGGCTCGCCGGGTTTCTATTTCGGTCCTCCCGGCTGGAGACCGACGAAGGCTTCGCGCGTCGGGGGTCCCGAAAATTTGGCCATTGACACGGCTGTACACCTTTTGGCGGACGGCATTGAGATCGAGGAATGTAACGAGAACGGATGTAAAACGCCGTCTGGCGCCCCCGGCGACGGGAGTCTCGTTATCTCGTACGATTTTCGTACTCCTTTTGCTGACGGCAACTGGCATGAGATCATTTACATGATTTACTCCAATCGTTCCGCAAGCTGCACAGCGCCCGGTAACTGCGACGCTCAATTCAAGCTCTGGGTCGATAACGTTTTCGTCGGACAAATCGTTAATTTCAAGTTCACCGCAGAGACACAATTCAACGTCGAACAGTGGCACGGCCCCATGGTTCGTCCGTATTGGCAGCTCAACGGCGGGGCGGGGAGCGGCGGCACCGTTTGGATCGACAGCATTTCGGTCGATGACGTCTATACTTCGCTTGTTGGCGGTGGTGGAGGCGACACCACCCCTCCCACCGCACCGACGGGCTTGGGGGTGCAGTAATTTGGAGGGAGCGGCCCTTCTTCGTGTAGAGGTGATTTCCGCCTCGGGCGAAAAAGGTGTCTGATTCCCTTGGACATGCGGGGTTGACCCCGCACCATTTCCGAGGAAATCATGCCTACTCGAATCGCTACGCGAATGCGTTGCGGGCGGGAGCCAAGGCTCCGAAGGCAGAATAGTGAGATATTACTACCATTAGTTGCCAGAAAAGAGGCTCGTGAGAGCTTCTTTTTGTTTTTTCTACAATGGGAGACGAAGTTTTTTTATGATATAGTGGTCCTAGTAAATTGAAACTATATTTTATGTCCATCGAACAACCCAAGGTGTACTCAGAAGAAGAAATACAGAGAATGAACTTAGAAAGAGAGAGGGCTGCAGCGGCATGGGAACAAAGTAAGGGAATGACGCCAGACTCCCAGGGATGGGAAGAAATGAGAGTTTTTCTTGACGAAATCGGTGTTAGAGTTGAGCAATCCGAGGCAAATTTAACAAGTGGTGAAAAATACTTAGAGTACAAATTCTTTCCAGTTCCCAGAAAAGGGAGGGGTAAGGCAGAAGAACCGGTGATGGTCTCCATGTTTAAAAACCAGGGTGGTGGTGATGAGGAGCATGGGGAGGTGGTGCTTGATAGTGACGAGGAATGGCAGTGGGGGAAGATAAGTCTTGATCTCACAGGACAGCCTGATGTTGCCGCTTTTTCCCCAGGTGCTTCACTTACAGAATCCACCTACCATACGGGAATTATTATTCGGCAAGGTGACCAAGAAAGGCGTTTCGTGCTTCTGAGGAGCGTGCGCCAGCCAAAATCTGGTACAGAATCCACTGGAGCCTAAATCCAAGACAGACCTAATTTTGAGTATTGTTTTCTTTCAATGTCGTCTAAATCTAATCCTAGACTGTGGTTAACCCCGTCAGAAGTCATTATATTTTGAGCCCGAAAAGGAGCACGGGGGTCGTAGAAAAATAGAGTGTCGTAGCGGAGTAGTTGAAAAGACTTTAGCGGGGTTGACCCCGCACCATTTCAGAGGAGAATCTCGAGTAATTTGAAGACAAAAGGCGTAGCCACCTCACGGCTTAAACACGAAGAAGGGACCATTTTTTTTGTAGAAAGGGTGCTGGGGTTGACAGGATTTTCTCCTGTTGCTATTATCCTGATTGACGCTTTCCTGAGCCGTTTTTGTCTGTTGGTGGGGACGGATCGGGAAAATGAAAATTTTTTGTAATCAATCTTTACTTAATTGAGAAGCATCCCTCTGCCGTCAAAGACGGCACACGATGCTGTCAACAGTATGGCAGAGCAATTTCAACGAACGAAGCCTCACGTCAATGTCGGCACTATCGGCCACGTCGATCATGGGAAGACAACCACGACCGCCGCTATCCTTCATGTGCTCTCCATGAAGGGCTTTGCCAAGGAGAAGGGTGTCGATGAAATCGACAAGGCGCCGGAGGAAAAGGAGCGCGGTATCACCATCTCGACGTCTCACTGTGAGTACGAGTCCGACAAGCGCCACTACGCGCATGTCGACTGTCCTGGCCACGCTGACTATATCAAGAACATGATCACTGGTGCCGCTCAGATGGACGGTGCGATTCTCGTTGTCTCCGCGACTGACGGCCCGATGCCACAGACTCGTGAGCACATCCTCTTGGCGAGTCAGGTCGGCGTGAAGAACATCGTCGTGTTTCTCAACAAGGTGGACATGGTGGACGATGCTGAACTGATTGATCTCGTCGAAGCCGAAGTCCGTGAGCTCCTCTCGAAATACGATTTTGATGGTGATAACGCCGCTGTCATCCGCGGCAGCGCTCTGAAGGCACTCGAGTCTAAATCAGTTGATGATGCTGATGCCAAGCCGATCCTCGACCTCGTGGCAGCGCTCGACGAGCGTATCCCGGAGCCAGTGCGTGACACGGAGATGGCCTTCCTCATGCCGATTGAAGATATTTTCTCTATCGAAGGACGCGGTACCGTCGTCACTGGTCGCATCGAGCGCGGCATCGTCAATATCAACGAAGAAGTTGAAATTGTCGGTATCCGTGACACAGCCAAGACGGTCGTGACCGGTATCGAGATGTTCAATAAGCAACTTGATCGTGGTCAGGCAGGGGACAATGCCGGTCTCCTCATCCGCGGTATCAAGAAGGAAGATGTCGAGCGCGGTCAGGTGTTGGCCAAGCCTGGATCAATCACTCCGCACACTGAATTTGAGGGCGAAGTCTATATCTTGAACAAGGAGGAAGGTGGTCGTCACACTCCGTTCTTCAAAGGCTACAAGCCTCAGTTCTACATCCGCACCACGGATGTGACGGGTGAGGTCATCTTGCCGGAAGGTACTGAAATGGTCATGCCAGGGGACACGATCAAGCTCAAGATCGTCCTCATCGCGCCGGTGGCTATGGAAGAAGGGATGCGTTTCGCCATCCGCGAAGGTGGTCGTACCGTCGGTGCTGGTGTCGCAACGAAAATCATCAAGTAATTGAGAGCACTGACCCAGTACCTCCCGAGGTGCTGGGGACTGTTCTCTCAAAAGAACTCATTCACAATCATGGCTATCAAGAAAAAAGAGGAAGTGACGACGCGGATTCGGATCAAGATCAAGGCGTATGACCACAAGGTTATCGACCAGTCAGCACGCAAGATCGTCGAGACCGCAGAGCGGACAGGGGCGGAGATCACCGGTCCAGTTCCGCTCCCGACGGAGATTCACAAGGTGACGGTCAATCGGTCGACTTTCGTCCACAAGAACGCGCGCGATCAGTACGAGATGCGAGTCCATAAGCGGCTCATCGATATCCTGAATCCGAACGCGAAAACGATCGACAACCTCACGAATCTTGATTTGCCAGCGGGCGTGGATATCGAGATCAAAATGTAGCTAGCGGCGAAAGCCACTCGTTCAAGTCCCTGCTTCCTACCGGAATGTGAGCTGAAGTGAGGGATACTAAGCGAGCCAGACAAGAACTGGCACGCGCGGACGGCGATCCAGTTTTTTTTGTTGAAATCAGACAGTTAAGTCACAGTGAATCATTATGAAGTGTCTCCTTGGGAAAAAGCTCGGCATGACGACTCTCTTTGATGAAACGAAGGGAGCCTTGAATGTGACGCTCATCGAGTGTGAACCGAATACGGTCTCGCTTCATCGGACTGCCGAAAAGGATGGGTATGTCGCGGTGCAACTGTCTCATCCCAAGACCAAGAAAGTGACCGTCGCGCGCGAGTTCCGACTTGATTTGAATGATGCGGGCCAGGCCGAAGGAACCAAGACGTTGGAAAACCTTGTTCTCGCCTCGACGCTTACGGTTACTCAATTTGCTGTCGGTGAGAAAGTGCACATCTCTGGCATTACCAAGGCCAAGGGTTTTCAGGGTGTCGTGAAGCGGCATGGATTCGCTGGTGGTCGGGGGAGCCATGGTGGTAAGCATGATTTGCGCAAGCCAGGTTCCATCGGTGCGACATTCCCCGAGCATGTCATCAAGGGTCGTCGGATGGCGGGGCGGATGGGAGCTGACCGATTTACCGTGAAGAATCTCGTCGTCGATTATATCGATGCAGAAAAAGGCATCCTCGGTGTCCGTGGTGCGGTGCCGGGAGTGACCGGTCGCATCGTCGAAATTCGGAGCGCTCAATAATCGATCCTATGCCCAAGATTACCGTCAAAAACTTAGCTGGACAGGATGTCGAAACAATCGAACTCGATGATCGGATTTTTGATGTGAAGCGCAACGATGCGCTCGTTCATCAGGTGTTCACCATCCTCATGGGTAATCTCCGGACGACAATAGCGCACACTAAGGATCGGAGCGAGCGCGCTGGTACGGGTAAGAAGCCGTGGAAGCAAAAGGGGACAGGCCGGGCCCGGGCGGGTTCTGTCCGTAGTCCACTCTGGCGCAAAGGAGGAGTGACACATGGACCAACCAATAAGCGGAATTTTTACCGAGAAGTGAGCCAAAAGATGCGTCAGAAGGCGGTCTTGATCGCGCTCTCCGAAAAGCTTCGCACCGGAAAACTCGTCGTGGCAGACACGCTCGCTGTCGCCAACCAGAAGACACAGGCCTTCAATACGGCGCTGGACGCACTCGCCATCAATCCGCGCAAAGTCGTCGTGAGCCTCATGACCGCTGAACAGTCCGAGGGGCGTGCGATACGCAACATCCCGACCGCTACCGTCGTTCACAATCCCGACCTGAATGTCCTGCACCTCCTCACGGCTGAGTACGTGCTCATGAGCAAGAATGCGCTCATGGAAATTGATACTCGCTTCAAGAGCTGGAAGAAATAATCGTATGGCTACGAAATCCACGACAATCAAGAAAACGAAGACCGAGAAGCAGCTCTCACCCTTGGCGACGCGCGTCTTGGTGCGCCCGCGTATCACTGAGAAGGCCTATGCCGTGAACGCGCTCGATCAGTACGTCTTCCAAGTGACTCTGGCTGCGACCAAGACCGAAGTGAAACGCGCGGTGGAAGAAGCATACGGTGTTTCGGTCATCGCGGTGAATATGGTGCGACTCCCAGGGAAACGGAAGAATCAAGGGCGGACGACCGGTCAGCGGAGTGCCGTCAAGAAAGCGCTCGTCCGACTCAAGAAAGGCGAGTCGATCCAGTTATTCCAAGCCGGTATCTAAGCCTATGGCCATCAAGATCTACAAAAAGAATACTGCTGGTCGCCGCTTCATGTCAGTCGTGAAACCGGATGCTTTGACCGACAAGAAGCCGGAGAAATCCCTGCTCGCGCCTTTGCCGAAGCAGGCCGGCCGCTCACTCGGCAAGATCTCGGTCCGTCACCAGGGCGGAGGGGCCAAGCGTCGCTATCGCATCATCGATTTCAAACAGGATAAGCACGGCATTCCGGCAAAGATCACCTCGATTGAGAAGGACCCGAATCGCACGAGCCTCATCGCTCTCCTGACATACGTGGATGGTGAGAAGCGTTACATCCTCGCGACGCATGATATGCGCGCTGGGCAAACGGTTCTGTCCGGTCCGGAAGCACCCGTCGCACTGGGCAATCGCCTCCTCCTCTCCAATATCCCGGCCGGGACGACGATTTGCAATATCGAACTGCAGCGCGGGAAGGGCGGACAGATCGTCCGAAGCGCTGGCTCCCAGGCGACCCTCATGGCGCTTGATGGTCCGATGGCTCAGGTGAAGCTCTCATCGAGCGAAGTCCGTCTCGTACCAAAGGACTGTTATGCGACGATCGGGCAGGTTTCCAATTTTGAACACAGCGCGGAGCGTATCGGCAAGGCCGGACGGGCCCGTCATATGAATCGTCGTCCGACCGTTCGCGGTACCGCGATGAACCCGGTCGATCACCCACATGGTGGTGGCGAAGGGCGACAGCCACTCGGGATGCATCCGAAGACTCCGTGGGGCAAGCCCGCGCTCGGCAAGAAGACGAGGAAACGTAAGCATCGCACGAATCAGTACATCATCCGTCGCCGCAATAAGAAATAACCCCCTATGTCACGGAGCCTCAAGAAAGGACCATACGTCGACCCGAGAGTGCTGAAGAAGCTCGAAGGCCGGAAACACGGAGACCGCACGGTTATCAAGACCTGGTCACGTGCTTGCGTCATCGCGCCTGAGATGGTAGGGTTTACCTTTGGCGTTCACAATGGGAAGGACTTCATCTCCGTGCTGGCGACCGAGGACATGGTGGGCCACCGGTTGGGTGAATTCGCTCTGACTCGCAAGTTTACTCGACACGGCGGTAAGATGCAGAAGGAAATCGAGCTCGCCGGTAAGCAGCGTGAACTTGAAGCCGCGAAAGCTGCCAAGACACCCGTCAAGAAATAACTGACTCACATATGCGTGTCGTCGCAAAGCTGAACAATCTGCGTATCGCTCCTCGCAAGGTGCGGCTGGTGACCCACTCGATTGTGGGCTTGCCGGTGGCGGCCGCACTTGTCCAATTGCGCCGTCAGGTGAAGCGAAGCTCACTGCCGATCACTGTCCTCCTGAAGAGCGCGATCGCCAATGCAAAGAATAACTTCCAACTGGCCGAAGAGACCCTGTTTGTGAAAGAGGTCCGTGTGCTCGATGGGGTCCGGCTCAAGCGTTTCACCCCGAAGGCATTCGGTCAGGCGACACCAATCCTCCGCCGGACGTCGAAGATTCATATCATCCTGGATGAGCGGGCACCGAAAGTTGTCGCCAAAACAACGGAAAAGAAAGTTGTTACCAAGACCGTGACCAAAAAAACTGTCGTTAAAAAGACTGAACCACAAGCGTCTACAAAATAGTATGGGAAATAAGACCAATCCAACTGGAATCCGACTCGGCATCACTGCAGACTGGCAGTCACGCTGGTTTGCTGATAGCAAGAAGAGTCTCCGCGTCAATCTTCGGAAAGATGTCGAGATGCGCAGCTTCATCCAGAAGCAGTGGAAGAGCGCGGCGATTGCTTCGGTCGAGATCGAACGATCAACCGGCATGATGAAGCTCATTATCCGCACCTCGCGGCCAGGTGTTCTCATCGGTCGGGGCGGTACGGGTATCGAAGACCTCACTCGTGTTCTCCGGAAGCGTTTTTTCGCTGGCAAGAAAGTGGACCTCAAAGTCGAAGTCCAGGAGGTAAAGCACATGGAAGAGAGCGCGATGCTCGTCGCCCAGCAGGTCGCTGAGCAGCTTGAGAAGCGGACGCCGTTCCGTCGCGTCCTGAAAGGCACACTCGACCAGGTCGAGGCGAACAAAGCGATTCTCGGAGTGAAGATTGAGATCGCTGGTCGCCTGGGCGGTGCCGAGATGTCTCGCCGCGAGTGGCTCTCTCGGGGGAAGATCCCGCTCCATACGCTGCGCTCCGATGTCGACTTTGCGCGCTACGAGGCAAAGACGACCTACGGCGTGATTGGCGTCAAGGTGTGGATCTACAAGGGAGAGAAATTTGAAGAAAAGGAAAAGACCGAAGAATAATCTCACTACGAGAAGGAGACTGCTATGAATCTCATGCCCCGAAAAGTGAAACACCGAAAAGTCCAGCGTGGATACAATCCCGTCGGTACGGTTGCGTCGCGCGGTGACAAGATTAGTTTTGGCGCGTTCGGCTTGAAGGCGACTGAGGGGGGGATCATCTCGGCTCGTCAGATTGAAGCGGCTCGGCGCGCGATGACCCGGTTCATCGCCCGGGGCGGCAAGGTCTGGATTCGGATTTTCCCGGATACGCCGATTACCAAAAAGGGAGAACAGACTCCGATGGGAAAGGGGAAGGGGACGCCGGACCATTTCGCTGCCAAAGTCTCTGCCGGCCGTATGCTCTTTGAGCTCGACGGGGTACCGAAAGCGACCGCAGCCGAAGCGATGCGATTGGCGGCCCACAAACTGTCTGTCAAGAGCCGATTTGTCGTCAAAGAATAAGCGTATGAAAGCGAAAGAATGGCGGGAAAAAACAGTTGGTGAGCGCGAGAAGACTTTGCTCGAGCTTCGTGATCGCCTGCGTGGGCTACGGTTCGATCTCGCCACCCGGGCCTCGAAACAGCACAGCGAGCACCGCAAAACGCGGCGCGATATCGCCCGCCTTCTGACTCTGGAGCGTGAGGAAGGCATGAAACAGGACTAAGCCAAGTTGAATGTAACAAGCGTATGACAGCATCGAACACAACCAAGCCATCGAGCAGTCCGACCTGGAAGGGAACGGTGGTTTCGATTGGCATGAAGAACACAGTGGTCGTCGCGGTTCAGACGCTCAAGACACATCCGAAATACAAGAAACAGTATCAGGCGACCAAGCGGTACAAGGTGGAGACATCAGGGAAGACGTATGCTCTCGGTGCAGTCGTGACCTTTCGCGAATGCCGACCGCTCTCGAAACAAAAACACCACATCGTCGTCGAATAATGTCCCGCGAGACTAACATGAGCCTATGATCCAAGCAGAATCCAGACTGATCGTCGCAGACAACTCCGGGGCCCGAGTCATCGAGTGCTTCAAGGTGCTCGGCGGGACGCGTCGGCGCTATGCGGGCCTCGGCGATATCGTGGTGGCTTCGGTGAAAGTGGCCGAGCCGCGTGGTCTCGTGAAGAAGGGTGACAAGGTAAAGGCGGTCATCGTCCGCCAGCGGACCGCCCATCGTCGCAAGGACAACTCCTATATCCGTTTCGATGAGAACGCGGCCGTCATCCTCGAAGGCACGACGCAGGATCCGAAGGGTTCCCGTATCTTCGGACCGATTGCCCGTGAACTGCGCGAAAAGGGATTCGCAAAAATCGTCTCACTCGCTCCTGAAGTACTCTAAGGTTATGAAGATCAAGAAAGGCGACCAAGTGCAAGTAATAGCCGGCAAGGACCGGGGCAAGCGTGGCACCGTGTCTCGCGTGTTTCCGACGCTCGATAAGGTCATCGTCGAAGGAGCGAATATGGGCAAGCGTCATCGCAAGGCTAAGACAGCGGGTGAAAAGGGTGAGCGTGTGGAACTGGCGATGCCGATCCATGTCTCGAATGTCATGCTCGTTGACCCGGAGACTGGCAAGCCATCGCGTGTCGGGTACCGGGTCAGTGGCACCGAGAAAGTCCGCGTCAGTAAGAAATCCGGCAAAGATTTGAACTAGCGATATGTCATCCCTCACCAAGAAAAATTACGAAGCCAAAGCGCTTCCTGCTCTGCAGAAACTCCTCAAAACGGAGAACGTGAACGCGCTCCCGAAGATTGATCGGGTGGTCGTCAATGTCGGCGTTGGTAAGTTTCTCAAGGAGAATAATCGGATTGAAGAGATCCGGACCGCGCTTGAGATGATCACCGGTCAGAAAGTTGTCGCCACCAAGGCGCGCAAGGCCATCGCCGGGTTCAAGATCCGTGAAGAGCTCGAAGTTGGGATGCGCGTCACCCTTCGGGGCAAACGGATGTGGGATTTCCTCGATCGACTCATCCATGTCGCGCTGCCACGTGTCCGTGACTTCCAGGGTGTCACCCTCCGATCGGTCGATACCTACGGCAATTGCAATATCGGCATCAAGGAGCACATGGTGTTTCCAGAGATCATCCCGGAAAAAGTCCAGACAGTTTTCAGTTTCCAGGTCACGATTGTCACGACGGCCCAAGATAAGACAAGTGGTGAATGCCTGTTCCGCGCTCTCGGTCTCCCGCTCCAGACGGTTACTCACGAAGAATCACGCTAAACACGAAGTATATGGCAAAAACATCGACCTACGCTCGATCGCAGAAGACGCCGAAGTTCTCGACTCGGATCGTGCGGCGTTGCTGGCGCTGCGGTCGGAAGCACGGTTATCTCCGGGCCTATGACATCTGTCGCATCTGCTTCCGCGAACTCGCGAGCAAGGGCGAAATCCCAGGTGTCAGAAAGTCTTCGTGGTAATTACGAGATCCTCAACCATCACACTCGATTATGTTAGACCCAATCGCAGAAATGCTCACTCGAATCAGGAATGCCCAACGCGCCGGCCATGCGAGCGTCGTTGTTTCGGCTTCCCGGATGAAGCTCGCGATCGCCGAGATCCTCAAGCGTGAGGGCTTCGTTGAAAGCGTCGAGATGATCGAGGAAGGCGTCAAGAGGAATCTCGTCATCGGCCTCAAGTATCGTCAGGTCTCGCTCACGAAGCGCGAGCCGGTTATCCAGGAACTGGAACGTATCAGCAAGGAAGGTCGCCGTGTCTATGTGAAACAGAACGAGGTCGTCAAGGTGAAAAACGGCTATGGGATCTCGGTCATTTCGACGTCGCAGGGTCTCATGACTGGACTCGAAGCGCACAAGCGTCGCCTCGGAGGGGAATATATCTGCCAAGCCTGGTAATCAGCACGACTATGAGTAGAATCGGAAAAAAACCATTTCAGATCCCAGCCAATTGCGAAGCCTCGCTGCACGCGAATGTGTTGACCGTGAAGGGGCCGAAAGGCACACTCTCATTGACGCATACACTCGATGTCACGATGACGCTCGCTGATGGACACATCACGGTCGAGAAGAAGGGTAGCTCGCTCCAGGCTCAAGCGATGTGGGGGACGATCGCGAAGCTCGTGAAGAATCTCTTCGAGGGAGTAACGACGGGGTTTTCCCGCGCCCTCGAGCTCAATGGTGTCGGGTACCGGATGGCGGCGGCTGGTCGGAAGATGACTCTCGCCCTCGGCTTCTCGCATCCCGTGGTGATGGAAATCCCGGACGGTCTTGAAGTAAAGATTGAGGGGAACGTACTCACGATCACGGGCCTCGACAAACAGAAAGTCGGCCAATTCGCGGCGGTGGTGAAGAAACTGAAACCCGTCGAGCCGTACAAGGGCAAGGGCTTCCGCTATGTCGGTGAGCAGGTGCGGCATAAAGAGGGCAAGAAAGCCGCGGCCTAATTGGAGAACGAAACCTTATGAAGAAGACCTATCACAAGATTGAGAAGCGAACGCGGCGACACGTGCGAGTCCGGGCCAAGATATCTGGGACGCCTGACTGTCCTCGGATCGCTGTGCATCGCAGTCTCCAGGGCGTTTCTGTCCAGGCGATCGATGACCGCGCGGGCAAGACGCTGGCCCAGGCTCATTTCCAGGAGCTTGGGAAAAAGCGGAAAAATACGGTTGCGGAAGCCAGTACGATCGGTCAGCTCCTCGGCGAGCGTCTGGTGAAGCTCGGTGTGAAGACGGCGGTGTTCGATCGAGCCGGGTACCTCTATCATGGGAAAGTGAAGGCCGTCGCCGAAGCGGTGCGGGGATCGGGGATTACCATGTAAGTTTTTTCAATACCTAACGTTCTATAATCAATCATTCTCTATGGCGACCAACGAACAAATGAAAGGTGGGCGGCCGCGACGCGGCGGACCACGGGGACAGCGCCGTGAACGACCGGAGTACGATCAGAAGATGCTCAATTTGGCGCGCGTGACGCGTGTCGTAAAAGGCGGTCGCCGTTTCCGTTTCCGCGCGACGCTCGTCATCGGCAACCGCAAGGGCAAGGTCGGTGTCGGTGTCGCCAAAGGGAGTGATGTCTCGGACGCCATCCAAAAGGCTTTCCAGGCGGCGAAGAAGAATATGATCACGGTCCAGCTCACGGGGAGCTCGATCGCGCATGATGTGAACGCCAAGTACGGGAGCGCGAAAGTGCTCTTGAAGCCAGCGACCAAGGGCCGCGGGCTCATCGCTGGCGGGGCGGTCCGGGCGGTCATGGATCTCCTTGGGGCCAAGGATATTATCGCCAAGAGTCTCGGCAGCTCCAACAATCTGAACGTGGCCCAAGCGACACTGCTCGCACTTCAGAAACTTCGCACCAAGTCGGAGGAAGAGGCGGTAGCGGAAAAGTCAGTGGAAGCTCAGGTTGAAGACAAGAAAACCGAAGTCATCGCCTAAGACATACCTATGCAGATTCACGAATTACAACTCGCCCCGCGGAAGAAGACACAACGCATTGGTCGCGGAGGGAAACGCGGCACGACCGCGGGTCGCGGGACCAAGGGTCAGGGTGCTCATGGGAAGAAAAAAGACCCGCTCTTTGAGGGTGGCCGGTCTTCGCTCGTCGAGCGGATGAAGAAGCTCCGTGGTTTCAAGTCCGTCTATCAGAAGCTCTTCACGGTGACGCTCGATCGTCTCGAGAAGCATTTCCAGGAAGGTGAAAAGGTGACGCGTGATGCCTTCGTCGACAAGAAAATTTTCGGCAAAGTCGTTCGGCGCGCCGGCGTGAAGATCGTCAACACGGGCAAGCTCACCAAGAAACTCGTCATCGGCAAGGACATCGAGCTCACCACCGGTGCCGCTGAAGTGTTGCGAGCAGGCGGCTCGACTATCGAAGAATAATCCGGTTTTTCTCGGATCCTATGGCCAAGCGATCATTCGTCCTAACCATCACCCTCACCATCCTCCTCGTGCTAGTTGGTGTTTTTTGGTATGTACAAAAACAGGAGGTGGCTGTGAATCAGCCGGTGACGACCGATCCAGTGAGCGATGTTAATAGCGAACCTACAGAAGTGGTAGCAAGTATCCCGCGTTTTTTGGAAAATGCTCCAGACATCCAGAACCTGCTCGATGCACGCTACCCAGTCAAGGAATTGGATACGACCAACTGGGAGACATACCAGAGTCCGTCAGGGTTCTCGGTGAAGGTCCCAAAGGGGACGAGGGTCGAAGTCTTGCAAGAACACCAATATACCATAACGCGCTTCTGGTTTAGGAATAGCAAGCATGTGGTGGACATTAACTCTTACGAGGGCGATGTAAATAAGGGAAATTTGGATTCCAGTTTAGCCTCGAGAAAATATGAGGGGATCCTACACGAAAACAATCTGACAATCGAGAAACATTTTCAATGTATGGATGAAGAACTCTGTTTTCTCTCGCAAGACTATGCAGACAAAACGATGATTGATCAAAATCCGCTGCTCATGACGCTCATGGTTCATATATTTAACAAATATTCACACCCCTTCTTTTATCAGATAAGGATGGGTGACTATTCCCCACTTACACAACAGGAGATTGATTTGTATGCGGCGATACTGAAAACGTTTCGACTTGAGGATAAAGGATCTCTGCAGTGGGAAAAATATCGGAACGAAGAGTATGGGTTTGAGGTGAAGTATCCGAGCGAATGGTCAGTTAAGCCATACTTGACTGCAGGAATTGGCACATCAATAAATTGTGACCAAACTCCGGAGGAATGTAAGAATTTTAGTGTTAGTTTTTCTCCTTTGAATGGAGAAGATGTCAATGAACATGCGATTGTTATCGAAACATCCCCACGGAAAACAGGGGAGGATTCTTCGCGTAATGACGAGGGTCAATCCATTGAAAAGAGAACGGAAGAAGGGAGACTCTACAGAAAAAATAGTGTCTATATTCCAATCTACGGAGCTTGTTATGCCACGGTATTTTTCCCTGATGTGAAGTTTAGAAAAGAAACTGATCTCCATTTTGCTTCTTTTTATCCATTCCCAGAGAATGCTAGTTATGATGAGGCCAGTACTTTCTGTGCGAAAGAATACAATGATCCGACCTTTATAAAGTTGGTTGAAAGTTTTAGGAAGATTTAGTTCCTTGTTGATGTGCATATTCTGAAGCAGGGATTTCTCCTTGGATATCTCTGTTTCTCATGTGCATCTCGTTCTTTTTGATCATTAACAATCAATACTGTTAAGGAGATTCATCGTGTATAAAAGGCGTGTTGTGTTCCCACTTGCTGCATTCTGTTTATTGGAATGGGCGTGTAGTGCTGCCGCGTGTCCTGTTGGGACATTGGACAATGGATGGATGTCGAGGAATTTGCCCGGTTCGAAAAGGATCTTCCTGGCTTACTCAGAGCGGTCATTCTGTCAGCTAAGATAGAAAATCCTACAAGAGCACTTTTTGATGCGGTAGTCGACAACTTTCAGCAGGGCGTAATCTACGAGTTCTTTGTCGGTTCTAAGTCTGCAAACCGCACTGAGCTCGAGAATTATGAGAATTGGTTTCATCGAATATTTGAGGTCGCCAAGCCTATAGCGCCGGAGAGTGGTCCCAACTCGGAAATTCATCGTAAGCAGGCAAGTGACCTATTGAAGATAAGGGTGCTCAAGCTTGAATGGGAAAAGAACGTTCCTTACGTCTTCTATTACTTCCGTCGAGACAGTAGCGCCAACACCTCCGTTATCGCGTTTCGAGGAGACACGCCGGGTTCTGGCATATCCAAACGATATAGCGCCGTTGAACCCGATGAGGCACGGTCTATCATCGAGCTGTGCAGTGCCGCCTCGGAGGAATTCCGATCCGCGCTTCCGATCCAGGCAACGATTGAAAGGGCAATGCCCGACGGTGTAGTTCCATTTGCCAAACCAAGGGCAAGAGAGTAGTATGTTGGCATAATGTGAAGCGAGAAGCAAATGCGAGACGAGAAACAATCTTCATCTGTGAAAGACATAGGGAAGAGCGATGCTGCGATGCGCTATTTTTGGCCGACCGTAATTGCTTACGTTGTTTTTCAACTTGTGTCCGATGTGACAGCAGGAAAGATAATCAGCATTGGACCAGCCGTGGTATCGGTGACAGTTCTCTATTTCCCCGTCACCTACATCATCTCTGACATACTCACTGAAGTGTACGGTTACGAAAAGGCTCGAAGGGCGTTATGGTTTGTCATGGCGGCCTCGATTACAGCTGGACTCCTGTACTCGTTGGTAGTTGTGCTACCGGCGGGTCCCGGTTTTCAGAACAATGAGGCCTATTCAACTGTGCTGGGTCAGGTGCCTAGGATATTGATAGCCGGGTGGGTCGCTGTCTTTGCCGGCGATATTGCTAACAACTATGTCCTATCAAGGTTGAAAGTTCATATGAATGGAAGGATGCTTTGGGTTCGCACCATTACATCGACGTTCGTAGGACAGGGGCTGAACACGGGTATTTTTTACGTGGGTGCGCTTTGGGGTGTATTACCGACAGATATTCTTGTTCAAGCCATACTATGGGGTTGGGCAATAAAGGTAATAGTTGAAATATTATTTACTCCTCTCACATATTTCGTAGTAGGGATTCTTAAGAGAGCAGAGGGTGTGGACACCTACGACTACACTGCAAACTACAGTCCGTTGAAGTTTTGAAGCGCCTTAGCGATGGTCGTACGAAGCACAATGAGATGCACAGTGAGCGGTTGTTTGGCCAAGTTTTCGTGAGTTGTATTTTGACTAGCTAGTGCCTGACCGAAAACCCCCTTTTTTGCGAGTGCGCCGCCACCGATTACTACTTTGTCATGACACTTATCGTTCTTCCCATATCGATTCAGCCAGCCTCTGTCGATTATTGGGAACGAGCAACCATATGGCATAGCCGTCGGGCAAGCTGCTCCCATGACTGCCAGAATCGCTCCAGAGAAAGAGGCTTGGTCGGTGCCACCTTGGGGCACAGCCGGGCTTCGATCTGCTCTTCATCCAGGTCGGCGATCGCTGCCCAGCTCAGAGCCTCGCCTTCGGCCAGGAGGACAAACTTGGAGACCGCCCCCAGGCTTACGCCCAGGGCGGCGACGATCTGTCGGTGACTCAGCCCACAGTCGAGCTTGAGTCGGAGAACTTCCTTGATTCTGCGCATGGGTACTCGCCTTGCTGACATGCCTGCTCCTCGAAAAACTCGCGAGCGTGGCGCCAGTGGTTATCCATGCGCAACCCCTTACCTCGACTTCTGTCCTTTCCGTTTCGGAATCGTGAACACCTGTTTCGGCATCGCGAACACCCATTTCGGAAAATACCCAAAAGTGTTCACGTTCAACCGAAACAGCCGTTCACCATCAACCAAAATCAGCGTTCACGTTAAACCGAAATGGCTGTTCATTATCGACCGAAATACGCAGATTAAGGGCCGTTCAATTCAAGACGCCTTGCCTTAGAAGCACTGAAACCTGTCACTGTTTGGGTCGCGTTCACCTCACTCACTGATCAGTTTTTTTCTACCCTATTGGCGGCTTCGTCAAATTCCCTAACTATTTCATTTATCGCCGGGACCCTGAAATAACCGAGAATATTTGAACAGTTGTCATGATTCCGAACAGCAACTTGAATATGCGTTCGTGACCTCAATGACGATCCTGGAAACGCCGCTTCGCCAGCCTCAAATACTCCAAGGACAGAATCATAGGCCGGCTCCTTGTTTTTATGGCGAATCTGGTGCAGAAACCGAACTACAGCGCAGTCCAGGTATCGATACCTATAGGGACCGGTTTTTTTGTCACGCACGTTTTTTGGTATGGGCAAACCGGAATCTCGAAAGAGGGTAGCCATGTTCTCGTATACCCGTCGAAGCTCACGAAGTACCCCTAAGTCCGTCAAATTGAGACATAGGCCAGGGTTAATATAGGCGCCTAGAACGTAGGGCTCTTTTATTTTTTTTGGATCAGTCCGGAAAATGCTTCTTGCCCAACCATAGGCCAGTGTCGGACTATCTACCCAGAAATAGATTCCTGGGCCTAACCAGTCGTGTTCGGAAGAGCTTTCTTGCAACTCGTCTTCGCCCCTAAGTATCTTCTCGGCCACTTCCCTATCGCATCCGTGATATACGAAAAGCATTCCAACGCTGCTTCGTTGAATCTTCATCCCCCCTCCACTGCAAATTGGACAACTGCTCGTCGACAATCTTTTAGTTCATTTTATAATTCTCGAATACACAAATTTGTCTATGATTCTCCCTCGGGCTTACGCCCGGGGATTTTTATGC
>JBATNG010000012.1:0-3352 GCA_049290235.1 Candidatus Moraniibacteriota bacterium | reverse complement strand
ATCATATTGTTCCCTACCAAGCACTTCATCACTGATGTGCGCAAGAAAGAACGAGCGCTTGAAACGATCCGTGAGGAGCTTGACGAGCAGCTCGGGAAGTTCGCGAGCGATGGCAAACTGCTCGAAGCGGAGCGGCTGAAACGGCGGACGCACTATGATATCGCCATGATCGATGAGATCGGCTACTGTTCGGGGATCGAGAACTATTCGCGGCACCTCTCTGGCAAGGCACCGGGTGAACCACCCGAGACGCTCCTGTCATACTTCCCGCACCTTCCTGATGGCACGCCGGACTTCCTCACCATCATCGATGAGTCGCATGTGACGCTGCCGCAGCTTCGCGGTATGTACAATGGCGACCAGGCGCGGAAGAAAACACTTGTGGATTTCGGCTTCCGGCTTCCGAGTGCTCTCGACAATCGGCCACTCCGGTACGAAGAATTCCAGGAACGGGTGGGCTCGGTCGTCTTCACCTCGGCGACGCCGGCGGAGTATGAGCGCGAAGTGAGTAAACAAATCGTTGAGCAGGTTATCCGTCCGACTGGTCTCTTGGACCCTGAAGTCACGGTCCGCGGCATCCGAGCGATTGGCGAATACCCGGGGCAGATCGGGGACTTCATCCGCGAGACGGAGATGGAGGTGAAGCGTGGCGGCCGAGTGATCGCGACGACCCTGACGAAAAAAATGGCTGAGGATCTCGCCCAGTACCTGAAAGACCCTTCGACACGCTCAGGGCAGGGAAAGCCAATCAAAGCCGAATACCTCCACAGTGACGTGCTCACCATCGATCGGATCAAGATCTTGACCCAGTTCCGGAAGGGTGAGTTCGATGTCCTGGTCGGTGTGAACTTGCTCCGCGAAGGACTTGATCTTCCCGAGGTGACCTTTATTGGCATCCTCGATGCGGATAAGGAGGGGTTTCTCCGTTCCGAAACCTCGCTCATCCAGATTATCGGCCGCGCCGCGCGCAATGTCCTCGGCCGTGTCATCCTCTATGCTGACCGGGTGACGGGGTCGATCGAATATGCTTTGAGCGAGACGGCGCGTCGCCGGGCCTTGCAACTGGCGTACAATACCGAGCACAGTATCACGCCGCAGACGATAAAGAAGAACATTCATGATATCACGGAGCGGCTGCAGAGCGAGCACGATCAAGCGGTGGCTATATCGCTCGCGCTCGACGCCAAGGGCTTTGCGAAGGATCCGGAAAAGATCATCCGAGCGAAGGAGCGCGAGATGAAAGCCGCTGTGAAATTGCTTGATTTCGAAACCGCCGCCATCCTCCGCGATGAGATCCGGGCGCTCGAGGCCAGGCGTGATGGTGGCACGCGTAAAAGAAAGGGACGATAGCAGATGTCTGCATCGTCCCGAGGGAACGGCGGCCGAGAGGGGTATGGTGGGGATGGAACAAACTTGCCAATCACGTATCTGGTGAGAGACGCAATAACCTTGGCGGATACCATTCCTGAACGCTGATATAGAAATCGCCGAGTATCGTCGATTCGCCCTGAAGTGCGGCTTCGACTAATGCAACCGATCTTTGATCGACGCTCAGGAGTTCCTGTTTGGACAGGGGCCGACGATTCAGTCGCCAGTGTCTCTCGATGAATATCTCTGTGACAACCCCATACAGCATCTCACGAAGGGCAGCCTGATCTCCCTCGGCGACGACCAAGGTGGTATGGACGCGCTCGAGCGTCGGGATGATGTGGTGGTGGTTCGAGGAGCGTAGTCTTAATTGCCACAGGGTGACCACAGAGGTGAGGGTGCGGCTGGTGTTGATTCGGACAGGGGAGCGAACGAAGTCGGTATACGATGCTGTGTCCATGGAAAATCTCCGAGTTGTGAAAGGGCATGATTCGAGTACCTGGACGATAGCGCTCAGTGAAGAAAAAAACAAGGGTTGTTGCATTGGCAGAGTGGTATACTGTGGCTAGCATGCGTCCGGATGGTCCGGCCCGCCGTAATAATCACTGTAAGCTTACACAAACAATATGTTGATACCCAGAAGAATGCTTGGTTTTGGGTTCGCACTGTTTCTCATGCTTGTCATACTGGCTGTGATCTATTCCCAGTATGCCCTGCAGAGCCAGCCAAATCTGTCTGACACGGTCCAGCCCAAGTCGACGATGAACGCTGGGAAGAAGTCCGCTCCGACTGTGGATATCGCGACCACTCCGCTCCCGACGACCGTTACACCGGAAACGGCGGCGAATGATCTCATCGACGAAGCGCTCGCCGACCGCGATGACCTCTCCGCTTCAGAGGAAGACGAGATGGCTGATCTCGAAAACGGTAATTAATTCGGTAGACTGAAAACTATGAAGTTGATGAATAAACGGTACCTTTCAGCGTTTTCACTCGCGGCAGTATTGGCGGTGCCATCGATCGCTCTGGCTGAAATGGGTGGGGCTAATACGCGGTTCACCGAGCGGGCTGAGCAGGCCAAGGCTCGAATGGAAGGACGCCAGACCAGGATGGAAGAGCGCCAGGCAGACAGGACAGAAAAGCGTGAGGAGATGAAGGAGAAGCGCCAAGACGCGTTCTGCACGCGCTTCAGTGAGCGCATGGAGAACCAGTCCGACCGTGTGGATACGCGGGAGACGAATGTGAAGAATCGCGTCGGGGATCGTCTGAGCCGCCGCACCGACCGCCGCGATGATCGCGATGAGTCACTCGACGGCAAGCGCGATGATCAGGACGAGCGTCGTACCGCACTCTATGCGTTGCTCGATGAGCGGGCGGATACCGATGCCGAGAAAGCTGCCGTCGCCGAATTCAAGTCCACGATCGATGCAGCGGTCGTGACGCGGCGCGCCGCCGTCGACAAAGCGATCGAGGACTTCCGCACTGCAGTCGACAAACTCGTTGATACCAAGAAGTCAACTGCTTCCAGCACATACGGAGAGTTCCGCTCGGCCGTCGATGCCGCGGCGGCAGAGGCCAAGAGTGATTGCGAGGCCGGTACCGATCCGAAGACTGTGATGTCGAATTACCAAGCCGCGGTGAAGGCGGCTCGTGAGAAGCTGCAGGGGAACAAGGATGAACTCACTGGACTACGGGATGAGGTGAAGGCGCTCGCCGAAACCCGCAAGCAGGCGATCGAGAGTGCGCTCCAGACCTTCAAGTCTGCCGTCGAAACAGCCAAAACGAAGTTGCAGGCAGTGATGGGGGCAGAGTAAAGAGCTTACTGCGATGCTGAACTCCGCTCTGGAAAGGGCGGAGTTTTTAACTACCAGGAAACCCCGCACTTCTTGGACGGCCATCACATAGCCGGTCAAGAGTGCGGGGAGGAATGGAACCATTACGAAGTCCATTCCTATGGACGAGCTGGTTACATGAGAATGCTTAT
>JBATNG010000011.1:0-64960 GCA_049290235.1 Candidatus Moraniibacteriota bacterium | reverse complement strand
GCGCTGAGGCGAGCGAGGAGCCGGCAGCGGTGTTGAAGCCACCAAGATCGGACGCGAATGACGTCGCAGAAAATGAGGAGACCGAGCCGCCATGATACCACTCTGGCTCGGACATCGTGAGGTCAGCGAACTCTTTGGCCCAGATATCGGACACACCGAGAAGCAGAGCTGCCGGGAGCAGTCGCTCGAAAAGTTCCGGCGTCTTCTCAGGCGCATTGTGAAATTCCAGCCGTCGTTTCTCCGCAATCTGGAGATAGTCTTTCAATCCGAGAAGTTGCTCTTTGACGATGGCGCCCTCTCGCGTCACGCGCGGCATGAGATAGGCAAATACAGCGTAGATGAAAACCGCGATCACAAGCGCGACGATACTCGCCCCTTGGAGCTGGAGGAATGGGATGAGGAAAAATCCGCCGATGATGAAGAGTATCCCCCAAAGTGTGTACTTGCCCCAGACATCCTGCGGACTCGCTGCCAAGAATTTTCGCGCGACGAGTTCTCCGATCGCCTGCTTTTGCAGTTCTGGGATCTTGGTATAGAACTTATTCTTGAGTTCAGATATTTTCACTGTTCGCCCGCCAATCTCAGGCGTCGCCGTGGCTTTCGGCAAGGTCATCTCAATCGAGCGTTTCAAGAACGCCGGGATATACTGGGCGACCGGAGAAGCGAGTAGCTGACGGGCACTCTCTGCATTTGCTGTCGTGCCACCAAAGAGCGCTTCGAGGAGCACCCGCTCAATCGCTCCCCCGATCGGACGCTCGGCCAATTCGATGAGTTGATAGTCTGTCGTGTCGAGGATGAGTCCTTTCTCGGTCACTCGTTCGATCCGGAGGTAGCCCTTCACCGCGAGATTGATGATGGCCGCCGGGATTTCTTTCCCGGTGAGGCGACCGTCCAAGAGGGCAGCGATATGAAGCGGCGAGAGGTGTTCAGGCACATCGTACTCGGGGATTATCGTCCCGCGACCCTCTGGATCTCGCCCTTCGCGATACCAACGGCGGAACATATAGCCAAAGACAACGAATGGGAGCAAGATTAGTGGGTTGTTTTTGAAAAATGCCGCGATTCGCTCCCACCATGTTGGTTCGGCGGCATAACCTTTGTCGAAACCGATGGCGATCGTGATGCCGGATCCTGGCGACAACGCCTCGTTCCACTCAACCCGGTAGAGATTCATCGCCTCGCTCCGGGATGCTGCCTGGTCGCAGTGTTCCGTACTGCCACGCGGCCCGACATAGCACGCCGTGCGCCACCCGGACGCTCGAGTCTCGGTCCGCACGGTCACCAAAGCCGTCGCGATCGCCACCTCCCAATCATGCCCCGTCGCATTCCAGTACAATTCATCGAAATCCTGATAGAACGCGAGCGCACCGGCGACCCGGTAGCGGATGACATAGGTATGTGTCCCGGTGATGAGCCGATCGGCATCCCCGATCTGAATGCGTAGGTTGCCACCAGAGTGACTCTCTTCGTAGGTCAGCGTCTTACCTGTCTCATCCGCGACACTCTCCACCGTGATATCCAGCGCGGTCCGCGTGCCGAGGGAGGTCGCGTATTTGACTGGGATGTCACGATAGATGCCGTGTTTCTCCGCTAGACCGAACGCATAGCGTATCGTCTCAGTGACTGCGATTGTACCATCCGATGCGATGACGATATTGCTCTCAAAGCGCTCGATGTGCTCTGTCGCATCCGGCATCCCCTGCGCCCAGACTATCGTCGGAATGGCCGCCACGAAAAGAAAACAGGCAAGCGCGACGGCCTGCCTGCCAAAACTCCGGGTCATACGGCTAGAACTCCACCTTCACTGGTTCCTTCTGGCTCTCTTCAATCTCAAAGAATTCACGTTTCACAAACTTGAACATGTTGGCGATGATATTCGATGGAAACATATCGACTTTGGCATTGAGCTCCATGACATTGCCGTTGTAGAAACGGCGCGAGGCCTGGATCTTGTTTTCCGTATCCGACAGTTCGCGCTGCAGTTCGAGGAAATTCGTGTTCGCCTTCAGGTCCGGATAGGCTTCGGCGACTGCAAAGAGACTCTTCAACGTGCCCGCGAGCATATTTTCCGCCTGCGCATGGTCCCCGACCGAGCCGGCCTGCATCGCCTGTGCCCGCGCCTCAGTCACCTTCTGAAAGAGTCCGCTCTCATGCGACGCATAGCCCTTCACCGTATTCACGAGATTCGGGATTAGATCGTACCGGCGTTTCAGTTGGACATCGATATCGCTCCAGGCTTCATCGACCCGCGTCGCGAGCCGGACGAACCCATTGTAGAGTACGACACCATAGAGGAGGGCCAGCACGGCGACACCGATGAGGATGAGTGGAAGACTCAGCATATGTGATAGGGTTAGGGATTTCAGTGGCTTGATTATAGCAGAAAGAGCCCGCATGAAAAAGGGGTCGCTTCCCGGTCCAAAGACCCATGCAATGATACCCGATCGCATTCAGGCATGAGTGTGGTGATATACTATGGATGTTGTCCTATGCACGATTTTCTCCAGGCTCACGCTATCTTCATCATCCCGATCGTCGTGAGTATCATCACGCAGTGCATCAAGTTCGTCATGTTCGGACTGAAGCATGGCTGGAAGCTCGAATACCTCGCCACCCACGGCCACATGCCGAGTGCCCACACCGCTTTCGCCATCTCACTCCTCACCTCGATCGGCTACTACGAAGGGATCGGCTCAGGTACCTTCGCGGTCGCGGTCGCGGTCGCCTTCCTCATCATCGATGATGCGGTGCGACTGCGCATGTATCTCGGTGACCAGGGCCGTTATCTGAACACCCTCGTCCAGACACTGAAGCTCCCCATCGGGGACTTCCCCCGCCTGAAGGAACGCGTCGGGCACCGGACGAGCGAAGTTCTTGTTGGCGGCTTTATCGGTTTCTTCCTCTCCACCATTCTCATCCGCATCCTGGGCTAGTCCGGCTCGCCTTGACAATTCCATAAAAATAGCGTACCTTGTCAACGTGTTCGTGGTTTTTTCAAAATTTTTTTCGGAGGTGCACAATGCTATTCCAAGGACCGATACTGATAATGCTCGCGGTAGTACTGGCCATGTTCGGTGTTTGTTGGTGGTTCCGGACTCCGGGACCCGATAATTACGAGTTGCCAGACGTGTACACCGCTGACAACGTCCGGTTATACGCGATGTACGATATAGTAGTGCGCGGACGCCACACGCAGACTTTCGTCGTCGAGAACATCCGAGACGGCCTCTTCTTCTTCCGCGTGGTGCCTGATGACTCAGCCAAGCGCCCTGAAATCGTCGGTTGGACGGATCGTCTGCCGTCGAATCGGCTCATTCGGCGGGCAGATCTGCAGGCGTTTCCGGCCCGACTGATCGGGCTCGAAACTGCCTAACACTCCACCACCCCCGCCCCGACATTACCCGCAGTGACCAAGGAGAACCTATTCTTGGCGCTGCGGGCCTTTTTTTATTCAAGAAACAGAAATGACGGATCAGTCTCCGCCGTTTGCTGTTGCCTTCAAAATTGCTTCGACGACCGCCCGTTCCTGCCACGGGATGCGTGCATCACCGATCGCCATCGTCTCCTCGGCGCCTTTGCCGGTGATGAGGATGATGTCGCCGGTTTCGGCCAGCACGATGGCTTTGGCGATTGCCTCACGCCGGTCGAAGACACGGAAATAAGTCTCACCCATTTTCTTCGTCACGCCCGCCTGCAACGTTTCGCGTAGCGATTCGGGCAGGCCCGCCTCGATCTCGTCGAGGATACGCTCGGGATCTTCGTGGTATGGATCCTCATTGGTCAGGATAATGACATCCGCGTGTTCCGATGCGATCTGTCCCATCACCGGACGCTTGCCCCGGTCACGCTCCCCGCACGCGCCGAAGACATGGATGATTTTCGTCCCCGGGATCTGCATCGGACCAACCGCCCGATACAATTGCTCGAACGAATCCGGCGTCACCGCGTAGTCGATGAGGATGTCGAGCCCGCGATCATTCGGCACCGATTCCATCCGCCCCGGGATACCTGTGACAGTGGCGAGGGCGCGCTTCATCGTTTCCGGATCGATACCGAGGGCCTGACCCGTAGTGATGGCCGCGAGGGCGTTTTCCACATTGAAGAGTCCCGGCAGATGTATCCGAAATGATTTCCCAAGCACGAGGAAACGCGTCCCCGTGAGGTCAAGCTCGATCTCGGTCGCGACAACATCCGCCGCCACGTCTTTCGTGCTATACGTGAGTGTTTTCCCGGGCGCGGCGATACAGTAGTCCTCTGGCTGCTCCATGTCGATATTCACGATGGCGATCTGGACGTTAGCAAAGAGCTTCCGTTTCACACGCCGATATTCGGCCATCGTTTTGTGATAGTCGAGATGCTCCCGCGTCACATTGGTGATGACCGCGATGGTGTAAGCAATCCCCCAGGTCCGAAACTGATCGATAGCATGCGACGAGGTCTCGAGGACGACGTGGGTGCAGCCGGCCCGCTTGGCTTCTGACAAAAGTTTCTGAAGCTGCCACGCTGATGAAGTCGTGAACTTCGAGGCGTTCGTCCAGTGCCGCTCGCCGATGCCGTACTCGATTGTCGAGGCATACGCGGTTTTCTTCCCACTCTCGGCGAGGATGGCGGCGATGAGCTTGGTCGTCGTGGTCTTGCCATTCGTCCCGGTCACACCGATCACGGTCATGCCGCGTGATGGAAAACCAAGTGCAAGATTTGCAAAAATAGCGAGAGGAAAATGATAAAATATATTCTTCACGATCTGAGGAATGAATCTCGATATTAAACGCTTCAGAGATGCCATAGGTTCTTTCTACTTTGTGAGATCCGATGTCCGCATTTTCGTCAGGAAGAGAATCACGAGCACGAGCGTAGCCAAGAGCGGCAAAAGGAAATAATACTCTTGGTGGACGGACGTAAGAACAATACCTCCGAATACTATCATCCTACCGATGACTGTCGGGATCTCACGGAGAATAATGAATTCTTCTTCGTCGTCCCCTTTGACTGCCCGGTAAATAACGCTGAAGTATGAGATCAGAAAAGCGGTCATAGCAAATGAAGCAACGATACTCACGGCATAGGCTGCTGTCTGACTCTCCACAAATATCCGCGCCGCCGATATCAGCATGAGTCCAAGCGCCGACCAAAGAACTATTTTTCGGTCTGAGTAATTCACTCGTTTACCGATGAAGAGGGTAAAGAGTACCGCTCCAATCGTCTCCAGACTACCGATAATACCAGGGACAGCCAGTGATCCGACGATGAGGAAGACATAGATGCCCCAAAACCATTCTGATTCCTCGATGATGTTGTCGAATCCCTCGAGCAAAAAGAGGAGTTTCCGCGCTTTTATTTTCCGCCACGCCTGACGGAAATTAAATGACACTGAAATCTCACTCGCGCTGATACCGACCAGTGGTAAATATGAAAGCACCAGTCCAAACATCGCGATGAGGAATGTCGGCCAAAAACCAACAAAGTAGACGAGGGCAGCGCCGATCAGGGGGCCAACGATTGAGAAGAGCTTCGGTAGCGCGAAAAAATTTGCGAGATCCGTCCCCATCTTATCAAAGTCAGCATTCTTGATGAGGAGGATATTCAGCGGCACCCAATACAAGAACGTCGCCATGCCACCGATAAAAGCAATACTGTATATGGAAATCGAAAAATAAGGGAGGAGAAAAAGGAGAGCGAAATACGTAATCTCGAAAAGGTAGTTGAGCTTGAACACCCGTATCAGTCCGTGTCGTTCGATCAATCGTGGAATGACCGTAAGTGCGACAAAAAGACCTGAGAGATGCAGCACGGCGTAATAGCCGATGACTTCTGAAAGCGAATGTCCCCTGGTGAAAAAGTAGATCGGAACGTAGATGCTGACACAGGAGAGCGCGATACCACGAATGGTATGGGAAACAAAGACTCGATAAATCTGTCGTTTTCCAGCGAGTTGAATTTTTTTGAGAAAAGTACTCATGGTATTTGGAGAGGATGACTGTTACTACTTGAAGAGTCGCCGCGCGTATCTCCGCAGACCCGCCAGTCGTTGCAGGCGCCGATAGAGCGCATAACGTGAGGGTGAGAGGATAATATCATACGTCCCGGGAAACAGGAGTGTCTCGGTCTTTGGTGCAAAACCCTGCTTGAACCGTGTGATCCCATCCCAATTGGTATCGTCGATTCCGCGTTTGGAACGCACTCGTACGCCACCGAAATCATACCGCGTACACCCACGCCGTTTGGCTTCTTCCATCGCTTTGAAGTGGAGAAGGAATGGCGCCATCAGATCCCGTTTGGTGTCGGCTGATCCGCCATGCAAGTAATAGGCTGTGCCATCAAGAAAAGCGAGTAGACTCACGGCGATTGTTTGGCCTTCATGTTCGGCAATGGCAATCGTGCACATCTCGTCCGGCAATGTGGTAAAAAAGTTTCGGTAGTATTCCTTCGGATGTGGGGCGATCGCTTTGCGATTGGTCGTCGCATAAATGAGTTCGACGAATCGTTCAATATCTTCCTCCGATCGAGAGAAACGGATACTGACACCGTGCTTTTCGGCCAGACGGACATTGTAGCGTGTCTTCGACTTCATCCGCTCCAGCCAGTCACTCGGACCACCGTCGAGCGACACCATGAGCGTCTCACGTGGATTCAAATCGCGCGGGGTGGCGACTATCCGATCCGCGCCAAACGTCGTCCGAAGTATTTGGAGAACTTCCTCGGCCTGCGGCTCCACCCGAATCCAGCACGCCCGACATTGCCCGGCCATTTGCATGAACACTTCTCGCATCCCTGATTCAGAATTCCTGATTCCTGATTCCTCGACGACTGGTCCTCGCGACAAGAAGAGGTATCGTCCGATCATCGGCAATGCGTGGACAAACGCATGCCCCTCGAACCCGACCCCGGAAAACGGATGCACATCGTGACCCGACGCAGCCTGAAGCCTGGCCCACTCATCCGACTGGAAGAGACCACCATCGCGCGCATTCGCTGTGAGAAATGATCGGGATGCCACAGGTGTATATGCAGCTTATTTCTTGCCGAGACTCTTCAGCGCGAGTTTCAGCCGTTCCCCGACGCTCGTCGTGTCCGCAGGCACCCCCTTCAGGGCATCCCGCGCTTCGGAGACCGTGTAGCCAAGCGATGTCAGCGCCTCGATGGAGTCCTGCTCTGCCAAAGCGCTCGCCTGGTCCGCAATATCAACGGATGAAACCTTGTTCTGGAGTTCGACGATGACTTTCTCGGCAGTCTTCTTGCCGACACCCGACACCCGCGTCAGGATGCTGGGGTCTTTGTTCACGATCGCGGTCCGGATCGTCTTCGGCTCGGCGATGGCGAGGATACTGAGCGCCGCTTTCGGTCCGACGCCCGAGACCGAAATGAGGAGCTCAAACATCGACAGCTCGTCATCAGAGATGAAGCCGAACAGGTTGAGCTGATCCTCGCGAACATGGGTGTGAATATGGAGCGAGACATCGCTCATTCCGGCGAGCTTGCCGAGGGTATACGGCGAGGCATAGACCTGATAGCCGACGCCATTCACGAAAATGATCGCGTAATTGGGATGGATGGAACCGAGGGTTCCTTTGAGGGCTCGAATCATAGAAGTAACCCTATTTTACACGTTTATTCCGAAACTGGCTCTTCTTCAACGTTTCTAGGCACCAACCCTGATATCCCACTACTAAACCGTTGCCTCTTTATTCTTCGCTCAAACAATCGCATAGTTTTTATTATACTTGCATAGTTTTGCATAGTATGATACACTCTATCTATGCAGAATCAGGAAGAGAATACCATCATTACTATCCGAAAAGCGGCCGAGATGCTCGGTGTGTCTTTGGATACGCTCCGCCGTTGGGACAAGAAAGGCTCCTTTCGAGCCGTTCGAACCCCTGGTGGGCATCGCCTGTACTCACTTGAACAGATTCGGCTCTACACCGAGGACCTCTTTACTCTGGGCAAACAATGGGCTGTGACGGCTGCAGCCGAAGAACCGCGTCCCGAATGGTACGCCGCCAACAGCCTGGTCTTCCAGACCCGGCTTGCCCGGATGGAAAAAGATTTTACCGCCACCTTCCCCAACCTCGACTGGGTATCACTCGTCATTGCTGCAACCGGCGAGATCGGCAACAATTCCTTCGATCACAATCTCGGTAATTGGCGCGATATTCCAGGCGTCTTCTATGGATACGATGTAAATAAACGAGAAGTGATCCTCGCTGATCGTGGCCAAGGAATCCTCACAACGCTCAAGCGCGTACGGCCATCGCTCTCGAACGACAGTGATGCGCTACATACTGCCTTTACCGAGGTGGTCTCTGGACGCGCACCCGAAGCGAGAGGCAATGGACTGAAGCTCGTCCGAACTATCACCGAACAGTATCCTCTAACAGTCGATTTCTATTCCGGCAATGCCCATGTCACCCTCCGCCAAGGCAAGGCTATGCAGATAGAGAACTCTGGATTCGAGACTACCGGTTCGCTCGCTCGCCTCACATTTTAAAACATAATACGTATGCGCATTGAACTCAAAAAATTCGGTACACTTCTTACTTCCCGTCCTGCTGGCAAGGAGGCGTATGCGGCTTTTCTTCCGACACTGGCTGAGATAGGACCGGACGAAAATGTTGAGGTAGACTTTGACGGAATAACCGTTTTTTCTCCTTCCTGGGGAGATGAGTTTCTCACCCCCCTCTTTGAAAAGTATGGATCACGAGTTGCCTTGCTCCACACTGAAAAGAATCCCTCGGTGCGACTGACACTCACGTTCCTCAAACAAATCGGGGCTGGTAAATTTTCTGAAGATAAATAAGGCATGTTGCCACGGTTGCCAAAAATGCGCTGTTGTGCTAAAAATGGAGACGTCTCAGGTCTCTCTGTTCTGTCGTTCTGCAGTCATTTTTGACTCGTTTCGGATTTTGATTTTCGAGTTTTAATCTTTAAATTAGAGATATGCCGATCAAGAAGTCAGCCAAGAAGTACATGCGGGTCACCGCCAAGAACACCCTCCGCAACCGCTCCATCAAAGGTGTCATCAAGAGCGCCGTGAAGGGCACGCGCGAAGCGATCGCCAAGGCCGATGTCGCTGGAGCCAAAGAATGGTTCCAGAAAGCTCAGAAGGCCCTCGACAAAGGCGCGGAGAAAAACGTCATCAAGAAGAACAATGCTGCCCGCCGCAAGTCCCGCCTGAACGCTGCCGTCAAGAAACTCGCAACGAAGTAGGGTCCGATTACAGAGAAAGAAAAGCTCCCTCATCGGGAGTTTTTTCGTTTACAGGTTTCTGGTTAGAATTTCCAGACGAAGAGATCGAGGGCGACACCGGGGCGGATTTGGCCGGTCTTGATTCCCTGGTCGAGGTCGGCGAGGTACGCGAGAGCGCGCTTCAGTCGGTCGAGTGGGAGCTGATTGATGAGTGGCATGAGCTTGCGGACAGAAAAAGGCTTCGCACCGATCGTCGCAGCGATTGCGTCGGGTGACGACACTCCCCGTTCATACTCATCCCGGACCATCAGCGCCTGGCGGACTTGCCAAGCAAAGAGCCCCAGGAGTTTGAACACGGCATCATCATTCGTCTCCTCTCGCCGCAGGAGCGATACGGCCCGTTCACGTTGCCCCCGGACGATTTGCTCGAGGAGGACGAAGGAAACACTCTCGCCTGCCGGTTCTTCGACCAGATTCTTCACATCCGTTTCCGTGATTGCTTTCCCCTCTGCGGCGAGTACCAGCTTGAGCAGGTCGTGGTAGATGTAGCCAGTCACTCCCCCCGTCCGTAACGCGAGAGACTCGACAGCCCGCGGTTCGATCGTCGCCTGGGGATCGATACCCTGGAGGATATCGCTAATCGATTGTGTCAAGGCCCGACCCGAGAGGATATTCACTTCCTCGACCACCGCCTGTTTCGCCAGCCAAACTTGGAGCTCATTGCCTTTCTTGGCGCGACCGACTGGCTCGGCACTGACGACTATCAAGCCGTCTCCTGACAGTATCCCTGAAAAAAGCTTGATAATGGCGGCGCAGAGCTTCTCATCAAAGAGCTCGATGTGCCGAATCAGCACGACTCGCGGGGTGGCGAAGAGTCCGCCTGAAAGCGTCTCTCGGAGGTCTGGGATGAGTCGCTCGTTCGTATCACGTCCATCAAAGACCTGCTGCTCTGCCCCCGCATGCGCAAAACAAAAATCCGCGGCTAGAGCCTGTTCGCGGAGCCGGAGACGGAAGTGATCGGTACCGGTGAGAAAAGAAATCATAGAGCATGCATCACGAAAAACATGGAACACCCATCATTATACTCCACCACTTATCTTACCGTTTGTTCGGGAAGTCTCTTTCGTTGTAAAATTTTTGAATTGCAGCAGAATACGCACTTTTGGACAGACTCTAACAGAAAGACGGGCATAAGCCCGTCTGTTCCCTATTTTATGCTTTCTGCTTTATGACTCACTGCCAGGTTCCCAGACAAAGGCTGTGCCAGGCTCGACGACATTCACCCAGATCTGGCCGGGGACAAATTTGATCTCATTGCCCGACAGATCAAAGAACGCGAGTTTGCTGCCGAGACTGCCCTTGTCTTTTTTCCACGATCCCTTGGTCTCTTTGCCGTTCATGTAGTAGGACGCCTCGCCCGAATCCGTCTGGTCATACCACGGGTCGCCGAGCTGCATGTTGTTGTACTGTCCCTCGATCTGCTCCGAACGCGAGTAAATAACTGCGACATTTTTCGGGGCGATACGCGTGCTATTGTTTCGATCGACATCAGCGACATTGCCCCACAGGCGCTTCCAGGTATTCGTGTCCTTGTCGTAGTAATACTCGACCTCGCCGACACCCGGATACCCGATCCGGATATGGCTATTTGCCGGCCGTGCATCGATCGCTGCTTCGTCCTGATGCGGATAGCCTGAGAATGTATTCTCCAGTCCATAGCCAAGCGCCTTGGAACGCTCAAACGCCTTCTGCACATTGACCCGACTCGTGTCTTCGACCTTCATCGCTCCGACACGTGGTGCCCGGTAACAGACATCCTCCCCGGCGCCGTTTCCCGCTGCACCGGTGCAGTCGATATTGTCGAGAATACCTTCTTTGATCTTGTCGAGCGCGAAATGCGACCCACCCCAGTGGACATAGATGGCGCCAAGACTCTTGGCGATCGGGAGGAAATCATGTCGCGAAGAACGGACTGCGCCTGCCTCCGTCGGCTGAGCGCATTGGTAGACCGCCATGAGCCGATTGATCGTCGCGGTGATCACCGGCATCTCGATGATCATATCAGCATCCGAGAATCCCGCCGCCGGGCGTGCCGTGATATCGGCCGGCTGCATGACGGCGACCGGTCGGCGCTTCCAGTCGGCACAGGGCAGACCAGCGATCGCGCTCACGTTTTCAGGATTCTTCGGCTTGTCATCGACAATGCCAACTTTCGGGGTATTGTTGATATCGATCTGCTTGTCGGCCTGCTTCGTCGCCGCCCCAAAGAAATACACATAGATGATGCCCCCGATAAGGAGCACGATGATGGCAATGATCACCTTTTGCCGGGTTTCCATAAATTGGAGCATTTACACAGTTATTTTTGGCACGTGGGGCAATAGAAAACACTCCGCTGCCCCAGTTTTTTACGCATGATAATTGTATCACAGCGCTTGCAGGGCAGCCCCTCTCGCCCATAGGCATACAGGGTGCGTTGGAATCCACCCGGTTTCCCAGCCGTATCGCGGAAATCCCCATCTGTCGTCCCGCGCAGTCGCACCGCTTCCCGGAGCACCGCCTTCATCGCCGCAAAGAGCCTGGTACGCTCGGCTTTGGTTATCTTCCCGATGAGCCGAAGTGGTCGGATGCCAGCGCGATAGAGCATTTCGCTCCGATAGATATTGCCGATGCCGGCGATCTTGTCCTGCTCGAGAAGGAGCGTCGCGATCCGTTTCCGACGGCTGCGTTTCAAAAGGGCCGCAAAGAAATCGAGGTCACACTTGCCGGCAAGCGCATCGCAGCCGAGGGTAGAGATCGACTTCATTGCTTCAACATGCGTGGTCGCGACACAATCGATCCAACCGAATTTCCGCAGATCAGAAAAGTCCACCCACGAACCGTCCGTGAAATCGATCCGGTGATGGATAAAGCGATTCATCAGATCAGCCCACTCTTTCGCTCCCGCATTCGTTGCGTCTTTGTAGAGGAGGTGGCCCGACATCTTCAGATGGATGACGAGTGACACTGCATTGTCGAGGTCGATGACGATATGCTTGCCGATCCGCCGCGTGCCAGTGACCGTCCCGCCGATCGCGAGTTTCGCCAATTTCTTCAATCCCGGCTTCACCTGCTTCTCCCAATCCGACCAAAAACCGGCAATCCGCTTGCCGGTAATTTTCCTCCCGAGTTGACTCACCACTGTTTGGACTTCAGGTAATTCTGGCATATATACCAACCTAATTCTTGCTATACTGAAGTATATCGTACCGTCTTATACCACTATGAATTTTGATGTACCAGCGGCTCAGCGCCGAGATACTGAAGCCGAGCCTCCTATGGAAGAAAAAATCCGTCTGCTGCTTCTCGAGGTTGATAATCTCGATTTACGAAAACAGTGGCGGAAGCGAATCATGGAGGGTGTCGAGAATGAGGAGGTTACTCCCGATGAAGCCTATGCGCAACTCGAAGTGTTTGTGGAACGACGGTTTGCTGCCCTCTTCAGCCTTTTCAGTCTGAGTCATGACGCCAGTGATGCTGAGCGCGAGGGATTGCGCAATGCCATCCGCTATATTCGTGAACTTCAGAAAGATCCTTCAAAGAACCTTATCGGCTCTGGTAATGTTGCCAGCGTCCAGTCGCTCCTCGACGACCCCGAACACTGTATGAAAATCGTGAGAAACTTTGGCTCTGTCTATACGAGTGGAAATGATGTCCGAAAGGAGACACACCTACTCGATGAGTTATCTGACCTGCAAGCCGCGAATATCCGCACCCCCGAACCACTCGCTTTCATCAAAACAGATTCGCTTCACGGAATCGTTATGGAGCGCCTGAATGCAGTAAGCATCAAAGATATCGTCGAACAACAACTCCCCGTCCCCGAGACGTTCGACTTCCAAGAATTCTTTTCCCGGATTCGACAATACCTCAATGCCATGCATGAACGCCGCATCTTCCACCGTGATCTCCATTGGGGCAACATCATGGTAAACCTGGAAACCAACGAAGGATTTGTTATTGACTTTGGTACCGGGATTGACCTCTCAACAACTTCTACGGGCGCCAAGGCCGATCTATCAGACCAAGAAAATACCCTAGCGGATGTCGATGAAGCCATTCTGTCTGGTCAAACGATCGCTCCGCTAAAGAAGTACCTGAAAGAGGAACTCAGCCGTGCATTACGCCCCACCGAATCCAGTGTGGCTCTTGACAGACAACAGTGATCCTGCTACTGTGGTCGTTCGCACATTACAAATATAGGAGAGGGGGACATGCAGCTGACAACGAAAGCGCAGCAGAGGTTGCAAACGGGCATCGAGCAACTGCAGAACGGGGATTCGACGATACTACCACTGAATCCCCACAAACCGGATAGCTTCCAAATCACCGCGGACGCTCGTCTGCTATACACTATCTACCACACCACGGTCAGTGCCGATGGACGAACATATTACCTGGGCATAAAAAAATGACCTATCGGCCCCTCTCCACAATGCTGAACCGTCACCTTACTTGAGTTGACGGCTTTTTTTTATATTTCTCCCCAATTATTTCCGATTTCGACTGAAACGGCCAGCGGTACGGAAAGCTGGTACACGCCCTCCATCGCGATCTTTAGATCAGCCGCAAAGGCCGCTGCTTCCTGTTCATCGACTTCCGCGATCAGTTCGTCATGAATCTGAAGGAGGAGCCGGGCCGAATCTGCGTACTTCACCTGGACCAGATCGTGAGTCGCGAGCATTGCGAGTTTCATGATATCCGCTGCCAAGCCCTGGATCGGCATATTGATGGCCATGCGCTCTGCACCGCGGACGAGTGCCTGATTGGTCGATTGGATTTCCGGGAGCGTACGGCGACGACCGAGCGCAGTCTCGACATAACCTTTCTCATGCGCGAATTTTTTCATGTCCTCCATGTACTTTGCGACACCGGAAAACTTCGCCAGATAGTCTTTTATGAACTGGGCGGCTTTTTTCTGATCCATATCGGTCGCCTGCGCCAAACCAAACGCTCCCATACCATAGATGATGCCGAAGTTGAGCGCCTTCGCCTCACGTCGGAGACTGTCGCTCACGTCACTCGGCTTCAATCCATGCACCAGCGCGGCCGTCGCCCGGTGGATGTCCTCGCCTTCACGGAAGGCCTTCGTCATATTTTCATCCCCCGACAGATGCGCCGCGATCCGGAGCTCGATCTGCGAATAATCAGCCCCGACGAGTCGCTTCCCGGGAGCCGCGATGAAACCATCCCGGATGCGTGCACCGAGCGCCGTCCGGATCGGGATGTTCTGGAGATTCGGATCGACCGACGACAGCCGACCCGTCGCCGCCACATCCTGACGATACGTCGTGTGGAGACGACCGTCGGACTTCACCAATCCCGGCAAGACATCGACATACGTCGTCTTCAACTTGAAAGTCTCGCGGTATTCCTCGATGAGCTTCACGATCGGATATTCAGCGCGCAGCTTCTCGAGCTCTGGTGAGGCCGTCGAGTAACCGGTCTTATTTTTCTTTACTCCTTCGGTCGGAATCGCGAGATCGACAAAGAGCACGTCGGCGAGTTGCTTCGGTGAGTTCAGATTGAATTCCTTGCCCGCGAACTTGTAGACTTCTGCTTCGAGTGATTTCACCGAAGCGTCAATCTCTCGCGATAATTTTTTGAAAACTGCCGGATCAAGCAAGACACCCGCTTCCTCCATCGCAAAGAGCACGGGCACGAGTGGAAGCTCGATATCCCGGAGCAGAGTTACCACAGTATGTTTGCCCCCCTGTTCAGCCGCCAAGGCCTCAAGATTTTTCCGAAGATTGAGCGCGAGACTACGGATCGCCTTCGCTTTTTCGGAGAGGGAAAGCCCTGTCCAGGCCGGTCCACCCTGCTCAGCCATGAGCGACTCGATATCGGACCGGTGGCCCGCATGGAGTAGGTACGCCGAGAGCATGATGTCTTCGGTCACGCCGGCGAGATGGCCTCCGACCGTCGCGAGGGTATGCATCATGGCTTTGCTGTCGACTGCGATCTTTGCCCGCTCCGCATCCGCCAGGAACTCTCTGAGCGCGGGCTCGGTCGCCTCGTTCCAGACGACCTCTATAACTCGATCAGCTGTGGCCAGCCCAACCGATTCGATCCCCGCACTCCCAAAGAGCGACACTTCCTGCTCGTCCAATACCACTGCGATCGCCTCCCCTCGTACCTTCACGAGCCACGCTTCCAAATCTTCGGCATTCTTTATCTTCTTCGCTTTCAATTTCTTCTCGCTCTTTGCTCCGCTTTTCGTGTTGTCGGTCGTTCGTTGTCCATTGTCGGTAGGTATCCTCTTGATGAGACTATAGAAATCGAGCGAACGGAGGAAGGCCTCGATCTTGCCATGGTCGAACTGGTGTGTGACGCAATCATCGAGCGCGAGCGTAACCGGCGCCGCCGTATCGATTGTCCCCAGCCGCTTCGACAACAGCGCCATGTCGCGATCAGCTTCCAACTTCTCCCGCACCTTCGGCTTCACTTTCTCCAGCGCCGCATAGATGTCTTCGAGCGAACCGAATTCCTGGATCAAGTCGGTCGCACCCTTTTCGCCGATACCCTTCACGCCGGGGATATTGTCCGATGCATCACCGCGCAGGCCCTTGTAATCGACGAGTCGCTCAGGTGGGAAACCATACTTCTCCGTTACTTCCGGAATACCATAGAGCACCATGTCTTTCAGTCCCTTCCTAAGCGTGTACACTTTCACCCGATCCGTCACGAGCTGCAGCGTATCCGTGTCCCCCGTCACGATGATCGTCTCGACGCCCGCCGCTTCCCCCTGTTTTGACAGTGTCCCGACACAGTCATCCGCCTCAAATCCCGGCAGCTCGTAAATCGGGATATTCATCGCCTGGACCAATTCCTTCACGATCGGGATCTGCGCATACAAATCATCGGGCGCTTTCACCCGGGTCGCCTTGTAGTCCGCATACAGCTCATCGCGAAATGTCCCACCGGGCAGATCGAATGACGCCGCGATGTAGTCCGGCTTGAATTTCTCGATGACCGAAAACAGCGTCAGTGCGAAACCATACACCGCATGCACTGACTGCCCCGCCTTCGTCGCCATCGGCGGCAACGCATGATACGACCGATGTACCAAGGCATTACCGTCCAGAAGTACTAATAGCTTTCTTTGACTCGTCATAATCAATTGATAGAGGGCGCACTTGCCCAGCTGTATTTCATAGGAAGGCCGTTGGTTAGTTGCAATAGAGGCGAAGCCATATCCAAGCTAATAACGTTAACAATCCACCAGATAATCTGCAGAAATACGGCGGGGTTGCCATCAAGGAGGACCAAGGTTTTGTGTTTCGTCGCCATACTTATTCTATTTCTCGGATATACTCTGCAATCAAACCTTGATCTTCGCTCTCCTGATCTCCCTTAAAGTAGATCTCGATGAAATCAACAAACATGACCGATTGATCTTTCTGGTTATGAGCGTAAATGACGCGAAATCGAGTCTCTCCTCTCATCGCAGAACATGAGAGTCTGACTTTGTAGATTTCTACCTCCCCATCGGGAGAGGCATACAGACAATTCCAATGCTTTTCTCCTGCGCCGGCCGGCTTCACTCGCAATACCTTCTCCAACTTTTCAATGTCAGTATCGAGCGAGCGGTACTTCTTTTTCAGGCGTTTCAGTTGTCTAGCAAAAGCAGGGAGTTGTCGGAACTGCATACCGGATAAGGAGTCGAGGATTACAGCGGGCCGTACTCCCTCACCGATGTCTTCTCTGGCCGGTAAAACACATGGTCGTATTCGATATTCTCACCGTTTTCAGCCACCGCCCATGGCGTATCCTCATGTGATAAATTCGAGAGTTCGGTGGCGCTTTTATCAGCGTACCGTCCAATCACCGAGTCAATCATCTTCAATTCTTGGGCCGAGAGCAGACTCAAGTCCGCTCGACGATGTGGGAGGAATTTTCGCTGGTCGTAGGTAAAGTATTTACTCTTTACCTCTTCCAGTTCGCCAACTTCCTTCATTTCCTCCATGACTTTCACAAACTCTCGCGGCGTCGGACCGTGAGTGTTCTTGATGTACGTCAAGCCCATGAGTTGCTTCTCATACTTCTCGTAATAGTCGAAGTCGATGAAGTAGAGAAGTTTATAAAGTACGGTCATCCCGACATTGGGCTTCCCTGCTGTCTTCTCAAGCACATAAAGGAGCACCTGCTTGAACTTCTTAACATTCTTCTCGGGCATGCTGATACGAACATCATCCGTCACCGGACTATGCTCTCCAACCAAACCAAAAATCTCACAGATTTTCGCCTCCTCCGGCCTCGTCAGTGCCCTTTCGCCCCGCTCGATCTTCGTCAGGGTCGGGCGCGACAAACCCAGCCGGAGAGCGAGATCCCCTTGGGACATCCCGTATTCTTCGCGCATTTTCCGTACGTCTACTTTCAGAGCCATAGGGCTTTTATCAGTTCTTTAATACTACCATACTTGCCATGATGTTTCCACTACTTTTGGAAGTAAAAAGGAAACAACGTGGGAGATTTGACATTGTATTCTGCATGCCCTATTCTGTCAATGCCAGTGGGTCGTATGGCGTTAACTAACTGCAAACAAGCGAGCATGACGAATCTGCACGTAGTGAAGTCCCAGAAGTCGTGGGTGGTGAAGGAAGAAAAATCCTCACAACTACTCTCCCAACATCACACCCAGGAAAACGCCATCGAGCGTGCCAGCGGGATAGCCCGCGAGAAGGATCTCGAGGTGTTCATCCACGGCCGTGATGGACGGATTCGCGAACGTAATACGTTCGGCAACGATCCCTTCCCGCCAAAAGGCTAGGGCGGAAAACAACTGGATAGAGAAGTGAGGAGGGTCCCTTAGTTGCGGATTCTTCTTTATTTTATCAGCCAGAGGACCGTCAGCAAAATGATGTTCCTGCAGTTATTCATTACTCAAACAGGGATGCTTGATTGCTTCTAACGTTTTCTGCACGCGTCTCAGCTCGTGGTTTCATCTCGAGAATCCACTTGAGCGGTTCGTAATCGACGGAGCACTCGAAATAGACGGCGTTCCCTTTCCGCTCTTTCTCTATGATGACACCATTCTCTTCGAGAGGCGGAAAGTAGTATTGTGACATACTCGACATCTGTTTACCGAGTTGTTTGGCAATATCGGTTTTGGTGAAAGGGCTGGTCTGTCTCAGAATTGCGTACAGCACTTCCCGCTGCTCGCCTTTGATACCCATACGTTCGATACGTTTCCAGCGTTCTTCACTCAAAAGCAACGCTGCCTCATCTGCCGAAAGCTGTTTTCCCACCCGTTCGGAATACTGGCCCAAAAGATCGGAAATTGCGGTCATGATCGATCGGATATCGCCGTCATAGAGATCATAGATCTTGAAGACCGTCTCATCATCCACCGGCCGAATGAAATCACTCACCCCTTCAGAGATAAGAAGCCGCATCCGCTCCTCGAAGGCCAAGAGCACTTCTTTCTTATCAAGCGGACGAACGGTGAGCGGGGTCGGTGAAAATATGCTTTTTACACGTCGGTTCGTGTCAATCATATCGCGATAGAAGTTCTTTGGACCGAGAAACAGGAAATAGACGCCTCTCGTCTGCAACATATCCCGGATGTCATCAAAAAAACGTGACACTTGGACACTCTCTTTCTTCATCAGCACATCAAAGTTATTCGTATGCACGATAAGCCCTTCATACTGCTTACCGCTGATCTTATGGGTTTTTATGAAAGAAAGTATGTCCGTGAAATACCGCTCGATAGTGGCTGCGGGCAGATTGAGCGGCTGTGAGACGGTCGTTTCCTTGCTCCCACCTATTCCACCACCGTATCCCATCACGTCCACAGAAACATTAGCCGAAAGTGCGATAGTTTCCGTCACATCGATGACTCTGTTGAGTCGGGCGAGAACCTGGTCCTTGAGAAGCTCAGGGTCAATCAATCGAATTTCACGAATGATGGAAGCGATGATTTCAAGAAGGAATCTTGACTTATTCAGCAGATCCTCACTCGCCTCAATCTCACGCCGGAAGGAGAACAAGGCTTTTGGCATCTCGTTTTTCCAAAGGTATTTCTCATAGTTGGCTAGACTCGTTTTCCCGACACCCGTATCGCCACAAAGAGCCAGCGCAAAACGATCTTGGGATCTGAGTAATCCATCGATAAATTCACGCTCTTCTGTCCGCCCGACAAAAGCATCCTTGAGGGCAAGAATGCCTCCTTCCGTAAGAGCGGTGGTGTCGTAGGGATTTCCCCGAAGACCGAATTGTTGCCAATTGATTACCGACATTTCTGTATATATACAGATTTAAAAAATCATTATAACTTCTATTTTTACCTTATTACAAGGAATAATACCTATAGATTCAATAGCCTTGGTGAGATGTTTCATTATAACATCCCCTGGAGTCGTATACTGGCCGCTCCACCTAAAGGAGATTCCAGGGATTTCCGAGAAATCAAGCCGTATTTCCCATCTCCCCTATGGTAATCTCCCGCTCGGTCTCGGAGAGGGCACGCAAGATGATATCCGTCCGTTCGGCTGGTAAAATCTCCGCGAGTCGCTCGGGCCATTCGAGGAGGACGAGGCCTGCGGGATCGGTACACCACTCGAGGAAGCCGAGCCGCTCGAAGTCGGCCGCGCCCACACGATACGCATCGGCATGATAGACGCGGCAGATACCCGTCGGCGTCGGAGCCGGCAATTCGTACTGATTCATGAGGACAAAGGTCGGTGACGGATACGGCGCCGTAGCTCCCAAGCCTTCCAGGATGCCCTGGACCAAAGTCGTCTTGCCCGCACCCAAATCCCCAGCGAGCGTGACGAGGGTCGCTGGCTGGAGCGTACCAGCAAAGCGCTTTCCCCACGTCTGGGTCGCTGCTTTCGAATCAGTCTGTGGCATGATGGAGTCGGTGTTACTCGGTAATATTTCCTTTATACTAGCGGGAAAGTGACACTTTGGGGAGGCCGGCGCCGTTTCTCGGGCTATTTCAGACCGCGAGATGCGGTGGTTTGACCGAAACTCGAAATCTTGTTAGGGTAGAGAACTTATCCAGACTTTTCCCATGATGTCCCTCACGAAAGAAGCGCAATTCCTCGAACTCCTCAAACCGGCCGCTCACCCGCTCATCCTCCTCCCGCCCTATCCGAGCCGCGATGCGATCGCCAGCGGTATCGCCCTCGCCCACTTCGCTGCCGCCCTTGGGAAACAGCCGACGCTCGCGGCCGAACGGATCGATGAACGACGCGAAGACCTCGGCTTCCTCGCTTGGCCCGAGACGGTGCTCACGGCGATTTCCGGCGCCCGCGATTTCGTCCTGTCTTTCAATACCGAGCACAACAACATCCTCGATGTCCGCACCGAACGACTGAACAAAGAACTCCGTATCCACCTCACGCCAGAGCACGGCACTATCGATCCACGGGACTTTTCTTTCATTCTCGCGAAATACAAATTCGACGTCGTCCTGACCATCGATGCCCCGGACAAAGAGAGTCTGGGCAAGCTCTATGAGGACAATCCCGATATCTTCTATGAAGTACCGATCATCAATATCGACCGCCACTCAAACAATGAGCAGTACGGCCAGCTGAATCTGGTGGATGTGACTGCGTCATCCGCATCAGAGATCACCGCTCATTTCATCGAGACCGTCGGGCCAGAGTTCATCGATCCAGCTGTCGCCGAGGCGCTCCTGGCCGGTATCATGTCGGCGACCGATTCCTTCCAACGAAAGAACACGACACCGAAGACCCTCCAGCTCGCTTCCGCCCTGATGGGCCATGGTGCCGACCAGCAAAAGATCGTGAAGAACCTCTACAAGACGCAGCCGCTCCATATCCTGAAACTCTGGGGCCGCATCATGGGCAATATCCGCACTCATGAGGTGCTCCGTCTCATGTGGGCGCCGGTCACGCTCGAAGATCTGGTCGAGTCCCATTCCAAGAGCGAAGACCTGCCGATTGTCCTCGACAAGATCCGCAACAACTACGCCGGTGCGACCGTCTTCGCACTGTTCTTCAAGGAGAGTGCGACATCGATGCGCATCTTCATCAAGAGTCAGCAAGAAGATCGTCTCGAACACATCCTCGCCGTTTTCTCCGAGAGCCGCCTCGTCGGCGACATGCTCGAAGGAACGCTGCCCGCCACCGACTTCGCGACCGCGGAACGACTCCTCATCGAATGGTTCCAGGGTCTGGGCGAAAAAAATTAAGTGCCGCAAAGGCTTCGGAGCGGAGCAATTGGTCGCCCCGTCATCATCTGTTGCCAGTGCAACGAGATAGCTCGTTCCGTATGAACAATGGTAGAATGATGGCGATATACATCATTCCCTATGCCGAAAGTCAGCCGCCGTATCGTCCCGACCACCGCCAGTGAGAAGACCCTGCGCACCACGGACCTCCTCAAGAAACTTCGCGAGCAATCGATGGAGGACCGGGCCCACGCGCTCGGCGACCGCCTCGGACTCCCCTATCTCGACCTCCACCTCTTCCCAGCGGATCCGAAAGACGTCGCACTCCTCTCGGAAGCTGACGCCAAGAAGTATGGCGCGGCGATTTTCCGAAAAAACGGCAGTCACGTCTATGTCAGTCTGGAGAATCCCGAACAGCCCGAGGCGATCGAGTTCCTCCAGGCGCTCGCCAACCAGAAGCGCTGGCGCATGACCATTTCCGTCGTTTCCCGCCAATCGCTGGAAAAGATCTGGGCGTGTTACAACAACAAGCCGCTCCTCGAGAGCCTCGACATTCTCCGCGTCTCACTCAAAGGCGAGGACCTCGAACATTTCGAGAAGAACTTCGGCGAACTCCTGAATCTCGGCAAGGGCACTTCCTCAATCTCTACCTCTCAGATCATCGAAATCATCCTCGCTGGCGCGACCAAGATGCGCGGGAGCGATGTCCACATCGAACCGAGTGAGACGACGGCTCGTCTGCGGTACCGCATCGACGGACTCCTCCAAGACATCGGGGACTTGCCGCGCCACATGTACCAGCTCGCGCTCGCTCGGATCAAGATGCTCGGCGGCATGCGCATCAATGTCCGGGACCGCGCCCAGGACGGCCACTTCTCGATGGTGAGCGGCGATGATCGCATCGACATCCGTGTCTCCCTCATCCCCGGCAATCACGGCGAGAACATCGATATGCGTCTCCTCAATAATTCCGACGTCGATGTCGACATCACTCACCTCGGCATCTATGGCCGTGCCTTCGAAGAGATCCAGCGGGCGGTCGAGAAGCCCAACGGCATCATCCTCAATACTGGTCCGACCGGCTCCGGCAAGACGACGACTTTGTACTCACTCATCAATCGGATCAACAACCCGGCGATCAAGATCATCACGGTCGAAGATCCGATCGAGTACAGCATCCCCGGCATCGTCCAAACCGAAGTCTCCAAGGACCGCGACTACACCTTTGCCTCAGCGCTCCGTGCCATCGTCCGCCAGGACCCAGACGTCATCCTCGTCGGCGAAATCCGCGATGACGAAACAGCTGATGTCGCGGTCTCAGCCTCGCTCACCGGCCACCTCGTGCTCTCGACCCTCCACACCAACAACGCCGTCGCGACCATCCCCCGGCTCCTCGATCTCGGGGTGAAGCCGTCTCTCATCGCTTCATCGCTGAATATCATCATGGCCCAACGGCTCGTCCGTATCCTCTGCGAAGAATGCAAGGAGCCCTATCTCCCCGCCCAGAGTACAATCGAGGCGATCCAGAAACTGCTCGCGATGATACCCGAACAAGCCAAGACGAAACAGTTTCCGACCGTCGACGCCCTCTACCGACCCAAGGGCTGTGTCCACTGCAACTTCACCGGCTACTTCGGACGCAAAGGCATCTTCGAAGTGCTGCCCGTTACCCAGGCTATCCGTGATCTCATCGATGCGATAGCCACCGACAAAGAAATCTTCGACGCTGCAGTGAAGGAAGGTATGGTAACCATGGCCCAGGACGGACTGATCAAAGTCCTCGAGGGCCACACCACGATGGATGAAGTCTGGGCCGCATCGGGCCGAGAGGACTCACTTCGCGATCTGTACGATGCATTTGAAGATACCGCCCTCGATACCGAAGAAGGGGCGGACGAATCAGCCGACGACACCAAGGTGACTGAAACAAAAACGGCGAACTCACACACGGAAATACCTGCGCCACCGAAAGCCTAGCCTCAATTTCAGTATAAAAAATTTCAAAGCCCGGGGAGTCATGTGACCACCCGGGCTTTTTCTATTTTGTCTTCTCCCTCCTCAAACCCTCCTTATTACCTTAGAGGATGCTCCAGCGACGTCGATACCATAGAAGCGTATGCCTGTGATATGGATTCGTTTTTGCTTTGTGGTACATTTCGAGAAGAGTCTTCCTCTGGTGTTTCATTCGCTTGATCCGCTGGCGCACTCGACGCAAGCGGCCACGACGGGTTTCCTGTTTCATTCTTTCTTCTCCTTCTTGTTCCACAGCCGGGGAACTATCGGCCATCTGGTGATTGAGATTGTAAAAGAAAACTACTCATAAAAAAATCCCTCACCTGTAGACAAGGCCCTGAGCATGGGAGCCCGGGGAATGGACGAGTGTCGAGGTGTAACGCAGCCGAAACCACCTTACCCGATCTTGACTATCGCCGAAGCGAGACCCCTCCTAAGCTGAAGAGAAAAGATAGTACTCTCCAGTTGTCTACATGTGAGGAATTTTTCCAAAGTACCCGAGAGCAACAAAAAACGGCGCAGGCCGATCTAGATTTCTGCTTTTTGTTTGAAGGAGCAGGATAGCATGTCGAAGGAAAGCTGTCAACCCCCTGACAACGTATGGTTTTTGTGGCTTGAAACTGGCATTATCCAGCCATTTCCAAACTCCGCCAGAGATGGACGCTTACGCCGGATGTTCTTTTTGTATCCCCATCGAATGGTGATACCATTGTCAGTATCCAGCACGATGCTTCATAGTTTTTCCCAGAGCCTCTCTCAAAAATAGCTGACACTCTATGCTCAATACGACCGAACACACCGAGGAAGATGTCGTCATCGAGAACACGCTCCGTCCCCGTGGCTTCAGCGAGTACATCGGCCAGGAAAAAACGAAAAAGAATCTCGAGATTTTCATCCAGGCAGCCAAAAAGCGCGACGAGGCGATTGACCACGTGCTCCTCTATGGCCCGGCTGGTTTGGGCAAGACCACCCTCGCCCATATCATCGCTCGTGAGATGGGCGCCGGGATAAAAGTCACCTCGGGCCCGGCGATCGAACGCGTCGGTGATCTCGGGAGCATCCTCACCAATCTCGAACCCGGCGATGTGCTCTTCATCGACGAGATCCACCGACTGAACAAATCGATCGAGGAGGTGCTCTACCCCGCAATGGAGGACTACAAGCTCGACATCATCATCGGCAAAGGCCCGGCGGCCCGAACGATCCAGCTCGATCTCCCGCGCTTCACACTCATCGGTGCGACCACCCGGCTCGGAGCACTCACCAATCCCCTCCGCAATCGCTTCGGCTCCATCCATCGCCTCGAGTTTTATACGGCTGGCGAGATTGAGCAGATCGTCCACCGCTCGGCTGGTATCCTCGGTGTGCCGCTCGATGAATTGGGAGCGCGAGCAATCGCCGGAGCCAGCCGGCGGACACCGCGAGTCGCCAATCGCATCCTGAAACGCGTCCGCGACTACGCCGAAGTCCACCATGATGGTCTCATCACCGCGACTATCGCGAGCGAAGCCCTCGCCCTCTTCGAGATCGACCGACTCGGACTCGAACCGGCTGATCGGGCCGTGCTCCAGGCCATCGTCGATCGCTTCAAAGGTGGCCCTGCTGGCCTCCAGGCTATCTCGGCGGTCACGAGCGAAGAGATGCACACGATCGAAGACGTCATCGAACCCTATCTCATCCAAATTGGCTTCCTCGCCCGGACCCCGCGCGGCCGCATCGTCACCCCCGAAGGCTACCGCCATCTCGGCCTCGAGCCGCCCTTCGGTATCGAGGAGAAGTTATTGTAGAACGTGAAGTAAAGAAAAGCTCCGCCACGTTGTTCCGTGACGGAGCAGGCTACAGTGGCAACTAGAAGTTATCTCGGTTTGCCGACGTACCAGATGTCAAGCGTTGTCGGGTCATATCCGACACTGACCGAGAGATTCATCTCCTGAGCCTTGAGGAGCGTCGCGTACCATGCAGCGATGGCAGACACGGTCGGCCATCCATAATCAGGATTGGCGACAAGCGCATTACCACTCGCTTCCGACACGCCCCACAGATGCAGAACGCCGTTCCCGTCCATGTCATATCCGTTGCTTTGAGCACTGGGATTGAACAGGACTTCGGCGGACTCTGCCACCAGTGGAGCTGCGAGCATGCCAGCCGAGCATAAGAGGGCCACTATGAGTTTCGATTGCATCGTACTTCTCCTTTCGTTGTGATCAATAAGTATTCAGAATCTGAACAGCCGCTCTACCTTCCGGTGTTGTCTCTGGCACACAAGTGAGGGTGACGGATCCGATAACCGGATTGGTCCCTTCGGGGGTGTTGACGGCACGAAATGTCAGCTTCTTCGCCACCGATACTTTGGCAGCTTCGGAAACAGACCAGTCGATACCGTAATTCCCACCCTGGACGCTCTTCGGCTTGTCAGCCATGAGCGATTCCAGGTACTGCTCATTTGAACCATCGGGCTCAGAGAGATACGCGTGGACCATGACCGATCCAGTGATATTCTGGTCCTTGGCCCAGCCCATCACCCGCGTGCATGTACCGCTTTCGATGGCACCAGTCGGGGTGTAGTTTGGGTGTTCGATATAGAATCGCTCCCTCCGTGAGCAGTTGTTGGATGTGCCACTCTGGTCGGGGTTGTCGATATCATTGCCAGAACCACTGGCCTCATCCTCTTCCCAGATTTCATCGTCCCCGTCCACACAGGCTTTCATCGCGAGGATATCACCTGGATAGTTGGGAATCGCCCAGACATGTGTCTCGACGGTAGCCGCGCCTTTGTTGAGGTTCGTGATGGTGTACTCTCCGCTATCGAGGAGATTCCACCCCGTTTTGCCTTCGATCATCCACCAGACCGGGCCTTCGATGGTCTCGGAGTTGGAACTCCGCTTGTAGTCCTTGGCATCGGCATTCGACACCTCGGTCTTGAGTTTCGCGTGGACGGTCTGGCCGACGTCGACGGACTTCCCCATGCAGTTGTTACAGTTAGCGCTGATTTCGTTTCCGTCGGTGTCGTACACATCGAAGTCAGGTTCGAGATCAACGCGCGGGCCGGGGATGGTTCCTTGTGATGATCCAGTCTGGAATTTCTCGTGCGTATCCCGTAACACTATACCGTTCTTCGATACCTTTAGTGCGTCGTCGGTATTGGCCATGTTTCTAGCATTGGTCGGTGAGTGGACGGGCTGGCCGGGTTCGGACTTGATGTTATATATCGTCGTACGAACGGTACTGTCATACCAGAGAAAGATTGAGCGAAGTTGCTTGTCCAGAGTCTTAAACCCGACTTTGGAACCAACACAAACACTAATGCTTCTCTTATTGCTCCAATCACCAAGGCCCTCGATTGGTGGAAGCAACAGTTGTCCGGTATGTTCCTCCCAGTCAGCAAGCCAATAGCCCAAAGCATACTGACCGCCGTCCCCGGATGCATCGATATATATCTTGTCGGCGACAATTGAAGATCCGGCATTTTCGGCTATCTGAGTGAGATCAAACTCCAGGACCCGATCACCGGCAAGCACCCATTCCCATCGAACACAATCATTAGTATTGGGTGCTGGTTTTATCTTTCCAGGGGCCTTAGTTCCCTTCCCATCCCAGATTTTCCATGAAATGTCCTTGGTCCTAATCCAACCCGCTGCAGATGTAGCTATAGAACACCCCATGAAAAAGAACAGAGCAACTACTCTGAGAATATCCATTATCTTCTCCTTTACTCAGTTGTCAATGAACTTGTACGCAGTATCCAACACTGCCAAGAAACAAGACTTTTTGTCTCCTGTCTTTTGGGAGCATTCGATCTCTACTGTGATTGACTATACCTTCGAGAAATGTGTATGGCCGTGGTAGGCAAGTAACCAGCAAGAAATGGAATAAGAAAGAACAAGGTACTAAATTCCAATCCCGAATCGAGAGAGAGGGATATCTTTTGTGATTGAGTGTGTAGACTGCCTGATGGAATGTCACTCATCTCCATCAGGAATCCCAGGAAAAAGAAGGTGCTGAGTAGAATAAGCACTACTACCGGGATAAAGCCGCGCCTGACGGAGATTTTATGGAGAAAGAGGAATGAGTGGCGCGAAAACGATGCTCGGCTCGCCAAGATGCCGAGAAGTATGACAAGTGCTACATATATCAGAAAACTAGCAACCATAAACGGTCCTTCAAGGAATCCTCCTTCAAAGAAAGAAACGCCAAAAACGACAACCGGGATCACTACCCACAACAAAGACGTGAACCAGTCATTTCTACTCTCAACAATTACGTTCGTATTCGACATGATCCAAATTATATCATGCAGTTTGAATTCTACTCAACAAAAGAACAAGGTCAAAAAGGCTTAGCCGTTATTCCTTTCGCGATACCATCTGCAAGTCAGACTTGAGATTTTTCCGGGAATATACCCTAACAAAAAAGGCACCCCGATGAACAACATGCCCAATTGAAGTCCAACCCAGATGGAGCCCGGTAATCGAGTTGCCCATTCATCCCCCGGTCTATAGTACAGGCTATCCGCGTATGCATCACTACAATAAATAACAAAAAAGACTGAAAATGAGATAAATGCAATGGAAGCCGCGTTTTGAATCGGGAGTACCAGTTGCTTGTCACGTGTGTTTACAAACCCACCTACCACACCCCAAGAAAATATGGCCAGCATATATAGGATCAGTAGCCCAGCTCTATAATTCGTTTCAAATTGAAATCTATCCAGATACAATGCCCCAGCAACCCATAAGATGGGCAGCGACCCCCAAAGGAGCATTTTAAGCAGTACAATTGCTATCTGTCTCATCAGAAGTCATTAAGTATTTTCCAGTCTAATCAACAAATCGAAACGTAGCAAGCATGCCCTGTATCGCTGCTTCACCGCACGTATTGTCATAATCGACGAAATGCAGGAATTGATCATCCTCCTTACGTATGAGGGTGACTCCCGTAAATTGAATGTTTTCCTGTTTCACATCGCTAAATCTTGTGCTCCCTACTTGGATAGCACCACCATATTGATCACAAATCGAAGTGATATACTGAAAGAAGCACAATTATTCTATGCAACTTTTTTTCGGTGTCACCTATCTCATCTTCTTCCTCGGTATAGTCGTGGCGAGTCTGTTTATCATGTTTCATCTGTCACGCTACGCCCTCAATCGTCGGCTCGCTATCAGTATGACGCTCCTCTTCGTCACGGTGACAGCGGTCCTCCTCCTCGCGAACATTCTCCTCTTCTTTAGCTTGCCGCTCGACACTCTCCTCATTATGAAACTCTAGCCTATGGTTCACCAAGACTTCAGCCGGTATCACTTCCAGGGTCAGCGGGAAAGTGAAACCATATTGCGCGTTGTCCACCGGCACTGGTTTGACATCGCGACGCATTTCTTTATCGTGATCATTTTCCTCGCGGTCATCTTTGGATCGCTCTCACTTCTGCCACTCCTGTACCCGAACTGGCTCGGGAGCGGGATATCTCGCTTCACCCTCTTCATCCAGAATTCACTTATCCTCCTCATCTGGCTCTATGCTTTCCTCATCTGGATCGACTACTTCTTCGATGTCTGGATCATCACCAATGAACGCGTCATCAATATCGAACAAAAAGGGCTCTTCGTCCGTTCTGTGAGCGAATTGAAATTCTCTCGCATCCAAGACGTAACATCGGAAGTAAGTGGGATGCTGCCGACCATTCTGAACTTTGGCGATGTGAAGGTACAGACCGCCTCCGAAGAAGACTTTTTCCTCTTTCGCCGCGTACCTGACCCCTATCACGTGAAAGATATCATCATGGAACGGCTGCGCACCGAGCGTGATGATGAGATCAACCGCATCGTCGAAGCCTCGCGCAGTGGTAAAAAATTTGTAAGTGCGTAGGATTCCATTTTTGTACCAGGTATGCTAAGAAAGTGGAGGTAGAGACTCTGCTTTTTCTTTTCCCACTCTATCTTCTATTGTCTCTAAACTAACTACTATTTCCTAAACCCATGTCCGGGCATTCACACTGGGCCACTACCCATCGCGCTAAGGGCGTAAACGACGCCAAGCGCGCTGCCATCTTCACCAAAGCAGGGCGCAACATCATCCTCGCTGCTGAGCGTGGTGGTGGAAACCCAGATTCAAATTATCTCCTGAAGATCGCGATCGCTGAAGCGAGGGCGCTCAATATGCCGAAGGAAAAGATCGAACGCGCCATCAAACGCGGCACCGGCGAGCTCGTCGGGGAAAAAATTGAGTCGATCATGTACGAGGGATTCGGACCCGGCCAAGTCGCCGTCCTCATCGAGACGACCACCGACAACCGCAACCGTACCGTGAGTGAACTCCGCTCGCTCTGCCTGAAAAAGGGCGGCAAGCTCGGCAATTCCGGTTCGGTCGCCTTCCTGTTCCAGCGCGTCGGCCTCCTCGCTTTCGAGATCGGCGAAACTCCGGTCGAACAACTTGAAGAGCTAACGATCGAATCTGGTGCCCAGGACTACGCCGTGAGCGATAATATCTTCACCGTCTACACCGAAGTCGACAAGCTCCAGGCGGTCCAGGCTTTTTTTGAAACCCAAAAGCTCACTCCAACGGCCGCTCAGCTCGGCTGGAAACCGACGCAAACCGTGACTCTCGACCCTGAGACTCAGAAAGCCTTTGATACCTTCCTCGAAGAGCTCGAGGACCACCAAGACGTCCAAGCGGTCTGGAATAATTTGAACTAGCTGGTAGCTGACAGCTTGTAGTGGGTAGTGAGTAGGGATTAGAAGTCAGTGGTGGGGAGAATAAGAAGAAGCGTCGCAGGATTTCCCACGACGCTTTTTTGTGAGGCGTTTTGTTCAGGCCTGCCTCGGAACTCCTCGCTCATGCTTTGCGTGCTATGCAGTCGAGCGACTCAACGAAGAACGCGAGAATCTTGCCTACTTCAATCTTTGAGTATTTCGCAGCTGCCTCCACGATTTGCTTAGCCTCGACTGCCACGTGATTGTCGTCGCCCGGGCTGTACCAGTTTCCTCCTGTATCTCGAAAATACACGGCGTTGCTCCGGAACCATCCGCCGGATGAAAGTCCCCACTTAGCAGACCACGGGGACCTTTTATATGACTGAGGAAACGGGATGTCGCTCGCGCTGCATATGATGACCCATTCCCCACTCTGCTTGAGCAGCTTCAGGGCAACTCGTCCATCCGGACCTGCAAGGAAGGCTTCAAGTTTTGCGATTTCGTTTCCGATATCGCGTTGCCGCTCCTCTAAATCCCGAACTTTCTTCTCCGCGTCACACTTCTTGCGTTGTTCTAAACGCTTTACACCCGACAGCCATTGCTTTGCGCCCACTTCCTTTCTCCTTACCCCTGTACCCGAGGTGCGGTGCCGGTATTGGCAGGTTCCTCAAAGAACTTCATCTCTACGGAACCACCACTATGATGATCCTGATAAAGATGGCGAGGAGGTGTGTTCACTCAACTCGCCAATGCACCGATCACGTTCGGGCGGACGGGTAGTTTAAGCGTATCTACCAGTGAAGCTCTGACGGAGGTTTCAGTCTCTTATGCCTCTGTCGTGCCCGTGCTTTTCTTCGCTACGAGCGTCCCCCATTTATTTATTTCACGCTGTCAGACCGGGGTCAGCGTGGTGGACTTAGAACGGATGAAGCCCACTCTCCAGGAGGTCTTTCCTGGTGAGCTCCCCCTTCTCTTTCCACAATCGAAAGAGCTTTAGGTATATCTCCGGGAGCAAGCCACTCTCAATAATCTGAGTCGTTTTCGACGAGACTCTCTCAGACTCCAGCTCAGCTGCGTGCCAATTCTCAAAGACCCCGGAAACCTCGTCGTTCTTCATGACGATGTACAGCCTGTCCGTGACGCTCATGACTTCTCCTTACCCCAGTACCCGAGGTGCGGTTGCCAGTAGTGGCAGATTTCTGAAAGAACTGATTCAAGAGAGAGTCCAGATATCTCTGTTATCAACCTTGAAGACACAGTATACTCCGAAATCGTCAATGTGTCAATAATTCCGTCTAAATATACGTCAACACTACCCACATATAATATCTATTTTTTAGCTTTAAATAAACATAATATGGTTAATTGCATATTTATTCGTCAGTATTATTGACTATTTAATGAGAATGAAGTAACATTGAGAAAAGATTGCGAGATTCCTCGACTCGATGGACTCGCTCGGAATGGCAAACAACCGTTATGGAACACCTGATTGAACCGCTCAAAAACCTGGGACTAAGCGAAAAAGAAGCGAAAGTCTATCTCGCTTTGCTTCAGCTTGGCCCCTCTACCCCCTATCAGATCGCCAAAAAAGCCGAACTCAAGCGACCGACCGCCTACGTGATCGCGGAAGAACTGGTAGAAAAAAATCTCATCGTCCATGTCCCGGGCGAAGACAAGCGGCGCTATATCGCCCGTACACCAGATACCTTTATTGAGGAGCACGAGACGCGACTGAAAGAAGCCAAAGCCATCCTCCCCGAACTGCGTTCCTTCCAGAAGGGCACAGCTGAGAAACCCAGTATCCTCTACTTCGAGGGCGTCGAGGGATTGCGCCAAGCCTATCAGTACAGGCAAAAGGAATTGCACGACAAGGAAATCGTCGGGTTTTTCGCTTCAGCCGAAGACGCCTCACCGGAAGTCATCAAGGTTTTCCTTGAATGGAACGAATACAAAGCCAAACACGGCCCGAAAGTGCGCGCGCTGACGGTAGACAAAGAGACGCTCAATCCTTTCGCGAAGTTTCTCGATCCGGCGAAGGGAAGCATCACCGCGAAGTTTATGCCCACCGAGCTCTACAGCGCCAAGTGCTCCATCGAATCCTGCGGCGGCCAATTTGTCCGGATATGCCTTATCGAAAGCGCTCAAACGCTCATTATCGAGTCCCCGAAATTTGCTGCTGCTCTGGATGAGACCTTTGAGCTTCTCTGGAAATCCCTCGAAGGAAAATATGATACGCCAAGTCGGATTACAATAGAGGGTGGAGGGGCTTAAAATGAGATCGTATCCCTCTCTGCATTCAAGATTCTAGATTCAAAAGCTATGCGTATCTTAGGCATTGATCCCGGCACAGCGACCGTGGGGTGGGCGGTACTCGAGCATATCAAAGGGAAGACGGAACCGCTGGCCTACGGCCATATTTCGACGAGCAAAGATTTGCCGCTCGAAAGACGGCTACAGGAAATCCGCGACGACATCACAGCGATCGTGAAGCAGTACCAGCCCGATGCGGCCGCGCTCGAAGAGCTCTTCTTCTTCAATAATCAGAAAACCGCCATCTCTGTTGCCCAATCACGTGGTGCACTCCTCTTGACATTGGCCGATTTTGGGCTTAGTATCGCTGGTTACACGCCACTCGAAGTAAAGCAGGCACTGACTGGTTACGGCAAAGCGGATAAGCAACAGGTGCAGCGCATGGCAAAAGAGATTCTCAAACTGAAAGCCATCCCCAAACCCGACGATGTCGCTGATGCGCTCGCGATCGCACTGTGTCATCTCCACCATGCCTCATTTGCGAAACGGAGAGTATAATACCAGCATATGAACTATCACCCGATCATCAATTATTTCATCACCGCCGGTGTGCCGGTTGAGACCGTCTATCTCCTCCTCATGCTGCCAGTCATCGCAACCCTCGTCGCTTTCTTTCGGCAAATTGTCGGGATAAAGGCGTTCGGCATCTATACCCCATCGCTCATCACCTTCGCTTTCCTCGCCTTTGGCGAAAAGGGACTCAAGTACGGGATTGCAATCTTTTTTGCGGTCATCGGTATGGGTATCCTCTCCCGGTATCTGCTCCGCTCCTTCCGTCTCCTCTACCTCCCCCGTGTCGCCATCACGCTCTCGATCATCTCACTCACCGTGCTCGGGATTCTCGCTTTTGGCGCGACCCTCCACCGGACAGGCCTCGCTGCTGTCGATATTTTCCCACTCCTCATTCTCATCACCCTCGCCGAAAAATTCATCGCGACCCAGATCGAGCAAGGAACAAAAACCGCGTTTATTCTCGCCGGTGAGACCCTGATCATTTCTGTCATTGGTTTCTTCGTCATCGGCTGGCCGACACTACGCGATTTCTTCCTCCACTACCCGTGGGCGATCTTCATCACCTTCCTCATCAATATCGGCTTGGGCAAATGGTCCGGACTCCGATTGGTGGAGCTCTTTCGCTTCCGCCACATTCTCAAACAAGAGTCTTAGCACCCGTCACGTATGCTTTCCTGGTACGCGCACAGCCGCACACTCCTCGGGATGAATGCCCGCAACCTCGACTATGTGCGGCGGTATAACCATGCCCGTGGCCGACGACTGGCAGATCAGAAACTGAAATGCAAAGTCGCACTAAGAAAACATGGTCTCCCCGTCTCGAAGCTGATCGCCAAGATCACTACCAACGCGGAACTCGAACACTTCAATTGGACGAGCCTCCCGGAAAGCTTTGCCTTGAAGCCAAACCGTGGCTTCGGTGGCGAAGGCATTATCGTTGTTTATGCGCGAAAGAAGGGTCGCGAGGATGCCTGGGTAAAAGCTGACGGTAGTCTCGTCACCATCGCTGACCTGAAGAATCATATCGAGAACATTCTCGACGGAACATTCTCGCTTTCCAACAAACCTGACATTGCGTTCTTTGAGGAACGACTGAAGCTTCTGAAGCTCTTCAAACCATATGCCTGGAAAGGCATACCCGATATCCGTATTATCGTCTTCAACCGTGTTCCGGTCATGGCGATGCTCCGCCTCCCGACCAAAGACTCCGGGGGCAAGGCCAACCTGCACCAGGGAGCAATCGGTGTCGGTGTCGACATGGCCAATGGTACGACCACGACTGCAATCGTCGGCAAAGGGCGCCTCATCGAGTACGTTCCCGAAACCCGAATCCTATTGTCTGGTCTCAAGATCCCGCGTTGGAAAGACATCCTCACGATGGCGGTCAAGGCGCAAGAAGTCTCGAGTCTCGGTTTTCTCGGTGCTGACATCGCGATCGATCGCGACGAAGGGCCGGTCATCCTCGAACTCAATGCTCGGCCGGGACTCTCGATCCAATCAGCCAATATGGCAGGGCTGAAGGAACGGCTCGAGCGTGTACGGGGCGTAAAAATCAAGAGTGCCGATCACGGCGTCCGTGTCGGCATGAATCTCTTCGGAGGCGAAATCGAAGAGAACATCGAAGGCCTCTCGGGGAAGCGTGTCATCGGCTCTGTCGAGAAAGTGAAATTCATCGGCAAAGACGGCAAAGAAATCGAAGTCGAAGCGAAGATCGACACCGGCGCCGACTCCAGCTCCATCGACCGCGCGCTTGCTGAGGAACTCGGATATAGTGATGTGCTCGCATATTTCGACACCATTCCAATCCCTCAGTTTGACGATCGCGACGAGGCACGGGCGTTCGAGGAAAAACTTCGAGGCGAACATATCGGCAAACACCCTGATCTCGTCGACATCCTCTGCATCTATGCTTCAAACGGCATGAGTGTGCGCCCCAAGATACCGCTCAAGCTCATCATCGATAAAGAGGAGATCGAGGCGCGTCCGAGTGTGGTCGATCGGACCGCTCTCCAGTACCGGGCAATCATCGGCCGGAGGAATTTGGGGAAGTTCTTGGTGGATGTCACCAAATAGCGATGCGAACTTTCAACTGCAATATTCAAACATAATCCTTAGGGTACCTGTATGAAAAAAGTGCTCATCCTCTTTGGGAAAAGTAGTTGGCGGAAAAGTCGGCCTTTTGATAATAAAGACTATCAGTACTCCTACGAATTTTTCTACGATCTTTGCAAAGCGAGCGGGGTCCAAATGTATCGAGCCTCCTATGAGTGGTATGACTACAAGAACCAGGTCTTCAAGTACGCCTGGATTTACGAAGGGGCGGGCTGCCAGTGGTCGCGAGTCTCAAACATCAAGCCCGATCTGATTTACGACAAGACGAAAGCTCGGCTCGAGGTGTATCACAAGAAGGACCTCATTGCTCAGCACTATACATTCATCAATGACCTCGATTTCACACGTATCATCGATGATAAGTTCGTTGTCGGCCTGCTCTTTTCGAAGTGGAGCAAGAAGAACTTCATCGTGCGGAACCCGATAGAACTCAAAGCGGCTCTGAAGCATATCCGGACAGCAACAGCCGTCCTCAAGCCCGTGACGGAAAGCGGCGGCATCGGTGTACAAGTCTTCCCGAAGAAAAATGCCTCCGGAATCTCTTTCCACGGCACGCATATCCTTCAAGGATTTATCGATTCATCACGGGGTGTCCCAGGTGTATCCAGCCGCATGCATGATCTGCGTCTCGTCATGGTGAACGAAAAAATTATCTATGCGTATATTCGCGAGCCCAAGGAGGGTAGCTTCCTCGCCAATCTGGCGCAGGGCGGCCAGCTCTCCATCGTCCCCCACAGACAGATCCCTCGCTCCGTTGCGCCGATTGTCGAGCACGCGAAGGATATCTTTGAGTCCTTCCACCCGAAAATTTTCACCATCGATATCATGTTTGACACTACCGGGAGTCCTTGGGTAGTCGAACTGAATTCGATGCCCGGCCTCTACTTTACTCCGGAAGAAAAGCCGAGTATGGAGAAAATGTACCAAGAACTTCTCCGAGTCTTCAAAGAAAAGCTCACGCTCGAGTAAACCACTCCATGAGATAGTGCATATGGGACGCCCGAAACTCATCATCACCGCCGATGATTACGGGATGTCTCCGCGCTTCAATCAGGGTCTGCTCGAAACTGCGAACGCCGGACTCATTACCGGCATCTCAGTGATGATCAAGCGGAAATATATCCGGAAGTCGGAACTCCTCAGACTCAGGATTCCCCTCGGCCTGCATCTCGAACTTGGATCAGAGTCGACCTACAAAGAAATTGTTTCGCAGATTAAACGTTTCATGAAACGTTTCGATCGTCTGCCCGCCTACATCGATGGTCACCAGCATCAGCACCTCACACCAAAGAATCTCGGCCATGTCATCCGTGCCGCCAAAAATTTTGGCCTTCCCGTCCGATCGCGCCTGACTGAGGACCGAGTAGTCTTAAAAAAATCTGGTGTCATAACTCCAGACAATTTCATCTCTTGGCATCCGTCTCGGCTTCCTGTGCTTGCCGAAAGAGTTGTTCAGACGAAAAAATTACCCGTTTCCGAACTCGTCGTGCACCCTGGCTACCACGATATACGTTGCCGCTACCGATACAATGAGGAGCGAGAACAGGAACTGCACATCCTCCACAGTACTCACTTCAGAAAGCTTGTCCGCGGCTTTCAGTTGGTGAGCTATACTGATATCACTAGTCCAGACTCCCATGCTCGAACAACCACCTCAGTTGAACTTAAAAAAAGAGTCCACAGCCAAGCCATCAACGCTTGATAAGATGTGGTATTCCCGTTTTGAAGAAATTGGAGCTTTCCAAGCATACGAATACCTCGATGGAGATAGTGCTGCGCGCGCCAAGGAAAAAGAATCATTCCTCTCTGGAGAAAAAGAGAATCCTGACCTAGACTATCCCCGGCTCGAAGCAGGAACATTACTCGCCAAAAATAGTGAGTTGCTCGACCTGAAAGAAAAAATCCTCTCGAGTGAAAAGAACGAGGTGGTAAAAAACGTTTATCGCTGGCGACTGAATGAGAAGATCGCTGAGAACCGATTGCTTCTTGCAGCTGCGGTCGGCGATATGCGAAGGTTCCGACGTTACTCAGAATTTATCTACGGCAAGCCTTCGAAGGAAGTGTTTAATTATACCCTACAACAAGTCCGCAGGGAGCTCGGGGACATCGCCACTCAGAACAGAGACTCTCTGGTCCAACAGGCGGTCTCCAGCCTGCTTGATGATCTCCCGGAAGCAAACGATGCTTCAACGATTGATGGGCCGGATAAATCGATTCTACCGGTTGTAAAGAGTCAGACCGAGCATGACCTTGGAAATATCCTAAACATCCCTGATGTTCCTGAGAAATTATCCGACGAAGATATTCGACAGCTCGGCATTACCGATGCTGACCTCGAAAAGCTCAATGTGAAAGAGTAGCCTTTACACCACCGCTATTCTGTGGTATAAATGACGGGTCACCGTACCTTCAGTGTCCCGCTCATGACCATTCTTCCACGCCTCTCGATGGCGTTTTTTTACCCCTGGTAGGGAATCCTTATGTCAACCACAAAAAAATTTGGCTTCGCTCAGGCCGCAAAACGACTCGGGCTCTCGACGGTTCGACATGCCTCTATCAAGGGGGACACTTCTACTCGCCGATTTGTCTACCGAATTACAGATGGCAGGAAAGAGCTCTTCACGCTTGGAGCAACGGTCCTCTCCACCTCTTATATTGGGATGAAAATCGCGGCTGACAAAGCAACCACCAACGAAATCCTCCGCCAAAACAATATACCGACGACTGAACAACTCTTGATCGAAGACCCAGCATCCTTGGAGCAATTTTATACCAAGCACCATGGAGACATCCTGCTCAAGCCCCTGGGGTCCACCGTTGGCAAAGGTGTTTATGGTTCGCTCCAGTCACTCACCGAAGCGCAAGCAGCTGTCCAGGTCATCAAGAAGGAATTCAGCTACGTCGTAGCGGAAAAGAAGATCCGTGGCAAGGAGTACCGGGTACTCGTCTTTGAAGACCAGGTGCTCGCAGTCGCCGAGTTCATCCCCCCAACTCTCAATGGGAATGGGCGCGATACTATACTGACCCTCATCGAGCACCATAATGCTTCCATCCAGCCCAGCTCAGGGTGTTACCCCATACCGATCAAGCCAGAGCTCACGCACATCCTAGCCGAACAAGAACTAGTACTCGAGTTTATCCCGGAAGCTGGACGCGTAGTCACGCTCTACCTCGCTGCACCTATCTCACATGGTGGAACGGCGACCGACGCAACCGACCGATTGCACCCAGCCAATAAGAAACTTTTTCTAGCGGCCGCCAAAGCTATCCACCTGAATATCGCCGGTATTGATGTCATCACTGAAGACATCAGCCAGCTCCTCACGGAGACTGGAGGTGTCATCATCGAGATAAACGGCGGGCCTGACCTCTCGCTGCACCAGGGAGCAGCTGGGCGCCCAGATTTCGATGCCGCCGAAGAGATCCTCCGCCTCTATTTCAATCTTCCAAAAGAAATCGCTACCTAGCCTTGGAAAGACGCCCTATTCATGCTATAAATGAGGCACACTCATTGTTGAATTATGCTTTATTTCAGCCATAAATTCAATTTTCCTCGGCCCAGTTTCCGCCAGCGTCCGGCGATTGAAATGGTCGGTATGAATCCGAAGCCCAAACAACCCTGGCCCTGGAAGAAGATCTGGCGGGTGGTTGCCATAGTCAGCGGTCTCGGCTTCGTCGGCATGGTCGGTCTCTTTCTCTACATCGCCAAAGACTTGCCGAGCCCCGGCAATGTCCGTGATCGCTTCGTCGCGGAATCGACCAAGATCTATGATCGCTCCGGTACCCATCTCCTCTACGAGGTCCACGGCGAAGAGAAACGCACGGTTATCCCCTTTTCAGATATGCCCGACGTCGTGAAGTACGCCACGATTTCACTCGAAGACCAAGACTTCTACCATCACTACGGTATCAAGCTCTCCTCCATCGCTCGGGCGATACTGAAAGACATCGTGACGCTCGACAAGTCACAGGGTGGATCGACCATCACCCAACAGCTCGTGAAGAACACCCTGCTTTCGAATGAGAAGGCTTTGTCGCGAAAGGTGAAGGAAGTCATCCTCGCACTCGAACTCGAGACCAAGTACTCGAAGGATGAAATCCTCGAAATGTACCTCAATGAAATCCCATACGGATCGAATGCTTACGGGATCGAAGCGGCTGCGGAAACATTCTTCGGCAAGCCCGCTAGCGAGCTCGGCCTCGACGAAGCAGCACTTCTCGCGGCGCTCCCCCAGGCGACGACATACTATTCGCCCTATGGATCCCACACCGAAGCCCTCTCGGGCCGACAGACGTATGCGCTCCAGCAAATGGCCAATCTCGGCTATATCACGGCTGAGCAAGCCGAAGAGGCGATCAATGCTGACACACTCGGGAAGATAGCTCCCCAAAAAGATATCATCGCGGCGCCGCACTTTGTCATGTATATCAAGGACTATCTCCAGGAGAAATACGGCGATCGCGCGGTCGAGGAGGGTGGCTATCGGGTGACAACAACCTTGGATTGGGACAAGCAACTGATCGCCGAAGAAGTCGTCCGTGCAGGGGCGGAAAAGAATATCCGCTCAAAGGCAAAAAATGCCGCTCTCGTCGCGATTGACCCAAAAACCGGACAACTTCTCTCGATGGTCGGGTCCAAGGACTACTTCGACACCACGGTGGACGGCCAGGTGAATGTCACGATTCGCGAACGCCAACCAGGGTCTTCGTTCAAGCCGTATGTCTACCTGACTGCCTTTATCAAGGGCTACACCCCCGAGACCATCATGTACGATGTGGAGACTGACTTCGAGACCGCCGATGGGAAAAGTTATAAGCCGCAGAACTACGACGGCAAGTTCCGTGGACCGCTCTCGATGGCTCAGTCCCTCGCTCAGTCACTCAATATCCCCGCGGTCAAGACGCTGTACCTCGTCGGTGTAAAAGATGCGATCGATACCGCCAAGCGCCTGGGAATCGAGGGGCTCAATAACCCTGATCGACTTGGTCTCTCGCTCGTTTTGGGAGGAGGAGAAGTCCGGCTGCTCGACCATGTCCATGCCTACGCGACCCTCGCGGCTGGCGGGGTGAAACACCCGATAGCGTCCATCTTGAAAATCGAGGATTCGAAGGGGGTAGTGCTCGAGGCATTTCAGGACAGCCCGGGTGAGCGAGTGGCAGACGAAAAATACGTGACCATGCTCGAACACATCATGTCCACCAACGCGTACCGCGCGCCGGTGTTCGGAGAAAACAGCCCGCTTCGCTTTGACCAGCGCGACGTCGCAGCCAAGACCGGCACGACGAATGAATTCCGCGATGGCTGGACGATTGGTTTCACTCCGTCGCTTGCAGTTGGCGTCTGGGCTGGAAACAACGATAACAGTCCGATGGTCGCCGGCTCTGATGGTGTCGTCGTCGCCGCTCCGATCTGGCGCGCCTTCCTCGATCAGGCTCTCACCAATGCCGGCACCGAGCGCTTCCCCAAATATGAGAAGGAGGATATCGACAAGCCGATGCTCGGCGGCAAAATCGAGGAAAAAAAGGATTTGAAAGTCTGCGAGATACCCGACGAAGATGACAAGTATTGTCTCGCCAACAAATACTGCCCGGGCGGTGAGTCAGACAAGAAGGATTTCGTCGAGCCGCACGATATCCTCCACTATGCGAAACGAGATGACCCGCGAGGGGACCGACCCGACAAACCAGACCGGGATGGCCAATATAAAAATTGGGAAAAGGCCGTGAAGGATTGGTACAAGAAACAGAAGGGTATCATCGCCGAAGAACCACCCGAGAAAGAATGTAGCGCGGATGACTTCAAAAAATACAAGCCTTCCGTGAGACTCAATCTCCCCGGCTCAACCAATTCGAGCACCCTCACTATCAGTGCCAATGTGAACGCACCCTACGGGGTCTCAAAGGTGACATTCGCAGTCGAGGGAAACAAGATCGGCGAACTGAGTGAGAAACCATATACCGTCTCGTATTCGATTCCGTCCGATCAGAATAACTCAACGCTCGATGTCGAGGTGACGCTTGAAGATGAGAACAGCAATACCACGAACGCGAGCGGGAGTGTTTCGGTCGCATACTAGAAATCCCTTTCGTGCTGACCCCCCATCACAATCCACACCCGTTTTGATTGAATAAGACTCGAGACAAGAAGCTCAAACCTCGACTTGGTGAGGGTAGATGAGAGGGAAACACCAACAGGAGGCGTCTCTCGAAGAGAAACAACATTACGGCGCATACCGAACGAGACGGAGCTCTTGGATTACATCTTGCTCGAGCGCAGCATTCATTCGCCCCAAGATAGTTTCTCGACGAATCCAGAGTTCACTTGAGTAGAGCGGGTTGTTTGATTTTACAGACAGTATGCCTTCTGAGAAGGCCACTGGTTCGAGTTCGGCTACACCCCGCGTTCCATATTCTTCTTGGATTATCTTACGGAAGAGAAAGAAAACTGTTTTATCATCGAGCAGCGCTTTTGGAGCTCCCCCACTTCTTTTTCCAATGTATTCCTTGAGTGGCCGCATAACTAGCATTTAGTAACACTCCGACCCCCCAGACTTCTTTTCCGAAACATCTCTTTCGGGAACGATTCATTTGAATCCGAGCATGGTATAGTCCGAAGTTTTTCCAATCATCTTCTCCTTTTCTCCTTCGATCGAAACATTCTTTCATACGAACGTTGCATAGGGAGTGAGATACCACCATCAGCAGATTTCGCTCATAATATTTTCGCCGCCCCTTACTTCCGGATGGGCATCACGATATATGTGTAGCCCTCCTGCTCGGCCTCAGAAGAAATTCTCACTGGTGTTGATGGAGCGTTCAAGGCGAGTCGGAGTTCACTTCCCATGACCGCCGCCGCACCCTCGAGAATATAGCGTGGATTAAAGACGATTTGGACCGGTTCAACCAAAGATCCTTCATAAGGTATCCTCGCTGTCTGCTCCCCGATTCCTTGGGTTTGGGATTGGATTTCTAGCCATCCATTTTCAGGATTCAGCCGAAAAATAACTTCACCCGAGCTATAAGCAGAAAATGAAGTCGCAATTTTCAGCGCTCGCTGGAATTCATCTTGATGAAGCGTGATTTCGGTCGAATATTGTTTCGGTATAATCGCTTGGTATTCGGGATACTTTCCGTTAATCAAACGCGAAACGATGCGCGTACTCCCGATTTCAAAAAAAATCTGGTTTTCCTCGAGCGCCACACTCACCCGACCGACGCTCTGAGACATAACCCGCAACACTTCCTGAAGCGTATAGGCGGGAATAATCACCGATGACTGACCTGTCTCAAGAGCACTCACATCGCCTTCGATTTTCTCTTTCATTCGCCATTCAGCCAACCGAAAGCTATCGGTGGCAGCTAGATACAGCGTCCCCTCTCTCAAACCAAAGAGGATACCTGTAAGCTCAGGGCGACTTTCGTTAAGTGAGACACAAAACAAAGTCCGTTGGAGCCCACGCCGAAATGCTTCTGCCTCCACCGTGAAAATCTTCCCATTCGAGCGCTCTGGAATAATCGGGAAGTCCTTACTATCCAAACCATTGATTTTTACCGTGTAATTTCCACTTTCGAGCAATACCTGCGTTCCTACCTGTTCGATACTCACAACCTGATCTAAAGCAAGATTTTGAATGAAATTTATTAACAATTTCGCCGGCAGGGTTATTTTTCCATCTACTTCAATTTTTGCTCCGATTGAAGTAATCACGCCAATTTCGAGATTTGTCGCCGAAAGACGAAGCTGACCCTTTTCGGTCTCTAAGAGGATGTTGCTCAGGATCGGTAACGTACTCTGTTTCCCCACAACTCGTTCAAGAGCGGATAGGGCGACTCGAAGATTTTCTTGGGTACAGGTGAGTTTCATGGTCGGTAATCTTTAAAAGAATTATATATAAAACATTATTGTTATTACTGGGGTGTATATGTGGGAAAGGGGTGGAAAGCGCTCAAGAAAGGGAAATTGAGAAAATATGTTGGTGGATGAGAATGTAGGTTATGGAAGAAGGAACCTTGATTATCTACTTGACTCTATACTTATCCACAGAGATATACGGTTCAATACAGGTTTATACAGAGCTTATACAGGAGCAACTTGGAGTTTTTCTTTGAGGGAAGCGATTTCTTCTCGGATACGGAGAGTGGATTCGCGGTTTTTGGTGACTTTGTCGACCGCATGGAGAACAGTGGTGTGATCTCTACCACCGAAAAAGTCTCCAATGGTGGAAAAGGGAGTGTCGAGTTCGGTGCGGAGGAGGTACATAGCGACTTGTCGGGGGTGAGCCACCTCCTTTTTTCTCCCCTTTTTAACCATTTCTTCGACCGGGACACCATAAAAATCACTCACAACCTTGACGATGTCGTCTAATTTAACGGATTTTTTCGTCTGGACTAACATATCCGAGAGTGCTTTCTGGACGAGTGATAAGCCAATTGGGATCTTTTGGAATTCGCTGTAGGCGCATACTCGGGCGAGCGCCCCTTCCAATTCCCGGACATTTTCCTTCACGTGTTCAGCGATGAACTGGATGGACGGTGTATCGATGGCAATACCCTTCTCTTGAGCCTTGGATTCAAGGATGGCTGCCCGCGTCTCAAGGCTGGGGCGACTGATGTCGGCAATCATTCCACCTTCGAATCGTGAACGCAGGCGCTCTTCGAGGGTGGGAATGGCTTTTGGCGTCCGGTCGCTCGAGATCACAATCTGTTTATTGAGCTGGTACAGCGCATTGAAGATGTGGAAAAACTCATTCTGTGTCTTCTCTCGGCCGGAAAGGAATTGGACATCATCGATGATGAGCAGATCGATGTGTTCATAGGCGGCCTTGAATTGATCCACCGTTTGATTCTTGATGGACTCGACAAGTTCACTTGTAAACCGTTCAGAAGTGATGTATTTCACCCTTTTTTCCGGGTGTTTTGCGGTGATTTCGTTCCCGAGAGCCTGGAGAAGGTGTGTTTTTCCGAGACCAACGCCACCGTAGATAAAAAGCGGGTTATACAGGTGTCCTAAATTCTGGGAAATAGCAAAACAGGCAGCGCGAGCTAACTCATTGTTCTCAGCGACAATGAAATTCTCAAAGGTATAGCGCGTATTGAGATTGCTTCGATAGATTCCCCCACTCGGTGCCGTCAGAATGAGCTTTTCAGCAATTCTTTTGCGGGAAAAACCGATTGGTACAGCAGTTTCTGATTGTGTTGGAAGGGAAGGCCGAGCGCCATCCATGGATTTAACAAACGTTTCCGGCTTTGTTCTCTGATCGCTATTTGGCGCAATCGAGCATTTTATATCCTGAATATCCGGCGCGAGGCTTTTCAGAGCCTTGATAATGTATAGATTGTACTTATTTTCAAGCCATTCCTTGGCAAATCCGTTCGGAACGCCAATTACCACCCGGCCCTCCTCTCGAGAGAGAATGGAGGTATTCTTGAACCAGGTAACGAAATTAGCCTTCGAGAGCGAAAGTTCAATTTGGCCTAAAGCGGCTTTCCAAAGCTCCTCATTCGTCATATTGGTGGGCAAGTGAACCTGATTATAGCACGCTCATTCGAAGCTATCGATGATTAAACGTGCATAAATTGTGGAGAAGCTGTGCATAATATCAACGAAGAGAAAAAAGTAGCTGACTTTTTCTAATGTCTCTGGCAATGTGTTTGTCAGAGCTAGTAATTATCCCCAATCTCTGTCGGGTTGACTTTTTCCTTTGTTTAAAATAAAATTGGACTACACATATTTTTTCACCCGGTATGGCCACAAAACGAACCTATCAGCCGAAAAAACGCCGCCGCGCCCGTCGCCATGGCTTTCTCAAGCGAATGAGTGAAAAAGGTGGGCAAGCTGTTATCACACGCCGCCGCCGCCAAGGAAGGAAGAAACTGTCCGTCTAGGCTATGCTTCCCAAGCGTCTCCGTTTGTCGGGGAGAGGAGGTTTTGAGGCGGTTTTTCACTCCAGAAAGGCTATTTTCAGCCCTGAAATAGGCCTTTTTTTTCGTCCAAGTCAGTCGCCTGAAACTCGGGTAGGGTTTGCTTTCAAGCAGAAGACCTTCCCCCGCTCGGTGACGCGGCATTTCCTGAAGCGCAAGGGAAGTGCCATAATGAGTGAGTTGGTCCCGCTCTTGCCGAAACACATGGATATAGTGATCCTTTTCCATAAACGCTTTGCACAGCCGGTAACATATGCGTGGCTGAAGGAGGAACTCAAAAATCTGTTAGAAAGGCTTAATAAAGAGAAAAAATAGCATTATGGCAGACATTTTCCATGTCCTCATCTATCAGCCTCTGTATAATGCGGTTATTTTCTTTTATTCAGGACTACCGGTTCAAGACTTTGGTATTGCCATCATCCTGACCACCATCCTCATCAAAGCGGCTTTTTTCTCCCTCTCTCGGATGCAAATTGAGCAGCAGAAGCGGATGCAAGACATTCAGCCCAAACTGAAAGCTATCCAAGAGAAGTACAAAGCCGACAAGGCGGAGCAGACCAAGGCGATCATGGCCTGCTATAAGGAAAGCAAGGTCAATCCATTTGCCGGCTGTCTCCCGCTGATCATCCAATTGGTGTTTTTTATCACGTTTTACCGTGTCATCATCGGGATAAATTCAAACGGCCTGATCGTAAACGGCGCGGATATGTACTCATTTGTTCCGAATCCTGAGGAAATCAAGCATATTGCTTTCGGTTTCCTGGATATGGTGAAGGCGAGCCCGGTGCTTGGTGCTTTGGCTGCGTTGGCTCAGTACTTTCAAACCAAGATGATTTTACCTCAGACGGCGGCTCCGGCTGTGAGAAAGGAGACCAAAGAGACCGGTGACATGCCTGACATGGCTGCTATAATGGGAAAGCAAATGCTCTATTTAGGCCCCGCCCTCGTCTTTTTCTTCAGTTTCCAATTCCCTGCCGCCCTCTCACTGTATTGGTTCGTTTCGACCCTTTTGTCTTGGTTGCAGCAGAAATGGATTTTTACTCACCAGAAAGCTCCTGTTCCCACAGCGCGTTAATCCCCGTTCACTGGTATGGACCAACCCTTCCGCAACTATCTGAATGATACGGTCAAGGATCTGCTTCAGCGGATTGGTTTTGAGGCGGAAGTGAAGACGGGTGAAGAAATGATCGGTGAAGACCTCATCAAATACCATTGCGAGATCACTCTCCGGGAGGGGCAGAATCTCCTTATCGGGCAGCATGGGGCAAATGTGGCAGCGCTCCTGCATCTCGTGAAGCTCGCGGTTCGCAAGGAACTGCCGAAAAATGGTGTCCTCAGTCTCGATGTAAACCACTATTTCGAAGAGAAACGGGGGTTTCTCGAGCGCGAGGCGTTCGCTGCGGTGAAGGAGGTTGAAGAGTCAGGCCTCCCGGTGACGCTTCGTCCCATGCTGTCATTTGAACGCAAGATGATCCATCACCTCTTCGCGGCACACCCGAGTATCATGACGGAAAGCGTGGGAATCGGCGAAGAACGGAAAATCCTCTTGCGTCGAAGGCCTGAAGCGGCAGAAGGCAACGAGACACTTTAAGCGTCCTGCATGGCTCTGGCGAGAAAAATTGCGTACAATGTCGTTTTCAATTCGGCGCTCAAGGTGACGTCGACGGTGTTCATCGCACTCCTGTCCATCCGGCTTATCACGGGCTATCTCGGGCAAGAAGGATTTGGAGAATACGCCACGGTGCTTGCTTTCTTCGCTTTCTTCGGGGCGATTGGTGACCTGGGTCTCGCCAATATCACGGCCCGAGAAATCGCGAAACCCACGGTAAATGAGGCAGAGTTTTTTGGAAAAGTCGCTGCCCTCCGCATCTGTGCGAGTGCTGCGATCATCCTCGTCGCTCCACTGATTCTCTTCTGGTTCCACTATTCTCTGCCGGTGAAGGGGGGTATCGCGCTCATCACGGTCGCACTTCTCTTTGCTCAATTCAGCACGCTGCTCAACGGCATTTTCCAGAAGCGACTCGCGATGGACCGGGTGGCGATGGTCGAGTTCGCGGGGAAAATCCTCCAATTCCTCCTCATCTACCTAGCGGTCCATTTTGACCTCGGCTTTCTGGCGATCGTGAGTGCGGTGTTGTTCACGATGGTCTTCAATGCGTCAGTTGCACTCATTCTCTCCCGGAAATTCATCACGTTCCATTTTTCTTGGGACTATCCATTTTGGCGGCGGTTCATGCATGATGCATGGCCTTTGGGTTTGACGGCGCTTATCACCTTCGCCTATTTCAAGCTCGACACCATTATCCTCTCTTTGCTCCAGCCCGCCGCGCATGTCGGCATCTACAATGTCGCTTACAAGATCATGGAGAATCTCATCTTCTTTCCGGCCATGCTCGTGGGCCTCATCCTTCCACTTTTGTCGCGTGCCCACCACACGGATCAGGTTCTGTTCCGAGAAATTGCTGAGAAAACCGCCAAGGTCTTTATCGCGATTGTCCTGCCGATCGTTATTGTCACCCTGTTCCTTGCCCCGGATATCGTCGCTATTGTCAGCGGTGGTGGCTTCGAGATTTCGGCTGATGTCCTCCGTATTCTCATCGTTTCGCTTGCCGGAATATTTTTCGGGCATTACTTCAATATGCTGATCCTCGTGGGGAACGCCCAGAAGAAGCTTATGAAGGCGCTCGCGGTTGTGGCCGTGGTCAATGTCTCACTGAATGTCATCCTGATTCGAGAATTTTCCTATTTTGGCGCTGCGATCTCATCGGCTGTAACTGAAGTGCTGGTCGTGCTCCTCTCTGGAGCGATTGCCTACCGGGCGCTCGGTTTTTTCCCGAAACCGGATCGACTCCCGAGGATATTCCTTTCAGCGGGCGTGATGGCACTGGTGATCGTCATTGCTGCCCCACTTCCGTTTGTGGCGATACTTCCCTTGGCTGGCGTATCCTACGGACTGCTCTTGTGGCTGACCCGCGCGGTGACTTCGCAGGAGGTGATGAGTGTCTTCAGCTCCAAGGGTGAATCCGCAGCCGAACCGCTCGAAACCATTTCTGCCTGAGTTATGCTTTCCCCATCTGTTGCGATTATCGTCTTGAACTATCGAGGCGAGCGAGTGCTTTCACGTTGCCTAGCCTCTCTCGAGTTAGCGATTGGTCCTGCGGACCATGTCTTGGTCGCCGATAATGGACACGAGGACACCTTACTTTCGACTCTGCGGAGCCGATTCCCCTGGATTGAGACGATAAGCACTGAGTCGAACCGTGGATTTGCAGCAGGGATGAACCTCGGGATCCAGCGCCAGATTGGGCAGAGACAGTACGATGCGTATTGGCTGCTGAATAATGATGCGAGCATCACGCCAGACACGCTGAATCAATTGAAACAGGCACTGAGAGAAAAGGGCGGCCACGCGGTGTTTTCCCCGGTGATTTATCAAGAGCATACCGGGACGCCCTGGTACGCCGGAGGACGGATTGACTACTTCCGAATGCGCACAGTCCATGAGCGATCACTTTCGTCAGCACACGATCCGTACGAAACGGATTTTCTCACGGGCTGTGCACTGTTTGTCCCGCGGGAGGTGATCGCATCAATCGGACTGCTGGATGAGCGATATTTCCTCTATTACGAAGATGCTGCCTATTCGCTCCGTGCTAGACGTGCTGGATTCCAACTGTGGGTCGTGCCCCAAGCGACGGTCTATCACAGCGAAGAGAGCCGATCCAATCCAGCGAAAACGTATTGGCTCGTCCGTTCGGGGGCAGAGTTTTTCCTGCGCGAGAGTCGTGGGTGGCGACGGGGGTGGGTGCGGGTGGTATACGCTCTCCGGCGGCTGAAAAATCAGCTCGAAATCTGGTGCTACCCAAGCCCGATGGCTCACGAAGTAAAACGGGCGTATACTGACGTTTCTCTATGAATCCAGCGATCTCCTTCATCTTCGTGAATTACCAGAGTGCCGATCTCCTCAGGTCATCACTCGCCTCACTTCGGGCTGTCGTGGATACTCAGATAAACGCTGAATATATCGTCATCAATAATGATTTGCGTGAGCGAGAGGCTCTGGAACGGCTGGCAGCCCATGCTCCAGGCCTGCGAGTTGCCCATCAAGAGTGCAATCTCGGTTTTGGCGTGGCGAACAATTTCGGCGGGCAGCTGGCGACCGGGGACATCCTCTTTTTTATCAACCCGGACACAGAGCTCCTCGGGGGTCATTTCCCTAGCCTCATCAAAGCCTTTGAATTCCGCCCGAGAGCGATTTATGGCATGGCTTTGATGCAATCTGACGGCCGCCGGGAATGTTGGAGTGCGGGTCGATTTCCGGGTCTCTGGCGCGTCTGCATAAGTAATATCATCCCGATGTTCCTCAGTCAGCCATGGCGAGCGACAACCGTAACGAGGACGGATTGGGTGTCGGGTGCAGCCTGTGCGATTCGGCGCGATTATTTCTTGTCTTTGGGCGGTTTCGATCCGACTTTCTTCCTCTATTTCGAAGATGTCGATCTCGCCCGGCGAGCCACTCTCCAGGGGGCGTGGGTGGGAGTGTACCCTTTTATCGTTTTCCGGCATGCGGGTGGCCAGAGCCACGGCAGTCAGAAAGCCAAAAAATCGGCCTACTATGCGGGACAGAGGCGGTATTTCGAGCGCTGGCGGCCGGGGTATGAACGACGGTTGCTCGCCGCGGCTCACAAACTGGCAGATACTTTCTGACATTTTTCGGTATGGTCTATTTCCTCTCTCTCGTTCTCCTGGCGACCCTCCCGTTCCAGTTCGCCCTGCCCCTCGGTGTGCTCGGCGATGTCCCGTTCGCTCGTATCGCCGCCGCACTGATAGGTGTTGTATTCCTGATCAGCGTATTGTCCAGACGGTGTTGGCCGTTGCCCGCCCCCTTCATGACGGGCACCCTCCTCTCACTGCTCGGGATAGCGCTCGCTTCTTGTCTCTGGGCGGCGCGGCCTGATCTCGCTCTTCCAAAGGTCGCGCTACTCTGGAATCTCTTCCCGCTCGTTTTCGTCTGGTACGCGTGTTTTCAGGAAGGGAAAGGGGTCCAGTTTCTCCTCACTCGCGGCCTGCTATGGGGGGTGGTGGGAGCTGCATCGCTTGGGCTGATGATTTTTTTCGCCCAGTTTGTCTTCGGCGTGGGCGAGACATTTCACGTCGTGGTCGATCGCGTACTCCCGTTTTTTCTCGGCCGAGAATTGAGCGCTCTCGTTGCGAGTTATCCGAGTCTCCTGGTGAATATCGACGGCGCGACCGTGTTGCGGGTGTCGGCTTTTTTCCCTGACCCACATGTTGCAGCGTATTGCTTCGGGATGGGTGGCTTCCTCGCGCTCGGTTTGGCTCGACAGACTGGTCAGCGGCGCTATGTCTTCGCTGCAGCTGTAATTTTTCTAGCGGACATCCTGACCTTTTCGCGTGGCGGGTACATCGGCCTCCTCGCAGGAGGAGTCGTTTATGGAATGATGCTTGTCCCGACACTGTCCAGTACGAATCGCCTCAGACTCGGCGGGGCAGTTCTTTGCGGTGTCCTCGTCCTCTTGACCTTCGGACAGTCAGTCTGGAGCCGGATGATCACGAGCTTTTCATTCGCGGACGCATCGAGCCTAGAGCGTATCCGCCTCTGGCAGGAAGCACTGACGGCTATCGTCCAACATCCGGTATTAGGTGTCGGCCTAGGGAATTACATCGTGGTTGCTCGCCCACTCTATGCAACGGGCACCCCGTTCTATGCACATAACCTGTATTTCGACATTGCGCTTGAAATCGGCTTGTTCGGCCTTCTCATATTCCTTACTCTCTGCCTGTATGCACTTGGCCAGGCGTTTCGGGCGAGGCATCACGCTCCGTTCGCCCCCGCCCTCGTGGCAGTCCTCGTCCTGTATCTGACCCATTCTCTCTTCGAGACGGCGCTTTACTCACTCCATGTCACGCTGATGCTCGTCTTTTCATTGACTCTGGCATTGTCTCTCAGCCGACCGGGAGATACGTCAGCCTGATAGAATAGGAGTATGAGTATCACGACGCGGGTGCCTCTTCGGGAGTCTGGGTTTCAGGGCGGGTTCGCCGTTATCCCACAGTTTTTTCTCGGCGTGGCGTTTATCTTCTTCCCGGTGGCGCAGCTTTCGGTTTTTGGGTTGCCGCTGTATTGGTCTGAGGCAGCGTTCCTCGGAGCACTCATCACGGCCCCACTCATAGGCTGGACCCGACTGAGCGACCGACTCGCCGAGACTCTTCGTGAAGAGTGGCCACTCCTCCTCTTTGCCCTCCTTTTCCTGGTTGGGACTTTGACCGCGTTTTTTCTCAATCCGCACACGGTTTCCGACTGGGGAGAAATAAAGAGCTTCGCCCTCCTCCCGGTTGGGTTGCTGGTCGCGATCTTGGTCTTGGTCGAGACACAGTGGGAGCTCGAGCGCCTCGCCCTCGCCTGGCTTCTCGGTATCGTGGCGGCCGCTATCGCCGCGCTCGGGGCGGCTCTCTCGGGTTGGTGGCTGTATGATGGACGGCTCGCTGGACTGTATCAATCACCGAACTACCTGGCGATGCTGGTGGCCCCGGGGATACTCCTCTCGTTGTATTTCTTTCGGTCCCGGACGAGGGGGAGTATCCGTTCCCTGAGCGTCTCCTGTTTGATCCTCATCACGCTCGTGTTGTGGGCGACTCATTCGTATGCTGCCTGGCTATCCATAGGAGTCGCGGCGGCGGTGTTCTTCTGGCTCCGCCGGCCATCAGTATCATTTCGCATGATGCTGTGCGTCGGTCTCGGTATCGCTGGACTGGTCGGGGGAGTGATCGCGCACGAAAGCGGGTCAGCGAAGTGGGAGTCACTCGTCTCCGGGAGCGAACGGTCTTCGCTCGCATCGCGTGTCATGATCTGGCAGGCGGCCTCGAAAATCGCCACTGATTCTTTCCCTTGGGGCATCGGGATGGGTCATTTCCAAGAGAGATATCTCGACTATCAGCGCTTTTTTCCGCCGTACCTCGAATGGGCGGTGCCAACGCCACACAATCTGTACCTCCACTTCCTGATCGAAGGCGGGCTCCTCACTCTCGGCGGCTGGCTCGGTTGTGTCGTGATCGTGGCGATCGCCGCGTGGCGGTCATGGCAGCTGGGGGGACGAGCGTCGATGCCTTGGTGTGGGGCGCTGGGAGGGGCACTTATCGTGTTCTACCTCACCTATGGTTTGGTTGATACGCCCTATATGAAAAACGACCTTGCTTTGGCCGTGTGGGGATCGCTCGGGTTTCTCGCAGGAGCTCTTCGACTAGAGCGTAATACGATAGAGCTTACCTGAAACGCGATCGGTGAAGTACAGGTCCGTTTCAGTCGGGGCGAGAAAGAGATCGGTCGCATCAAAGGCCTCGGTCATTTCGTCGAGCGGCACCAGGCGTTCTTTCTTACCGGTTCGGATATTCATTTTCCAAAAAGTATCGGTGCTGTAGAGCGGCTTGGCAAAGTAGTCGTTCGGAAGGACGGCTTCGGCGGGAAAGGCTCCGGGGAGCGCATAGTAAAATGTCTCGTGGTCTTTCGACCAGGCAACTTTTGACACGAGGGTCGGAGAAAGCAAGTTCCGGTAGCCGCTTCCGCTTGCATCCACTAGCCCGAGTGCGAGCGTATGTCCGCCCCGTTCGGTCACACTCTGCACCAATATCCGCTGGCCGTCCGGTGACCAGAGGAAATCCGCTCCGAAACGTCCAGCGAGAATGGTGTGGCGGTTCTCACCATTGATATTGATGACCTCGAGCGCACTCTCACGGTTTCCATCCGTCTTGGGCCACACCGCGACGACACTCGACTGAGGGATGGCGCTCAGAAAATGGTCCTCGGTACCGAGATCAGTGAGTTTTTTCCAATTCGAACCGTCCGGTTGCGAGATATTGAGCGATCGCAGGCCACTGACTGGATCGGTAAACTGGTAATAAATCCGGTCACCGAGACTGGTCCAGGTGAGCCGTGACATCTCTCTCTTCAGGGGAGTGGTGATCTGATTGCGGAGATCAGCATAGTACCACAAGTCACCGTCACTTCCTTTGATGAGGAGCATCGCCTTGGTGCGGTTCGGTGACCAGACGATACGCGTCGGGGCCCCTGGCAGCTGCCCGAGTCGCACGGCGGGATCTTTGCCATCGAGGCTGGCTTCCTTCAACGCCTGATCGCGGGCGGAATAGTAGAACAGGCTGTTTTCTCCGGCCACTGGCTGAAGGACGCTCTCGGGGATGATCTGTTGGAACGCGACCGAGCGTGTGACGGTCTCGGCTTCAGCCTCACGTTTTTTCTCCACGGCTTCTTTCTTTACTGGGTCCGCGACCGGATCGGACGTATTGTGTTTGAATGCGAAATTGTACACCACGAGGAAAACGAGGACGAGAAGAAAGAATGAGCCAGAAATGATGAACAGCTTTTTCACGAAAAATCTCAAAAATGACTAACGGGATCAATGTCTATAGGGTGCAGCAACTTGTCTGCGTACTCACATGGATATGATCCCCTTCATTATTCACTCTCCCGCCGCAGGCTTGAGCGGCAGCCATGATGGCCGTCGCGATATTTCCATCAACCCCTCCACTGGCATTCCGAGTACTCAAGTCAGCACCATGGGATCTTTGGCACTCCGGGGCAGTCTTAGAGCTTCCTCCGCCATAGTGACATGATGTTCGACCATGCGCACAAACAGGATCTGTCCAGTTATTTTTGCATTGGCTGAAACCAGCTGAATCCGAGATGCTGTTTACTTGTGCACTTGGATAACGGCTTTGTATGCAGGCCAACAAATCAGACAACTGCGGAGAGGCGTCCCCGCATTGGCTAGGAGATATGCCGCGAGTCGCAAGTCCCCCACATCCAGTGGCTCCTGTTGATGGGGTAGTCGGAACACCTGGAGTCGGTGTCGTGGCTGCTGGAGCGGCGGTCGAAGAAATCGGGGTGATGGAAACCGCCCGCAAGTTGAGATTCACCAGGTCCGGATTGATCACATAGAGGAAGAGCCAGGCGACGAGGGCGAGGACGAGACCAAGGATCGCGTCAAAGATGACCGTCTTGGCACTCTCCATCCGCGAGGTGTTGCCGGCCGAGGTCAGGTACATGAAGCCACCGATCGTGAGCATGAAGACGACAGCAATGCCGACCGCCCAAAAGGCAAAGATGTAGATGTCGCGCAGATAGGTATCGAGCCGTCCTACCGTCTCGCTCGACCCGGGGATTTGTTCCAGCAGCTGGTAATTCCCCATATTGGCACCGAATACGGTTGACAGATTGCCGACACCTCGATCGACAGCCGCGAGCGCCTGTGCTCGGAGCACGGGATCTGAGATAGTAGTGTTCACGTTAGCTGTATTTATGGCGGCAGCGACCGCAGCAGTTCGAGCACAGCACTCTCCGCCGGTGCGGCACGTGCCGACGGTAATCTGGTGCGTGGCAGTCCAACAACTCGAGTCACATGACCCGCCATTACTCGTACAGATATTCGTTTCGATCAGCATTCCTGATCCGCTGGTTGGGGTCGTATTGGGCGGTCTGACAGCGCTGCGGATGCAGCAGATCTCTGTTGTACTTGGCAGGCAGGACGGATTGCCTGCGACGCGGCTGGTACAATAATCGGCTGCGACACAGATTCCATTATTGCTACTGCTGCTACAGGCATTTGCCGAAGGTTGCAAGGCGCAACAACGCAAAGCCATCCCACTACTTCTATCAATGCAGTTACCTATACCGGCTTCATCCTCATTTGGTTGGCAGAAGGTGCCATTGCCAGAGTTGGGTCGACAGGTCCCAGCTCGCTCTGACATGCCCATACCACCACCGCTCACGCATTGCTCTCCGGCAACGGCTGCAGCTGCGGTTTCGGTGGTGGCATATGAGAGCACAAGGGCAATCACGAAACTAAAAACGAAAATAGCGAAACTTTTTTTCATAGGTTTTTCTTCTCCTCCTCATTATACACGCTTTTCGGGGAGAAACAGAAAGCCCACTTCTTGGAAGCGGGCTGAAAGGCTCAAGACGGACGGGGCTCTAGAAGTCCCAGCTGCCATTCATGCTCGTGGACTGGGTATAGTTAACAACCGTCGTCTCGAAGAAGTTCCCCTTGTCGGCATTTGGGTCCTGGAGCCGGTCGAGATGCTTGTAGGGATTTACGACTGCCTCAGGGTACAAGGGATCGATATTGAGCATGGCCAGGCGGTTATTCGCCAGCCACTGGGTGTAGCCCTCGGTGGTTTCGCCATTGATGCCGGGAATCCGGTTGCCGAGGATGTGTTTCGACCAGTCGATTTCCTGTCGGACAGCTTCCGTCATCATCTCCTTGAGCAGGGCTTCGTCGTAGAGGGCGGGGAATTCCTTGCGGATCTCGCGGATGAGATTGGCAAAGATGGTGACGTGAGTCAATTCGTCACGCCGGATATAGGCGATCATCCGGCCGGTCGCGAGCATCTTCATGTGGTCGACGAGCGTGTCGAAGAAAGCGAAACCGTTGTAGAAGTAGAGGGATTCGAGGAGGAAGTTCGCCACGATGCCGCGGAAGAAAGTCTGATCGGTTGGAGTATCGATGAAGTCTTGGTAGATTTGTCCGATGTAGCGGTTGCGCTCCAAGAGAACCTTATCAGTGCGCCAGAAATAATAGATCTCATCGCGCTCCTTCGAGTCTACGACGGTTTCGAGGATAGTGGCATAGGATTGGGAGTGAATGGCCTCCTGATACGTCTGAATGGAGAGGATGAGATTGACTTCGGGCGAGGTGACATAGTCTGAGAAGTGCGGCAGATTGACGGTCTGAATCGAATCGAGGAAGGTGAGGAAGGAGATAATACCCTTGTAGGCCCGTTGTTCCTCCGGGGTGAGCTCGCTGTGAAAGGTGCGAGCGTCGTCTTTCAGCCCCGACACTTTCTCGGGTACCCAGAAATTGCCGACCATGACTTGGTAGAGTGACTTCGCCCAGGGGTACTTGACCGCATTCAGATTGAAGAGCCCGGTCGTCGCACCCTTGATGATTGAACGGTGTTCGACGGTATCGTCCCCCTCGGGATTGAAGAGCGGATTACGCTGCAGTGTCTCGATCATAGTTGTTATAACTTATAACTTATAACCTACAACACGAAACCAACAATAGGATAAAAATATGTCGCTCGTTGTCGGTCGTGGGTTGTGGGTCGCTGGCTAAATTATCCTGAGCAGCTGACACAGCCATCCTTCACTTCTCCTGAGAGGCTGCGGACATAGTAGACGGTTTTGATTTCTTTCTCCCAAGCCTGCTGATAGTAGCCATAGAGTTGGGCCGGACTGACGCGTTCCGGATCGATCATCCACTCGAAGCTGATGGACTGGTCGACCCACTTGTAGATGACTGCGATCATGCTGATGACCTCGGCCATGTCCATGTGGATATACTCCTTGTAGAACCAGAAATTGTCCTTGGAGAGCTTGGGGGCGACACGGATCGTCGGAGCGGAGAGATTGGTCTCGACGAAGTAGCGCTTGTAGATCGGGAGGAGTGCGGCGGTGGTGCCGACGACACCAGCAGTCGAGGTATTGGGGGCGGGAGCAGTGTGATAGGCGAAGCGCACCCCGGTCGCTTTCATATCGGTGAAAAGCTGGCGCCATTCGGCTGCAAACGGGGTGTTCTTCTCATACCAGGCGAGATCGCGACCGAGCAGTATGCCTTTCGAGTACTCGCTCCCCGGATAGAGTTCATAAGCACCACGCTCTTTGGCAAGGTCGACGGAAGCCCGATAGGTGTGGAACGCATACCGCTCGAAGAGCCGATCGACTTCCAGGCGGGCTTCTTCAGAATCGTAGGCGATTTTCCGTGTGGCGAGGTATTCGGCGAGCCCGAGATACCCCACTCCGACAGACCGATAGCGCTTGGCGGTCCGCTCGGCTTCCTTGATGGGATAGAAGTTGAGGGTGATGACATTGTCGAGGATACGCATGAGGACAGGGAACGTATCAGCGATAACGGCCGGCTCATGGACCGTCGCGACATTGATAGAGGCCAGGTTGCAGACGACGAGGTCGCCCGGCTCGTAGCGGAGGACGATCTTGCCATCTTCGATCGTCTCCTCGATAAATTTCGAGGCGGATGTGTTCTGGCAGATTTCGGTGCAGAGCTGGGTCGAGTAGATGTTGCCGGCGTGTTTGTTTGGGTTGAGTCGGTTCACGGTATCCCGGAAGAAAACATATGGCATACCGGTTTCCACCGTTGTCTTCAGGAATTTCTTGAAGAGCTCTTTGGCGTCAACCGATTTCTTCATCGTGAGACGTTCATCGCGTTCCAACTCTTCATAGAAATGGTCGAACTCTTTCCCGAAGTGATCTTGGAGCGATTTCCCATAGAGTTTTTTGATCTCATTCGGATCGAAGAGAGTCCAACTTTGCCCGTCGCGGAGGCGGCGCATGAAGATATCCGGCACCGAAACCGCGGGGAAGATATCGAATGCCTTTGAGCGGATATCGCCCGTTTCCGTCTGCAGGTCGAGGAAGTCATAGATATCGAGATGCCAGAAATCGAGTGTGACCGAGATTGCTCCGAGCCGACTGCCGAGTTGATTCACAGCGACGGCCGTGTCGTTGATGACCTTGATCCATGGATTGACACCGCCCGACATCCCCTTCACGCCACGGATGGCGCCGCCTCGGGCTCGGATATTACCGAGATAGACGCCGACGCCGCCGCCGAATTTCGAGATTTGCGCCATGTTCTCCACCGCGTGGTAGATGCCGCGCAAATCATCATCGACATTGATCTTGAAGCAGCTGGAAAGTTGATGGTAATTCGTCCGAGCGTTGAGAAGTGTCGGTGTCGGGAGCGAGATGCGCTGTTTGGAACAGTGCTCATAGATCTTCAGTGCCAGCGCGAGCCGATTTTCCTTCGCTTCGGGGATAGCGAGGAAAAGCGCGACGGTCATGTACATCTCCTGAGGAAGCTCATAGACGGCCTTGTTTGGATTGAGGAGGTAGCGCTTGATGAAAGACACAATCGTCGTGTACTCATAGCCCTCATCTGACTCCTGAGAGAGATGCTTGCCGGCTTCGAGGATGTCTGCCGCCGTGTAGTGCTGGTAGAAATCCTTGTAATACAACCCTTTCTTGATGTAGTCATCGAAGTGAGCCTTGTAAGCCGGGGCCGAGTAGATGTCCTTCTGTGCCAAACCACGATTCTTGATTGCTTTCTTGTAGAGACCGCCGAGGAGGAGCCGCGCCGCGATATTTTGCCAGGCGACGTTTTCAACCGTGACGAGATCGATACAGGTTTTGACGAGCAGTTTCTCGATATCCGAGGTCTTGATGTCTTCGACGAGATTTTTCTTGAACGAATCCATCAAATCCTCGAAACCACACTCCTCTTCGTACCCTTTTGCAGCGCGGTCGAATACGGTGCGCAGTTTTTTCACGTCGAAGTATTCTTTGGAGCCATCCGACTTGGTCACCTTGAGCGTCTTTTCTTCGAATTCCCGCACGAGTCGTTCGTGGCGCTCCTCACGTTCCTGTTTGCGCTCTTGCCGGTAGAGGATATAGGCCTTGGCAAGTTCGAAGTGGTTGGCTTTCACGAGTTCACGCTCGACGATATCTTGGACGTCTTCGACCGTCGGCACCCGGTTCACAAATATCTCGCCGTAGATGCGCTCCATGTCCTGGATAACCGCATCCGTCACAGCTGGGATGAATGTCTTGTCAGTGATAGCGATGGCATCACAGGCAAGCTCGATCGCGTGTTCGATTCGCTTGCGATCAAAGGGAATGACTTCTCCATCACGGCGGCGGATTTTCTCGATAGCCATATGTTTGTGTTATGCGGTGCGTCGATTAGGGATGGATGGACCGAGCGAACAATCTATGATTGGTGCTCTTTGAGTCGTTGCTCGACGATCTTCCAGTCGATGGAACGGAAAAACGCCTCGATATAGTCAGCGCGTTTCAAACCGTAATCAATCATAAAGGCGTGTTCGAAAACGTCTATGACGAGGAGCGGCGTGGTGCCGACCAAGTGTCCCAGGTCATGCTCATTCACCCAGACATTGGAGAGCTTACCGGTCTCGGCATCATGGACGAGGATGACCCAGCCGATTCCGCGCATGCTGCCGGTGCCGACGAAGTTCTTCTTCCAGTCCTCGACGCTGCCGTAGGTGGCGATGAGACCCTTCTGGAGTGTTCCATCCGAGAGCAGAGTCGATTCTTTCGTCATGTTGCCAAAGTACAGTTCATGCAGGCGCATGCCGTTCCATTCCCAACCGAACCGTCGTTTGAATTCCGCAAACTCGGGAGTCGAAAACTCTCCTTTTTCACTCAGCGCCTTCAGTTTGTCCGAAAGCGCGTTCGTGTTTTTCACATAGCCCTCGTAGAGGGTGAAGTGATTATTGAGGAGAGTGTCAGAAAAACCAGGGAGTCCGATGAGGTGAGAATAATTTTTGGCGCTGTAGGGCATAGATGTGGCGCACGAGTCCTTTGTCTTCTTCACTCCTGAGCCTCTCGCGTGCTTGCCGCGGACTCAATCGCTCTGTCGCCAAAGGCCCAGTGCTTGTTATTAGATTTTTCCAACGAGATCGATGCCAGGCTTCAGCGTCTTGGCGCCTTTTTTCCAGCTGGCCGGGCAAACTTCACCATGATGCTCGCGGACGAAAATCGCCGCTTCGAGTTTACGGAGGAGTTCATCAGCTGATCGGCCGACATTGTTGGCATGGATCTCATACGCCTGGAGCACGCCATCGGGATCAATGAGGAATGTGCCGCGCAGGGTCCGACCATAGTCTTCATTCTTGCTGTCTTGAATGAGGACCCCGAATGCATCGGAGATGTCGCCGGAGGGATCAGCGAGCATCGGGAACTGTACTTGCTTTACAGCGACTGACTGATCATGCCACGCTTTGTGGACATGCTTGGAGTCGGTGCTCACCGAGAGAATCTCTGCTCCGAGTGTGGTGAATTTCTCGTAATTGACAGCCAGATCCTGCAATTCGGTCGGGCATACGAACGTGAAGTCGCCCGGGTAGAAAAACACAACAACCCATTTGTCTCGATAATCGGAGAAATGTGAGTGATGGAATCCTTCCTGATGGTAATAGTCGAATTCGAGATTCGGCACTGTCTCACCAATGACGGGAAAATACCCTGGCATCTCGGCGGTATTCTCGTCGCAGCACCCGCCTCCGCAGCAGCCTTCTTGTTGGTTCATATGAGGTATGAAAATGGATTAGAGTTTGATTTCGCGACCCGAAAATCGGATGACGCTCCACCATGATAGAGAGGTCAAATGGAGGTGTCAAATATCCTCGAAATTATGCTGAAAACCACACTCTTCAGATGTAAAAAGTAACAATTACTACCACCAATAGTATTTACATGATCGGAAGAAGTACAAGAAGCATTGACAACCTTCGCTCAGGGTGGCATGCTGATGACTCCGGTTGAGGTATAACGCGTGGACATCTCGGTGCGGACGGAGAGAAGAGGTATCGAGTAACGGGCAGAGAACACATTCATGGAGCAACAAAGCAGGATTCTCGTAAAGGAAAAGCACAACGGCCGACGGCTCGACTTGTTCCTCATGACTGTTCTCGCCGAGGTATCGCGGCCAGTCATACATGATCTCATCCAGTCTGGAATGGTGCGGATTGATGGTAAGACAGTCGTGAAGGCGAGTCTGCGTCTGAAGCCTGGCATGGTGATAAAGCTGTCGGCTTCAGAGCGGGCGAGACAGTCCAAGAAGGCGATACCCGCAGACAGTGCCCCAGTTCCACGGGTAATCGCTGAGACGGAGAAGTTCCTCGTGTTGGATAAGCCCGCCGGTATCGCGATGCATCCTGCCGGGAATTCCCACCAGCGGACGGTTTCTGACTGGATATCCACGACTTATCCACATATCATCGGGATTGGGGAGGATGAAAAACGTCCGGGAATGGTGCACCGACTCGACAAGGACACCTCCGGAGTCATCCTTATCGCCAAGACAAACCGTTCATTTAAGGCTCTAAAGAAGCTCTTTCAGGAACGAAACATTGAGAAAACATACTTTGCCCTGGTGTATGGCAATATGAGTGAACCAAGCGGCTGTATCGATCTCCCGATCGGTCGCATAAAGGGAGAGAAGAAGCGAGCTGTCCCGGCCGGAAATCGCCTTTTTGGTGGTGAACTCCGCGATGCGATCACAGAATATGCTTTACAAACACGTTATACAGGGTATGATTACCTCTCAATAAAGCCAAAAACAGGTCGAACTCATCAAATTCGTGTCCATCTGGCAGCGCTAGGGCATCCGATCGTGGGGGATCGACTGTATCGCTTCAAAGAACATCGCTATGATCCGCTAAAACCAACTTTTCAGCTGCTCCATGCTGGCGAGCTCCGTTTCCAGCTTGGTAAGCAGAAATTTCGTTACACATCCCCGCTCCCAAGCTACTTTTCTGATACCTTGAAAATGCTTGACCAGACGTCAATCGAGGATGGTGTACGGGCTTGACGCCGAGATAGGAAGGAGATATGATTGGAACGCTTGAGTAAGCCTTTTCTGTGTGCGTATAGAAGGCTTCTTTTTTATCACTAGTATTCCCCCGAAAATCATCGGGCGATCCACACCGCTATGCACAAGAAACTTGTCGAATTCAACAACAACCTTCGCGCCGCGCGGACTGATCTCCCTGAGCTCCAAGCCGGAGACGTGGTGAAGGTGCGTCGCAAGATCAAGGAAGGCGAGAAGACTCGTATTCAGATGTTCCAGGGTATGGTCATCGCTATCAAAGGCGGGCAAAGCTCATCTCGGACTGTGACCGTGCGCAAGGTATCTTCGGGTATCGGCGTCGAGCTCATCTTCCCCTTGCTTTCTTCACAGGTTGAGTCGATCGAGCTCGTGAAGAGGACCAAGGCTCGGCGTGGTAAACTGTACTTTGTCCGGACCAAATCAGCCAAGGTCATTGGTAAGAAATTGAAAGAAGTCCCGTTCGAAATCGGTCGTTCCGGCAAGGATGCGAAGGACGTGGTAAAGGAAGTGAAGGCAGCCGCCAAGTTGACGGCTGAGGATCTGGCCCCGGAAGAGCTGAAGTCAAAGTAGGAACCTCGTACCAGATAGAGGGGGCAAACCCTCCTTTTCTATTGCCCTTTTCGGTAGTTGGTAGTAAGTTTTAGGTTGTAGGTGAGCAATAGGCCCAGGTGGCGGAATTGGTATACGCGCTAGCTTGAGGTGCTAGTTCCCGCAAGGGATTGGAGGTTCGAGTCCTCTCTTGGGCACAAAGGAAGAAGGCTGGTACTTGATTGACCAGCTTTCTTTTTTGGGGAAGCCTCGGTACGATAGTGAGACGGGCAGTTAGCTCAGTTGGTTACCCGCCCGAACGTACCGTTTGGTACGGGCGGGGAGCCCTCGCTTATTCACCCCGTACTAAAATCGGACGATTAGCTCAGTTGGTTAGAGCATCTCGTTTACACCGAGAGGGCCGCTGGTTCGAGTCCAGCATCGTCCACAGGCCAGTCATTTTGGTACGTGGCAAGCCGAGGGGGTCAGAGGTTCGAGTCCTCTACTGCCCACCACCGGAAAGCCGGCAGTCAGAGCAAAAAAGATTGCTTTTTTCGGTGGTTCCGGGATAATAGTTATGTTTCGCCGGGGTAGCTCAGTGGTAGAGCGAAGGACTGAAAATCCTTGCGTCGGCAGTTCAATTCTGCCCCCCGGCACCAATAGTAACTTACAACCCACAACCTATAACCAACAACAAGAGTCATTGGCATCTCGCCCGAATTGTTGTAGGTGGTCGGTTACAGGTTAGCGGTTATTGTTTGGGTCCGTAGCTCAGCGGTTAGAGCAGGCGACTCATAATCGCTTGGTCGATGGTTCGAATCCATCCGGACCCACTGGGTATTGTGGGAATGTATAAAATCAGGTAGATTGTGTCAGTGAGAAAAATGCCAAAGCGGATCCTCGCCTGCAACGCATTTGCGTAGCAATTCGGGCAGGTGCCCGCCGTAGGCGGGTATCGTATAGCGGCTATTATGTGACCTTGCCAAGGTCAAGATACGGGTTCGACTCCCGTTACCCGCTCAAAAATAAAACAAGCGTCCAATCGGGCGCTTGTTTTATTTCCTGGGTTGATAGGGAGTCGAACGGGTGGGAGCGAGACGAGTTTCCTTTCAGCAGGAAGGAAACGATGGCGAGTGTCGACGGATGCGAACAAATGAGCATTTGGCGCCACCCCGGGCAAAGAGTGAATGAGTGACGGCGAATGAACGATGCGGTACTCCCGTTATCCGCTCCATGAAATTCAAGGCTTAGACAGGCCTTGTTTTTTATACCGGGAATTTACTGTCGAACTGCGGTAGAATAAGTTTATGAAAGAATTTCCAACCCCTTCATCCGAGAGCCCTGTGGTCTCCGAAGATGAGAAAAGAAGAAATGAATTTTATCGAGCCTCAAAAGCTGGTATTGAAGAAACATTTAAGACCTTTAAAAATAGTAGTGAAAGGGTTGCGTATATCAAGTCTACGCTCGAAGGAATAACGCCCTTAATCCAAGAGAAAGAGGGATTTCTCTCAAGACTTGAGGCATGTGCTGAAATTGAATCTAAGGACGAGTTTGTTGAAGCGATCTTCCAGCTCTTTAAACCGATCGTCGATAAGAAATTTAGTGATCCTGAATCATTTCTTGATGAGGGAGAAAGGAAGCAAGAATTCATAGCGCTAAATGAAGTTGTCTCATATGAGTTATCTGGGGATAGAATATTTATTCATATTTATGTCAACCAGGTGCCTGAGAAACGGGATGAGCAGATACTTTCTAAATTCAAAGAAGCCATGCAAAAGCTTGCAGAGATTGTACAAGAATACCCAGAAATAAACCTTATTGAAGGCGATTCTCTCATGGTAGCAAGGCGCCCACGTGCTGTTGAGAGGTTCGGATTTACGATTGATGATGAAACAATCGAGAGCGGCCTCAAGCGAAGGGCTTACATTTCACGAGAAGATTTTTTAAAGAAGTATCTGAACAAGGGACAATGAGATAAAGTTAGTGATACTATAGTAACCGATCTCCCAATCCCCTATCCAAAGCCAATCTCAGTTCGAACATCTCGGACACGCTGGCTCAATCAAAGAAAAAAGATTGGTCTTGCGCTGATCCTTTTTTCTTTTGTTTGGATCGAAAATTGGAGGAGAACGGGAAAGGCCTGCCTGCCGGTAGGCAGGGGTTCTCAAAGAGTCCGAAGGACGAGTGAGACTCTCCCGTTACCCGCTCCATTAAAAATGAGGCTCACCCGAGCCTTGTTTTTTATTACCCCTAAAGACAGTCGAGCTGAGAGTGGACAAACCTTAGAAAAAATGCTAGTATGTTTTGTTCAAGAAAATTATGAACCCTAGTCACGAGGTGTCGTGATAACCGTCCTTTGGAGAGCGATATGACTCAATTTCTTGCCCCTGCTGGTGCACTTGGCATTGGAGGCTGGTCTTCGATGCCAGGAAAGCTTGCGGATAGGAAGGCAACCGCCTTTTGGCTGTGCCGCAACAGTGGCCAAGTCCCAGGGGAAATGCTCCAGGTGGGTCTCATGATGCTGCGGACAATCCCGCTGGATCAACTGGCTTCCAACGAAAGCCCGGCCTACTGGGCTATCGTGGGTATCCTGGAGTGGATCAAATTCAGTTCCCCGAGCCAGGCTGACGTCAGTGTGATTTTGTCCGACCTATGGGTCATGAACCCGATGTTAGCGCCGGCGCGAGTAGGACTGATCGAACGGGTTACCGGGCGATTTCCTGATCTGATGTTGCCTTCTATCAGGCTCAGGAAGCACATCTAGCCAGCCAGTCGCGCTGTGCTCCTGAACGCCGCCATCGCTCCCACGGAGCCTTGGCGGTTGAGTTTTTTCAATACCACTAACTTTGAAAACTTCAGTTCTAACCGCATCTACCAGCCAGCTCAAAAAAACAAAAAGGCCTGGAAATTCCAGGTCTTTTTAACTACCAGGAAACCCCGCACTTCTTGGACGGCCATCACATAGCCGGTCAAGAGTGCGGGGAGGAATGGAACCATTACGAAGTCCATTCCTATGGACGAGCTGGTTACATGAGAATGCTTAT
>JBATNG010000010.1:0-10157 GCA_049290235.1 Candidatus Moraniibacteriota bacterium | reverse complement strand
CCCACAAGTACCGATGTGGGATATCGTCGCGCGTCCACCAGGTCGATACCTTTTCAAAACGCCAATTGCCTGGCCACTGCCCGGCCGGCACTTCACCCTCGTAATACCATATCCACTCATGCGTTTTCCCTTCGGGCAGATCCGCCAGTGCCCGCATGAATTCGCGCGTGACGACGCCGATCCCCGTTGAGGGCTTCTGGAAATAATTGGCATTGATGCCGATTTTCATACTGTTTCTTCAGTTTCCCGGATAAGGGTCTCGGCTAGCTTTGTCACTCGATCAAGCTCTTCGGCCAACGGATGCGCGAGCTTCTCCTGGATAATTGCGTTCACCGCTCGTGAAAAGAGGAGATAGCGTTCGGGCGTCCCATGATACTTGGCCCAAAAATGTGTACCAAGTTTCGGGTACTCAGCGAGGAAGGAGCGTGCATTACAAATCTTGTCCGCCGCCGCGATCAAGAGCGCCCCTTCTGAATCATCCGCGAGGCGACGGAGATAGTCTGCTTTCTTCAACCGGACGCGGTCGGGATGAGGCAATTCCGGATGTTCTTCGTAGATAGCATTGTCCTCTGTCACTTCCGATACCAGCTGTGCCACTGCTGTTCCAAATTCACTCTCGAGAATTTCCCGCGTATAGCCCGGCACGTCTTCGAGTACATCGTGCAGGAGCCCAGCGATGATGACCGACTCGTCGTCCGTGAAATGCGCCAAGAGAAAACCAACCGCATACGGATGGACGATATACGGCACACCCGTCACGCGGCGTATCTGGCCATGATGAAGCGCGGTGGCCCGCTCGATCGCCCGAAAGATTGGATCAGTGAGAAACATACGTAAACCTTTGATAGCTCTACCGCTATCTTACCCTTCCCCCAAGGGAAAGCCAATGTAGGACAAAAAAGAATTGCCCCCGCTGCAATGCAACGAGGGCGAATTTACGAGAGCCTTGGACCACTAGTCCACTGACGGCTCAGGCGTCGGAAAGAAATCAGATGAGACACAGACTGGATCAGTCAAAGACCCGCAGTAGGTAACGAAGTACCCACTCACCATCTGCCCCAGCGTCAAGTGACGCCTGACGGTTTCAATTGGGACGGGAAAGATATGCGACCCGACTTCCACTTGCATCAAGTGGGGCGTGTCTTGCAGAAACCGGTGACATACGACTTGCATGGAACTAATGGGGTGGATTTCCAGAATCAGGTTTTCCTTCCCCTTACGCAGCTTAACGAAACCAAGATCTTTCGCCATCTTAAAACCTCCTTTGTCATACCGACGAGGAAATCCCATCGGACAGGGCATAATAGCATCTTTTTCCACTCTTGTCCAGAGGGCGGATGAAGCCAGTACAACTTGTCAAACAAGCCATTTTTCCGTAGAATACGGGCATTGTTAACTTTCACTCTTATTCTCTGTCTATGGCGAAGAAGGAAACAGTCGCAGTCATCGGTCTCGGCTATGTCGGACTCCCTTTGGCTCTGCGAGCGAGCGAGCGTGGCTATGATGTGATCGGCTTCGATACGAGTAAGGAAAAGATCGCGCTTCTCCGAAAAGGAGTCTCTCCGATCGAAGACCCCTTCCTGAAAGAAAACATCGGCCACTTCAAATTCCGCCCCACCTCGGACGAGAAAGAACTCAAAAAGGCTGATATCTTCCTCATCTGCGTCCCCACTCCCGTCGATGAATCGTATTATCCCGACCTCACACCCGTTATCAGTGCCTCCGAGCTTGTCGCCCGCCAGGCCAAGAAAGGCGCGCTGGTTGTCCTGGAATCCACCGTCAACCCGGGTGTTTCCGAAGAAATCGTCCGACCCATCTTCGAGAAGCAGGGCAAAAAAGTCAGCAAGGACGTCTTCATCGCTCACTGTCCGGAGCGGATTAATCCTGGTGATGCTAAGTGGAATGTGACCAATATCCCGCGGGTCGTCGGCTCCTTTGATGCAGCCGGTCTCGCCAAGGCGCTCGACTTCTATCAATCCATCGTCGACGGAGAAATCCGACCGATGAAGTCCATCCGAGAAGCCGAGGCGGTGAAGATCGTCGAGAACTCCTTCCGCGATATCAATATTGCTTTCGTCAATGAGCTGGCCAAGTCCTTCGACGTCCTCGGTATCGACACGAAAGACGTCATCGATGGCGCGGCGACCAAGCCCTTCGCTTTCCTGGCGCATTACCCTTCCTGTGGTGTCGGTGGCCACTGCATCCCCGTCGACCCCTACTACCTCATCGAACGCGCCAAGCAGTCTGGCTTCGATCACCGCTTTCTGAAAATCGCTCGCGAGATCAACAACAGCATGCCTGCGTATGCCGTCGAGCTGCTCCAAGACGCGCTGAACGATGAAAAGCTGGCAGTGAATGGCACGACCGTGGGTGTCCTCGGGGTCGCCTACAAGGCCAACATCGATGATCTCCGTGAATCCCCGGCGCTGAAAATCATTTCGGCGCTGAAGCAGCACAAGGCAAATGTCATCACCCATGACCCGCATGTCCCGGCTCATTCGACGGAAAAGACGCTCGCTGGATTCCTGAAGAAATCAACCGCCGTGATCCTCGCAACTGACCACCGTGAGTTCCGTGAAGGCATCACGCCGGAACTCCTGAAACAGCACGGGGTGAAGGTGTTCATCGATGGGAAGAACGCCTTCAGCAAGGCCGAATTCGCCCGTCACGGGATCCGTTATCACGGCATCGGCCGCGCCTAACCACTATGATCTTCGGCCTCGTGCGATTGTTAATCTGGCTCGCGGGTATGGCCGTCGTGGTGTATTTCGCGCTCACCTTCATGGGCTATAGCGTGAACTGGGAATATTTCTCTGACCGCAAAGCCGTGTGCGAGAAAGTGCTCCGCCAGTGCCAGAACGATCTTGTGAAGACTGGTCTGGAGGGTGCGAAGGAAAAGTGCCAGTGGCAATGCTTCGACCTGGAGCTCCTCATCCATAAAAAATAAACTATGCGTCTCATCATCAACATCCCCGCTTACAACGAGGAGTCCGTCATCGGGAACACGATCCGCAATATGCCGAGGAGTTATACCGGCATCGACGAGGCCTTTGTCCAGGTCGTGGATGACGGATCGTCGGATCGGACGGCGGATGTCGCCAAGGAAGCGGGTGCTGACTTTGTTCTCCGCCATGGTATCAATCGCCGGCTGGGAGTCATGTTCGCCACGGCCAGTGAAAACGCCCTCAAGGAAGGTGCGGACATCATGGTGAACATCGACGCCGATGGGCAATTCGATGCGAAGGAAATTCAGAAACTGATTGATCCGATTTTGAACAATCGAGCGGATATGGTCGTAGGTGATCGATTTTCAGAGTCGAGCGCAAAAAATATCCCCTGGATCAAGGACTTCTTCAATCGTCTCGGTGCCTCCCTCGTCGGTTCTTTCCTCAATGTGAAGACCACCGACCTCACCTGTGGCTTCCGGGCCCACAGCCGCGAGACGCTCCTCCGGCTGAATAACCCGACCGGCTTCACCTATACCCAGGAAACTATCATCGATGCGATCGGAAAAAATCTGCGTGTCGTCTGGATACCAGTCCAGGTCACCTACTTCGCTGATCGGAAGTCCAAGATCGTGAAGAGTGTCTATAGTTTCGTGAACAATAGCGCCCGCATCATCGTCAAAGCGGTCCGTGATGTCCGGCCGATGAAATTCTTCGGCATCCCCGGGCTGGTGCTCATTGTGCTTGCGCTCCTCTCATTTTCCGTTTTCCTGTATCAGTATTTCTCCCACGGCTTGAAAGTGACGCCCTACCTCAACTATCTCCTCTTCAGTAGTGTCACCTTCCTCATCGGCATGCAGCTCCTCGTCTTCGCCTTCATCGCCGACATGATCAAGTCCAACCGCAAACTGACCGAAGACCTGCTCTACACAATCAAAAAAGACAAGTACCAGAAATAGCTTCTAGCTATTAGCTGATAGCTGTTAGGAGGAAACATCGGATTCTTCAGGAGCTACAAGCGAAAAGCTACAAGCGAAAAGCTTTTATGAAGATTCTCTTCGTCTCACGTGCGTTCCCACCGACCATCGGCGGTATCGAGCAGCAGAATGCTGACCTCGCCCGTTTTCTCGGGGATCGATGCGAGCTGACCCTCATCGCCAACCGCCGTGGGAAATCCTTTCTCCCGGTTTTCCTCCCATGGGCGCTTTTCCGCGTCCTCTGGCTTTTGCCGCGCCACGATATCCTCCTCCTCGGTGATGGCGTCCTGGCCCCGATCGGTTTCATCGCCAAATGTTTCAATTCGAAAAAAGCGATCGTTTCCGTGCTCCATGGCCTCGACCTGACCTTCGCAAGAAAGTCCGGCTGGCTCGCTCATGTGTATGCCCGTCTGAACCTCCCCGCCCTCCGTTCGCTCACTGGCGCGATCTGTGTCAGCCAAGAGACCAAACGTGTCGCGCTCTCCGTCGGATTATCGGCTGAGCGCTGTTTCGTCGTTCCCAATGGAATTGACACAGATGCTTTCGTAGTCAGACATGAACACACGCGAGCGGCACTCGAGACACTCCTCGGAAAAGACATCGCCGGCCGGCAGATCATCCTCCGCTTGGGGCGCTTCGTCGAACACAAGGGTGTTGAATGGTTTATCCGAAATGTCGTGCCGAAGCTCCCCGCGTCAGTGCTCTTCGTCGCTGCGGGTGGAGTCGCCAAAAAAGGCGTCCCAGGTGACATGAGTTTCTTCCCGCGCTGCGAACAGGCCGTCCGAGAGCTTGGTCTGCAGGATCGGGTCATCCTCCTCACAAACCTTCCCGGAAAAGACGTCCAACTCCTCCTCCACACAGCCGATGTCGCCGTCGCGCCCAATATCCCCGTCCCAGGGACCATGGAAGGGTTCGGTATTTCTGTCCTCGAAGCGAGCATCTCCCGCCTCCCGATCGTCGTCTCCCGTCTGGAAGGACTTCAGGAAGCTGTCGTGGATGGTGAGAACGGCGTCTTTGCCGAGGCGGGAAATGCCGTGGACTTCGTGCAGAAAATCAACACCTTCCTCACTGATGAGCAGAAACGTCAGGCTTTCGGCGAACGATCGGCTCGCTATACACGGGAACACTTTCATTGGTCGATCATCAGCCAGCGCTATGCTGCGCTTCTCGAGGATTTCATGAAAAGCGTAACGAATACACACTAATTCCATGGACGCCCTCCTTCACACACTTTCCTTTCTCATCGCTCTCGCCGGCGCTTTCTTCGTCCCCGGTCTCATCTGGTGGCGGGCGATATTCGGCCGTACGTTCTCTGGATTAGAAGAGATCGTCTTTGGTTTCATCACGAGCCTCGCAGCGATCGATCTCATCATGCTCCTCCTCGGACGGTTCGGTCTCCCGCTCTCGCTCCCGTATGTCGGCAGTTCACTTGTCTTCCTTATCCTCTTGGGTGGAGCGATACTCTGGGCGAAGAAGCCCCTTGCCGGGACTATAAACGATCCCGTGCCGACTTTCACGAAAAACGGCCTTCGTATTTTCTTCGTGCTCTTTGCGTTGACCCTTCTCATTCGTACCATATATCTCGCGCCAAACATCCTCCCCACCGCGACCGACCTCGGCCATCATGTCTACTGGTCCGAGATGATCCGCGAGACCAAAGCCCTCCCAAACTACGAAAAAATCGAGATCGTCGTCGATCCAGCGACTGGCATCGCGACCGTCGCCCCTCCACGCGGCATCGCTGACTTCATCATCGGTGAGCATCTCCCGCTCGCATTTCTCTCCGAACTTTCGGGCCTCGACTTCATGAGCGCGTTCCCGATTCTCTTCCTGCACATCATCAATCTCCTCTCCGTCCTCGCGGTGACGGCGCTCGCGTTTCGCGTCGCGCAGCCGTTCGAGAAAGACATCCGTCCCGAGTATGTTGCGCTCTTTGCACTCCTCATCCTCGGGCCGCTCTTCGCCTTGGCCTCACCCCAGGCGAAATTCGTGACCGGCGGCGTTGTCGGCAATCTCTTCGGTAATCTCTTCATCCCCGCTGTGCTACTCCTCTTCTATCGTGGGCTCCATGAGCGACGTTCGGTCTTCATCGCGGTTGGGCTGTTCTTCGCGTTCATCCTCGCCTACACTCATCATCTCTCGACCCTTGTCCTGGCATTCATCCTCGCTGGCACGATCGCCATCACGGCGCTCGGCCTCATGATGAGCAAGCGTAACTTCCTCCGTGATTGGCTTCGCCTCGCTTTCTCTCCAGCAGTACTATCAGTCCTCCTCCTCGCCGGACTCTTCATGGGATTCGCCCTGCTCCCGACCTATCTCGATACCGCCGCGATCGATTCCGCTATCGGCACCCCGACCAAAACGACGCGCACCGGGCTTTCCTTCTTCCAGGTCTCGAACTCCATCGGCATGGGAAAAGTCGCGCTCGGAGTCTTTGGCCTGATACTCGCTGCTTTCGTACTCCACCGCCGACCGATCGAGAGCGGGTTTGTCATCGGCTGGGGCGGTATCCTCCTCGTCATGGCCATGTACCCACATCTCCTCCTCCTCGATATCTCATCGAGCCGCATCGGCAGCTACCTCGCTTATCCGACCGCCCTCGCGGCGGCCTTCGCTCTCGCCTGGCTGACTGCCGCGCTCTGGCAGCGTGCGATGCTCCCCGTTTCCCTACGGGCCATCACACTCACAGCCATCACTGTTTTTCTCGTAGGCTCTGGCTCATTCGACAATGCGAGCTCACTCACCTCCAAAGACCGCTCGAAGGAACTCGTCCAGACCTTTGCCGCCACGAGCTACCTCGCTGCTCATACCGATGGCGAGATGATCTTGAAGGACCACAATTACCTCTCGGCTGACGCCTGGATGAAGCTTTTCTTCGCGCGGGACTATGGCTACCCACTCTCACGAGGACTCTTCGGCCGCTACGAGGAAGGCGGCAATCGCCGCGAGCGCTGCACCCTCGCCATGATCTCGACGCCCAACACCGCTTTCGGCGAAGCCTGCTTCAAAACGACCGCGGTCCGCTATCTGGTCGTGAACCCCGAGTACGACAAGGCGCAGTTCGAGAAATCCGACTCCTTCGCCAAACTCTACACCAGCCAAACTGCCGCTATCTTTGAACGAACCGAAAAATAAGTGAAATTTACGGCTTCAATAAGCCCCTTTTATATTGACTGATAGCACGTTTTATGCTACCATGTGTTGTCCGATGAATTCCTCGTCGGCACCAACCTAATCGGAGGTTTCCATGTCCAAGTTCCTTACCACGCTATTCGTCACCCTGCTGTCGCTCGTCGCTTCCTGCGCGCATGCCGAAGACACGGACAACTACGCACTCCTCTCGAAGAAGGGGATGCCGGAAATCACCGTTAGCTATCGCCTGGCCAGTCCGGAAGCCGACAGAAACGCAGTCGAGTTCGCATTCAAGGACATCCAGGCCGCCTTTGTCAAAGACGGCTGGGTGATTGTCGGAAACGACTGGACGAAGGTTCCTGAAAGCACGAACGAAATCCGTCGTCAAACCGACCGCACCGGGCGTTGTTTCGTTGATGTCATTGGCATGCCCGAAACCGTCCACATTCAGGCAAAGTGTGGTCCCGGCAACCTGTACGGCAACGGTGTCTTCGTGCAAGCTGAGATTAACCCAGTGACATCACGTAACTGGCGAAATGACGTCATTAAGGTTCCGAACATCCTCCACAAAATCTATGTCCACTACGTGAAATTGGACACCATTGGGCTGGCCAGGTTCGTACCCACCTGGTAGCCATGCAGCAATAGACTGCGTCAACCGACGCTACAACGGCCCGCTATCAAGCGAGCCGTTCTTCTTTGTCTTAATTAGCTATCAACTCCTTTGAATCCCTGTTCTATTCCTTCATGGTCGAGGTCTTGGCCGATGATGACGATGATGGATTCGCGCTTTTCGTCACTCTGCCAGGCGCGATCTGGGGTGACGGTATAGAGCACGTGCACACCCTGCAGGATAGCGCGCTTTCCTGGGTACTCGTCCGAATAGATGATGCCTTTATAGCGCAGCAGGTCCGGCCCGAGGCTGTTCTGAAGCTCCCCGATCCAGCTATAGAGCCGGTCGATATCGATCGGCGTGTCGGTCCGTAGGACGACACTCGATATCCCGCCGATATGATCATGGTCCGCGTGATCATGACCAGTATGTTCATATGTGATGTCGGGCGCGGCAAAGAACCGGCGCTCGCGGAAGAGTTCGGCATTCGGTATCACGCCCATGGTAGTCGCCACGATCGGCGCGGCAGGATTGATGGCACGGATCTTCGCTTCAATTTCCAGTATTCGTCCTTTTCGGTCTTGACTTTCCGGTAGGAGATCAGTTTTAGAAAGAAGGATGAGATCCGCGAGTGCGATCTGCTCGGCTGCGACCGGGAGGTACCCCAGCTGCTTCGCGATATGCACCATGTCGACCACCGTCACGATGGCCGAGACCTCGTAGGCCGCCATGAGCACCTCGTCTGTCATAAAGGTCTGAATGAGCGGGATGGGATCGGCGAGGCCGGTGGTCTCGATGACAACACGGTCAAACACGAGCTTTTCCGCACCATCGATCTCGAGTTTGCGCCGGAGGAGGTCGGTCAGCGTCTCGACCAGGTCATTTCGTACCGTGCAGCAGATACAGCCATTGTCGAGAGTGACCAGATGTTCTTCGCCGCTGGCCACCAGCGCGCCGTCGATATCGACCGCGCCGAACTCATTCACGATGACCGCGATCTTCTCTTCTGTCTTCGTCTGGAGGATATGATTAAGGAGTGTCGTCTTGCCCGCGCCGAGGAAGCCGGTCAGAATGGTGACCGGGATCTTTTTAAACATTGGGCTAGTGTCTTGATTCATCAGGAATGTATCAGTATGGGCATGATAGAGAGGTGCGTGGCTCACGTCAACGAACAGACTAGAAAGTGAAGCCGAAAACGGCTATAATAAAGGAGATTCTATGACTGAAAAATGCCTCGTTGTAAGCCTTTTTTTTCTGTTCGCGCTTTCCGCAGCGTACCTGTTTTCGGTGAACGAACGTGGCCTGGATCCGGATCAGGACAAAGACTGGTGGAGCCTCGCTTTTGCCGTGCCAGAAACACCGGACGATCTGTCCTTCATCATCACCAACCACACGGCGGCCGAGCGTTTCCAATATACCGTTTCTGCCGAAGACCGGACGCTCGTCGAGGGCGAAGTATCAGTCACGCCGAGCGCGAGCCTGACCCTTGTGCCATCAATTGACGCACTGCCCCAAAGCGGTCGCATCACGATCACCGTCTCGCATGATGGCAAAGCAGAATCCATCTATCGCGCGCTATGAAGACCGTCCTCCTCGCGACCCGACCAATTGTCCCGCCGTGGGATGAAGCCTCCAAGAACTTCGCCTACTTCTTAGGTAAGACCATCGAGGGGTATGAACTGACTCTCCTCGGTACGCGAGATGCCTCGCTCCCTGAGCTCCCGGCAAGCGCCCATCTCGCGCCGGTCTATCGCTCCGCTCATTTCGGACTCCGTGAAAAAGCCAACCTCTTCACTTTTCTCCGCAGACAGCGATCAAAGTTCGATATCACACACTATCTCTTCACTCCGACCCGACTGAATATCGGCCTGATCCGTCACCTCGCCCGACCGAGCGCCGGGAAGACGATACAGACGGTCGCCACCCTCCGCACCGATCTGTATTCTCCGAAGACCTTGCGTCGTCTCCTTTTTGCTGACCGCATCACGGTCTACACCGACGCGACCAAGCGCAAACTCAATGACCTCGGCCTCATCAATGTCGAGCGGATCTATCCCGGCATCGACCTGGTACGCTATCAACCGCGACCGAAAAGCCAATCTGTCCTCGATCAGTACCAGCTCTCGACGGATGACTTCCTCGTCGTGTATCCCGGTGAATACACCCGCCTCGGCGCAACCGATTACCTCGTCGAGACGCTCATCCGCCATTTCACGGCTCCGATCTCCGAACCGTTTATTTTCCTCTTTGCCTGCCGGATCAAGAACGAAGCCGATCGGGTCAAACGAGAGGAAGTGCGCGAACGCTTCCGTGCCGCCAGCTGCCTCGACCGGATCCGCTTTGACGATGGCAACGCCACCGCCGATATGGCCACCGTCTACAATACCGCCGACATCGTGGCTTTTCCGGTGGGCGACCTCAAGGGGAAATTCGATGTCCCACTTATCATCATCGAAGCCTATGCCTCAGGGAAACCGGTCATCCTCTCTG
>JBATNG010000009.1:0-69609 GCA_049290235.1 Candidatus Moraniibacteriota bacterium | reverse complement strand
GGCACTCCATTGGTACAGTTGGCCATGACACGAAGAGAATACGTGCCCGGAACGGTCGGGGCGGGAACGAGTGTGTGAATCTCTTCCCAACGATCAAAACCCGGTACGAGAGTACCACCATCGCTCTGGTCAGAAGCGATCGTCTGCCACAGACCATCCGTTCCCGGGCCAAAGATGTCATAGCAGCTGCGGGTATCCATCGGCGGGGTGATATTGCCGATATTGCGGATACTGAACCGTGCTCCCATCGGGCTACCGGTTGCTGCCGGAGAACTGGTCGTCAGACTGAGCGAGGTGATGACGAGATCATAGAACGGGGTATCGCTTACCTGAAACGTTTGGATCTCCGTCCAGTTTTCGCCTTCGTTACTTTCAAAGGCTTCGTCCTCGGCATCGATCTTGGCTTTGAAACTCACTTCAGTGATGCCGGCCGGGACGGTATAGTCGATATGCTCCGTGTGGGTGGCACCACTCGGGAGGTTGGTGGCTTGGATGTATTCCCGTTGCAGGAAACGCCAATCACCCAGATCTTCGCGGACATAGATATCCACTTCGATACTGTTCTTGCCGGGACGCATGTGGTCATGAGTGTCCCCGTCTTTGGCTTTGACTTGGATGCGGACCTCGAGAGCTTCACCCGTCTGTACGGTATCGGCCCCTGGGACGAGGTCGAGATTGTGAGTTGTATCCTTCACCCAGAAATCATTGACGCTGAGGTTGAAGGGGTCGGTACCGGCACCGCCAAACACACCATAGTGCTTGGTATCGCTCGTTGCAACCCGACCAGAGATCCGTGAACAGAGTCCCATGGTTGGATTGGCAAGACAGTAAGTACGGTCCTGAGTGATATGGATGAAGTAATGTGGAAACCTCACGTCATTCGGATCGGCGCTCTTGCACACTTTGCTACTTTCCATCCGCCGACCGAAGTTCAGTTTGTTGTCCCAGTTGTACTCAGAAACTTGCACGCACTTGACCCCATTGTCTGTTCCGTCTGGTTCACCGTCTTCCTCTACGAGGGCAACATGGCCATGAGGATTAGCCGCGCGAATGATATTTCCTTTGGCATCCTTCTTCGCATCCCAGGCTTCCCAGACTGCGATATCTCCCTCGAATGCCCCATTGAGACGGCTCTTTTCGAAGGTAAAACGGTCTCGAGCACCAGTGATTCCGATTTCGGATGCCCGCGCAGCATCAAACCAGTGATGCCCACTCCCCCATATCTGACCATAGTAGCTGTTCTTGAACTCGGGAGTTGTATTCCCCCAAGCCTCGTTCAGTTTACTGGCCATATACGAGGTACAGTTGCACTGGGCAAAACTCCATTTGTCCTTGTAGTAGGCCCCTCCAGAATACCAACTCCCTCCCTCAGTTTCACCTCCAGGGAAAGAGTAAGTATAGCCGGGTGGGGTATCACCATTTGGACACTTGAGACGGTACAAATACGTGTCATTTGAATCTTCTGCAGCAAACACCATGGTAGATGTAATCACTACAAGCAGAGCAATCAATTGCTTCACGATAACCTCGCTTTCGTTTATCAGTTGGAAACGAACATATCCCGGTTCTATCTGTCCGAGATCTCAGAGAATCAAGAAGATTGACATCCTGAGATCTCGGACAGGGTCACATTGCATCACTTCAAGGCGTCAACGATATCGACACCGATAGCACGATATAATCCTTCGATTTGCATCAAACTTGCTCTCTGTGTTTCACTCAATTTTCGTTCATCATAACAGGCAGCTTGAGGTCCAGTATACTCGACGAAAAATCCCGGGAACCTCCTGATGAATCCCAACTTCTCTAGATTGACATAATCCCAAGGAAGTTCCCGATGGTATGCAGCATCTTCTATGGTTCCAGATTGACGGTATATGAATCCTAAAGGCGCTGTTCTTGCACTACAATTCATAGAATCGATCTCCATGAGAAGTTTGGTACTAAAGTAAGCATCTGCATAAACAGAATCACCATCAGGAAAATACACCAAATCCTCTGCAAACTCTCTGTTTAACTTCATCCGGATACCGAGCTCGGGAATGTTGTACCAGACCTCATCGGCATTCCCCGGGATAGTCTCGATGTGCTGAGGGTAGGTGTCTGGATTGACCCCTGGCTCAGCTTGGGGTTCAACCTGAACTGGAGTCTCAACTACCGGCTGATTGACAGTCATGGGTGGGCGGTTTTGGATGCACCAAAAGGCGCCAGCAATGACGAGCAGGGCGATAAGGGCGACAGTGAGAAAGAGGGATTTGTGGTTCATAGGTTTGAAGATGGAAAGTAGCAGAGAAGAATAAATGCTGTCAAGGGCATCATACCTGAACCAATGAACCGGGTCGAGAGCGCCCAAGTAGCTAGACCTTCCGGAGTGGTGCGACACCGAGCATCATTTTCTTCACGCCCGCGCGCTTGAACGCGACCGAGACGAGACTGCCGTCAAGTGCGATGACAAGGCCACTGCCAAACTGCTGATGCTCTACCATGTCGCCGGGTCGCAGGTCTGTCGCTGGCTTGATTGGTTCACCTTCCGTCTCGGTGTTTTTTATCGGAGCAGTGAAACGTCGGATCGGGGCCGCATAACTTTTTCGCTTCGGCTTAGCAAATGACAAATTCATGCCATTGGATTCACGCTTCGTGACGAGTACTTCAGGGATCTCTTCGAGAAAGCGTGATGGCGGATTCATCTGGGTCGAGCCGAAGATTGTCCGCATATCCGCGTGAATGAGATAGGCTTTCTCCTTGGCTCGAGTCAGCGCCACATACATGAGCCGGCGTTCTTCTTCAAGTTCCGCCCCCGACAAGGCACTCCGCGAATGGGGGAAAATCCCCTCTTCGAGCCCGACGATGAAGACGACGGGGAATTCGAGCCCTTTGGCGGAGTGGACGGTCATGAGGTGGATGGCATCAGCGCGCTGGTCGATCGTATCCGTATCAGAGGCGAGGGCGACTTCCTCGAGGAACCGACTCATCGCTTCACGAATCGGCACGCCATCGTACTTCTGCGCAACCGAAAAAAGCTCCTGGACGTTTTCCTCGCGCGCCTCGCCTTCGGGCGTCCCATCACGGAGGCTCTCCAGATAGCCACTCTCGCGCGTGATGACATCGAGGAGTGCTCGCAGCGTCAGACCGGCTTCATGGAGGAGGCTGTCCTGCCAATGGGCAAAGAGTTCCATGAAGGTTTCGATTGTTGCGATCTTCCGATCAGGGAGAATGCCTTCAGACTTGAGTATCGGAATGATAGCGAGGAAATCGATCTCGCGTGCCCGAGCCGTATCGGTCCAGGCCTTCAAAGTGGTCGGACCAATCCCACGCTTCGGCTCATTGACGATCCGTTCGAGTGCGAGGACGTCTCGCGGGTTAGCGAGGAAGCGCACATAAGCGACGACATCCTTCACTTCCTTGCGCTGATAAAATTTCAGGCCGCCGACAATTTTGTACGGCAATGACTCGCGAAGAAAAGCTTCTTCGATACTGCGCGACTGAGCATTGGTCCGATACAAGACGGCAAACGAATGGTAGGGGATATGCCGCTCCCGAACGATTTGCTTGATCTCTCGAGCGACGAATCCCGCTTCATCCTCCTCGCTTTCAGCCGGATACAGCGCGATGTTTTCGCCCGATGACTTGTCCGTCCACAGTTTTTTGTGACGCTGATTGACATTGTTGCCGATGACTGCCGTCGCCGCATCGAGGATGATCTGTGTCGAGCGGTAATTCTGATCGAGCGTGATGACCGCCGCTTCGGGATAGTCGGTCTCAAAGGAGAGGATGTTGCGGATGTCCGCCTGCCGCCAAGAATAAATTGACTGGTAGTCGTCACCGATGACGAAGAGGTTCCGGTACTTCGTAGCCAAGAGCTTCACGAGCCGGTACTGGAGCGGATTGGTATCTTGGTACTCGTCGACCAGGATGTACCGAAACGTCTCCTGATAGTGTTCGAGCACGTCCGGGTACTCGGCCAAGAGCCGCACCGTGAGGAGAATGAGGTCATCGAAATCCAGCGCGTTCGCCTCGACCAGCCCCGCCTGATAGCGCTGATATACCTTGCCCACGAGTTCCTCGAAGTAGCCATCCGCCAAACTGAGGAAACGCTCGGCTGAAAGCTCCCGGCTCTTCGCATTCGAGATTGCTTCCAGGATTGAGCGCGGCTTCACTTGGTCCGGATTCATTTCGAGCTCCTTCATCGATTTCTTCACGAGCGCGAGCTGCTCATCGGCGTCGACGATATTGAAATCTTTGCCATAGCCCAGCCGATCGATATCGCGCCGCAGGATACGCGCCGAGATATTATGAAAGGTTCCGATGAATTGTGGCATCCGATAATGGACACCCCCGGCCTCTGTCGCCCGTTCCAGCATCTGACTGACCCGTTCGCGCATCTCCTGAGCTGCCTTATTGGTGAACGTCACCGCCAGGATGGACTCCGGTCGGACATGGCAACCCGCCAAAAGGTAGGCGATGCGATGAGTCAGGGTTTTCGTCTTACCACTCCCTGCTCCAGCCAATATCAAAACCGGCCCATCGACGGTCTCGACGGCCCGCTTTTGCTCCGGATTCAGCCCCGTTTCCCAAAATTGCATAGGACTGTATTGTAGCATTTCTGTATCGGATCTTCATCCCATGTGACAAGCTCATTCGACCAAGAGATGAGTCTACCCGAGGCTCTCCTATGCTATAATTGTGGACTATGCAAGAACGGCTCCGGAAAATAATCGAACAGATTGAGGCGCGGCCACTCACGCTCGGCACTTGGGCAGTGACACTCCTGGCCATCATCATCGGCAGAATCTGGATTGAAAATACCCTTGAATCCTTGCGATTCGTCTTCGCTGATGAGTTTTTCTATCAGTTCTCACACCATCTCTTTACTTTTGGGACTATCTACCTTTTCGCCTTGCCTGTTGTGGTTTGGGCCGGACGGGTAAGTCTGAAACAGGCCGCCAATCTTCTTCTCGCCGGGTTCTTCCTCATTTGGACACCACCTATCATTGATGAGATTATCTCACGTGGCGCCGGTTTCTGGAGCTTCTATACGTTCGACAGCTTGGCCGGTCTCGTACAGCGCTACTTCACCTTCTTCGGCGACCAACCAGATGTTGGGATCACATACGGTATTCGAGTTGAAGTCTTCCTCGCTATCGTTTTTGTCGCGCTGTATGCCTGGGTCAAAACCCGCTCTTTTTCACGGGCAATCAGTGCGGCGATCATACTCTACACTCTTTTGTTCTTGATGGGAGCGCTTCCGTCCATTGCTACTCTTCTCATCATCGGACCAAACATCGGTTTCCTGTCCGTCACTGAGCATGATGTTGCTCGATTCATCCTTTCTCCAACTCCACTCTTTGGTCTCGATCCACCCTCTATCGCGAGAGTTATTTCTATCAAGATGAGCCTCATCTATAGTACTTTCATCCTCCCCCTCATCGCTGCACTTATATTCACTTTCTTCCGAAGGATATTCTGGGAACTCGTCAATAATATCCGCTTCCCGCAGCTCCTCTACCATGTCGGGCTGTTATTCATCGGCGCTGGGCTCGCCTCGTTCTACGGGGAGTCAATCTGGATCGCTGATTTCTTTCATTTCTCCGGTGTGCTCGTACTTACCATCGCCGTCAGTTGTGCCTGGCTGGCTTCCGTTGTAGTGAACGATCTCCGTGATGTCGATATCGACAGAATTACAAACCGACACCGGCCGCTCGTGACCGGCGCGATCGACGTTCCGACCTACCGGACCATCGGCCTCCTCCTCTTCGCTGGCTCAATTTTCCTGGCCGGACTCGTCTCCACCCAGGCGGCACTCCTCCTCGTCTTGTATCAGGCCCTCGCCTGGGTCTACTCCGCCGATCCGCTTCGACTGAAACGCATCCCGATTGTCGCCACCGCGCTCGCCGCTATGGCTAGCCTCCTCATCCTGTTCGCTGGTTTTATCGTCTTCTCAGCCGAAAAAAACATTTCTGCCCTTCCTGTTTCTATCCCCGTTCTCCTCTTCTTCGCGTATCTCGCCATCATCCCTATCAAAGATTTAAAAGACATCGAGGGTGACTGCGCCGATAGTGTTCGCACCCTCCCGGTGATCTGGGGCGAGGATCGGGCCAAACGTTTCATCGGAGCAGCGGTCTTCATTGTCTTCGCTCTCAGTCCATTCGTCCTCTCGATCCGTTCATTGTTTCCGCTCGGACTTTTCTTCGGTGCCCTCGGTTACTGGCTGCTCCAGCTCTCTTCAGCCGACCATCGTTACCTCGCCTATCGCAAGCTCCCCGGCTGGTTCCTACTCCTCGCTACCGGCTATGGTGCTTTCCTCGCGGCGGCACTGTCACGATAGCCACCCAAACCAAGGGCTACATCCGACAGCATCATGAGAGCAGAATCCGTATAATCGGTTTTTACTCTGTCGCCAATTTCGACTGAAGCATTTCCCAGTCCGAGACAGAGAGCACCTGAGCGCGGATGTCACTTTGTAGCCGAGCGGCATCGAGTGCACTCGCAACCACGGTCTTTTCCAAGTGAAGGCTCGAGGAAAGATTATTCAAAAGAGTCTTGCGACGAGCAGCAAAGCCAGCGCGCGCCAGCCGAAAAAATTGGCGATCTGCCTCAGGATCAAAAGGGCGTTTAGGGACAAGATGGACGACCGCACTGTCGACTTTTGGCACCGGATCGAAGGCTCCCCGTGGCACAACGAAGGCAAGCGTCGCATCACTGTAGTACTGTGCCATGAGCGACAGGAGGCTCATCGCCCCCGGCTGTGCGGTCAGTCGTTCGGCCACTTCTTTCTGCACCATGAGGGTGAGACTCGCTGGCCGCACCACGAGTGAGAGCAGCGTGCGGATGATCGGCGCGGTGATGTAGTAGGGAATATTCGCGACGACTTTGTATTTCCCTGATTCAAATTCGGCGTGCGTGAGCATCTCATTCAAATTCACATCGAGGATATTCCCCTCCAGAATCGACACACCTTCGCTTGTTTCAAAATGCTTCGTCAGCCGCTCGACCAATTGATGATCGAGTTCAAGCGCGACTACTTGTTTTGCCCGCATGTCGAGATATCCAGTCATCGCACCTGTTCCCGGACCGATCTCGAAAACCTGATCCTGTGGCCCGATATCTGCCACGGTCAATATCTGTTGGATGATACTTTCGTCCTTCAAGAAATTCTGCCCGAGTGATTTCTTTGCTTTGACCGACATACGACGTATAATTGTACCTATTATGCACGATATTCCGTTTCCCCACTACAAAAACTTCTCACCTGGCGTCAATTTTTTTATTCTGGTCGGTGCACTCTTCATCAACTATATCTCAGTCTGGTTCCTTTCCACATCCCCTGGTCTCGCTACGATTCCCATCGCCCTCACCTGTTTTTCTCTCATTCTCTATGCTCGAAGCTGGAAACTCGCCCTCGTCGCCGGAGTTTTTGCGGTGGCTGGTGCCGGACAAGAGGCTTTCTTCATCGCCAACGGTCTCTGGAGTTACGAAACGGTCTCCTTCCTCTCGATTCCGCTCTACCTCCCATTTACCTGGGCAAATATTTCAATTCTTGTCGTTGGTATATTTCAAGGACTACTCCGATTGAAAACCACGCTTCATCTGTATCACAAACCACCCGCTTTTTCGCAGGCATTATGGATGACCGGCGTGGCGGCCTTGGCTGTGCTCCTTGCTATTCATCACTGGGCCGAAGTACCGTTGCGGCTCGTCTTATTCTTCCTCTTCATCGACTTTGCCTATATCGCAGTAATGCGAAGTGTCCCCCTGGCAATGGTAGGCCTCATCGCGATGGCAGCGGGTTCGATTGCCGATCTCGTCGCCGTTCCACTTGGCCTATGGAGCTACCCGGCCGGTGGTCACTTTTCGGGCATTCCCGGATATATTTTCCTCGGTTGGGACATTGTCGGTCTCTTTGCAGCCGGACTCTACCTGACCATTGATCTCTTGAGCCAGGAGAGAAACCCTCTGCCTAGTTCACAATCTCTTCCATCTTCACCGTGATGACACCCGCACCGACAGAGGCGATCTTTTCAAAGGCGACTCGATCGAGGTCGATGATCCGGCCCGGGACAAATGGCCCGCGATCATTAATCTTCACGATGACGCTCTTACCATTTTCGACGTTCGTCACCTTCACATAGCTCCCCATCGGAAGCCAGGGATTGGCCGCCGCCATGGTGCCGGTCCACGCATACCATGACGCCGCACCGCGATGCGCCTTGCCTGTCTTCACGTACGTCCCCTGCGTCACGATCTCGGTCACTGGCTCTTGAGTAACCTCTGTTGAGAGCAACTTCCGATTTACTTCCCTACCATTATGATAGCTCACCTTGTAGACGGTTGTCTTGATACCATTCTCTCCTTTCTGTTTCACGACCTTCTTCCGCCACGAGAGTTCGTCATCCTCCTCGGTTTTCGTCGCAAAGGGGATCTTGGTTTCTTTCGCTTCCTCCCGAATCTCGACCCGCGTGATTGAGATTTTCATACCGTCCGCGACCGTCACGGGACGCTCTGGTGTGACGATATCATCCTCGTCCAATTTGATTCCCGCTGCAGCGATGATTGACTCACTCGTGGGTGAAATCGTCTCGATATCCTGCTCCCCGCCATCCGCTACGATTCGAATCGTCCGTGCCGGCACCCACACGATATTTGTCCCGGGCAATAACGGTACATCGGCCGGTGGGTACACCTGATCGCTTTTCGAAACATGAAACCCGGCTCTTCGCAGCGCCTCGGCGACAGACAAACCGCTGTCAAACACCATCGGAAATGAATTACCCGCCACGCACAGTGTCGCCGACGACTGACCAGCAGCAAAGGCTTCGCGCGAATCAGCAAACGGCGGCGTCAGTGCCCGATAAGCCCAGTATCCGCCAAAGAGAAGCCCGATTGTTAGTATTATTTTCATTTTTGGAGGATTCAATATCGTTTCACTGCCAGTTGTCCATCTGCCCCGAGGCGACTCTGGCGAAGACGATACATGTACCGGTCGGTCACTCGATCTTCGACGAGTCCTGCCAGGCTAGTCACGGAACCGATACTGAAGGGCTTCAGCCAAGTGCCGATCAGCGATGGCCTCCGCCCCGGCGAGATCAGCGATCGTGCGAGCCGTCTTCAGGATCCGCGTATAGGCACGCGGCGAGAGATGATAGTGTTCCACGGCCTGTCGGAGCAGTGCCTGCCCTGCTTCATCGAGCATGCAATACTTCTCGATCAGCTTGTTATCCATTTCGGCATTCGACTGCTTCCCACTCCCCTGAAGTCGATCGCGGCTGCGTTCTCGGGCGGTCTGTACCCGCTCCCGCACTGTCTGACTCGATTCACCCGTCGAGCGATCCCGCAGCTCATCATAGGAAAGTCGCGGTACATCGATGTGGAGATCGATACGGTCGAGGATCGGCCCCGAGATCTTCTGACGGTACTTCTCTATCTGATAGGCACTGCAGCCACAGACCCGCTCGGGATCGCCATGGTGTCCGCATGGACATGGGTTCATCGCGGCGACGAGCATGAAGCGCGCGGGGAAAGTCAGTGTTCCTTTTGCTCGCGACACCGTGACGACACCGTCTTCGAGCGGCTGCCGGAGACTTTCGAGGAGCGAACGCGGAAACTCAGCAAATTCATCCAAAAATAGCACGCCCCGATGAGACAAACTGATTTCTCCCGGGCGCGGCAGTGTCCCACCGCCGATGAGCGAGATCCCGCTCGCCGTATGATGTGGTGTCCGGAAAGGCCGACTCTCCACAAGTGCCTCCCCACGTGACAATCGGCCGGCGACGGAAAATATCTGCGTCACCTCGAGACATTCTTCAAAAGTGAGCGTCGGCAGTATCGTCGGCAGTGCTTTGGCCAAGAGCGTCTTGCCCGAGCCCGGCGGACCGACCATGAGAATATTGTGCCCACCAGCCGCGGCGATCTCGAGTGCGCGTTTGGCATGTTCCTGGCCGCGGATATGAGCGAAGTCGGCGCTGCTCTCCGCTTGTCGATTGTCTTGGGGATGTGTCTCGGGTGTCGGGGCGATTATCGTTCTCCCCTCCAAATGAGCGACCAGCACGTCCAACGCTGTGCACGCGATGATACGGATACCCGGGACGAGCGCCGCCTCGTGGGCATTGGCTTCGGGAACAAAGACCTCTTCGAACCCCGCGCGTTTGGCGAAAAGTGTGAGCGGCAACACACCTGAAACCGGCCGAATTCGTCCGTCGAGGGCTAACTCGCCGATGAAGAAACGTTTGACATAAGGAAATGCCAGCTGCTTCGTCGCCAAAAGAAACGCCAGCGCCATGGGGAGATCATAGGCCGAGGAACCCTTGGGGAGGTCCGCCGGAGCGAGGTTCACCGTCACCCGACCACTCATGTGAGGTGGACGGAAACCGGTATTCTTGATCGCGGCGCTGACTCGATCGCGTGCCTCTTTGACTGCAGCATCCGGCAAACCGACGACATTGAACTGGTGCAAGCCTTTGGTCAAGACATCCGCCTCGATCTCGACCAAGACACCATCCAACCCAACCGTAGCTCCAGAATAGACTTTAGCGGACATACGTCTTGACATTAGGCATTATCCCGAGCATCACCACGAGGAGAACCATCACCCCGAGAGAAAGCATGATATCAGCCAAATTGAAACTTGGGAAGAACGGCAGATGCAGGTAGTCGGTAACGCAGCCGTGCAGTCCCCGATCGATTGCATTGATCGCTCCGCCCGTGAATACCGCCATCCACGCGAGCTGTTCGACTCCCTCGTGCCGTCGGTACGCCTGATAGAGGGCGATACACAGAAACAAAGCGGTACTGAGCCACAAGAATGAATCAGGAAGCCGGATACCGAGCGCGATACCAGTATTACAGACTGTATGGGGCAAAGACAGAAGGTCAAAGCGTAAAGCACCATCAATAAGCGCGAGGAAAACAAAAAACCCGAGGACGGGGCGGACCGTCTTCGGGCAAGTGAATACCATACTCCCAAACCATTTTCTAAGCATCGACGAGCGTCCGAGCGGCCGGATAGGCTTCCAATCGATCGGTCGGAATCGGTTGACCAGTCTTCTCGCACACGCCATACGTCCCCATCTCCATCTTGGCGAGCGCATCGTTCACTTCTTTGAGCTCTGTCTCGAGTGTGCCTTCCACGGCCACATCCCCGACATACGTCTCCACTTCAGTCGCATTCTCATCAGCATCCGTACCGAGGTTTTCAAACCGCGTTTCATATTCACCCGCCACATCCGTCGGTTTCGCCATCCGGGCAAGCTCTCCTTCAAGCCGAGCCTTTTCTGCTAGCAGCTTTTCCTTCAATCCTTCAAGCACCTGAGTATCCAGAGCCATAGCGATGCATTTATGATAGTCCTAGTATAACGAAAGCTAATCGGTCTGTCTATGAGTAGAAAACGTGGTCGAGATGACGGATATCTGGTTTGCCGGTCTCGGTGAAGGTAACGGCCACCACATCAAACGAATACGCCCGATTCTCCAGTCGGCGTTCTTTCAGATATATGCCGGCTGCTTTCTCCAACTTCCGAAGCTTGGCGCGGGTCACCTGCCACTCCGGGAGGCGGTCCTCACGTCCCCCGGCGATGAAAGCCGCCTTGACCTCGACGAAAACGATTTCACCGTGCTTTTCCGCCACGATATCGATCTCGCCGAGCCGCAATCCCCGAGTGTTGGCATAATTCCGCTCGCGGATACGATAGCCGTGCGCCATGAGATACGCTGCGGCCGCATCTTCACCCGCCTTTCCGATCTCCTGATTCTCCATATGTGGCTTATCCAAGCTGTTTCACTGAAAGATAGCGAGGAATCATGATTTTGGCAAACAAAAAACGGCCTATCAAGCCATTACTCTCCATTTTCTCCCCTCTTTCTCTCCCGGCACCAGTTATTGTTGGTGCCGGGCGCTTGCCCGTAGACGCCGAATATATAAATATGTGGCCGTAACAAGCGCCCAGCTGCGTGTGCCCAACATGTAGGCCGATAATGAAACGCTTGGGTGAAAAGCATTTGATTATACAAGCTTGCATGTGGTTTGATGCCCACGCGGTATAGGATTTTTTCTGGTATTATCCTGATCTTTCACCGTTCTTTGGCTGTGCCTTAACAACTTTTGAAGGTACTTGTTTTTGCTTTGTGTTTTTGTTTCAAAGTCGAGATATATTATATTTCCTCGAATTTGTGTGTTTGTTTTAGCGGCGCGCTCCAGACCAGATTAGGAGCTGTTGGTGACGATGCACCGAACGGTTAAACAGTGAAAGACTTCTCGGCCTCAAAAAACTTGCGGAAGAGAGGTCTTTCGCTGTTCAGATCATATTTTCAAGTAACTTTTTCACTTCGACAAATCAATTATAGCAGAAAAATATGCTCGAGTCAATTTGGAAGTCAAGGAATGCTGGGTTAGCGCGGAAATATTTGCCCTGTGCACTTGATTCCGTTTGACCTAAACCTGATCGACTAAAAAAATAAGTGTCTGACTTTCGAAAAAGAGGCTATAAACCCGTTTTATCCAGTACGGCGCGGAGTGATTCCTTGCTCGTTCCGACGATCCATTGTCGCCCCCTGACCGCATAGTCGACTGAGAGTCCAAGAGTAGCATCCACATTCGCATAGCGCACCGGCCGGTCGAGATACATGCCATCACGGAAGTTCAAATTGTTTTTGGGCGCGGTCGTGACATCGAGGAAGAGGGATTCGATCGCCTGAACCAGTTTGCTTTCATTCTGCAGGAGGACTGCGGTGAAAGCAGGCTGGTCCTTCACATAGACCAAGAGTGTGACACGTGGGCGCCCCGCATCAGTGTAGATATAGAGGGAAAAGGGCTCATCAAGGGTCCCAAGAAGCTCCGTTGGCAGACTGATCTTCGCCAGATAAGCAAATCGGGAGAAGGCAAGCGGGTTCAGTTTCTGGTCACGAATGAGAAATTCGATCGCTCCCGAAAGATTATCCTGCTTGATGGTCTGGGCGGCCTGGAGCAAGGTTGCCTTGATCGCCTCAGCGGAAACGGTCTCGGTGTCAAATGAGAGAATATTAGGCTGTTCAGCCATATACTTTGTCTGGGAAGGCGGCTCCATTTTCAGCTGATCCCCCGCGGTGGTAGGCGACTCCACCCGAACTTCTGGCTGGGTCGGGTCATTCTCCACGTATGAACGCCACCACAGATATGCACCCGCGATAGTAACGATAACGAGTAAAGCAAGCGCTGCGAGAGCTACCAGTCGCAGTTTCCGATCTTGAAGGAGTGGCGTGAAACTTTGCGTCAGCCGACGGAGCGACATCAGTGACTCCCGGACCGATGGGGCGACTGAACGGTGTACGGCACTGAAAGCAACCGGTGTAGATTCCGAGGGAGCTAGCGGAACCACTGGCAGCTGAGCAGGAACTTTGGGGACAACGAGTGGCGGATCAAATGTCGGTGCATCCTCAGGCTCTGACGCCGGCTCCGCTGAGGATGACGGTTGAAGGAAAGGACTTGCCTCAGTCTTTGGCGGCTTCGGTTCAGGATCCGAGACGACACCGGGCGCCGCAAAAAAAGGAGTCCCCAGCGTAGCTTCAGGACGGAAAGAGACCAACGGTTCAGACGGAGGCTGCATGCTGATTGGCGCTTCCCGCCCCTCGAGATCATCCTCCATCGTCCGAATGAGTCCGTGCAGGCGGTCCGGCACGCTCGTCGGCGGTAGTGATTTTTGTGTTTTGAACCAATTCATAGCAATACAAAAGAGAGGCTATTCCTCTCTCAGTATACCACCACACAATGAAGTTGGTGGAGAGTATCGTTCTATCTGTTTTCTGTGACTATTCTTTTCCCTCTTCGCCGAGTTCCTGGCGGACCATTTTCGCCTTGGCCAGCTTGTGCGACAGATTGATCCGGCCCTGAGCATCGATCTCCTTGACGACGACGGCGATGATGTCGCCGACTTTGACGACATCTTCCACTTTTTCCACCCGGTAATCGGCTAACTCCGAGATATGGATCAGTCCTTCCTGGTTCGGGAGTACCTCGGCAAAGGCGCCAAAGTTCATGATTCGGGTAACGCGACCCTGGAACAGTTCGCCGACCACCACCTCCCGGGTGATATTGCGCACCCATTCGACAGCTTTCTCGGCGCTCGTCTCGTCGACCGAAGTGATGAACACTGATCCATCATCCTCGATATCGATGGAAACACCGGTTTCATCGATGATTTGATTGATCATCTTGCCGCCCGGGCCGATCACATCGCGGATCTTCTCTGGATTGATATGCAGAGTGATGATACGTGGCGCATATGGAGACATCACCTTGCGCGGCTCAGGGATGGCCGCCAGCATGACATCCATGATCTCGAGCCGGGCCACTTTCGCCTGCTTGATTGCCAACCCCAAGGTATCGGCGGTGAGCCCATCGATCTTCACGTCCATCTGCATCGCCGTGATACCGTCCTTCGTGCCGGCGACCTTGAAGTCCATATCTCCGTAGTGGTCCTCCAGGCCCTGGATATCGGTCAAGACCTTGAAACTTCCATCCCCACCAGTGATGACGCCCATAGCGATACCCGACACCGGCTTCTTGATCGGCACGCCCGCATCCATGAGGGAAAGCGTGGAGCCGCAGGTCGAGCCCATGGACGATGAACCGTTCGATGAGAGGACTTCAGAAACGAGATGAATCGTGTACGGAAATTCTTCTTTCGTGGGCAGTACCGGCAAGAGCGCCTTCTCCGCGAGTGCTCCGTGGCCGACTTCACGCCGACCGGGGCCACGCATCGGCTTGACCTCGCCGACCGAATACGCCGGGAAGTTATAGAAATGCATATAACGCTTCTTTTCATCCGTCTCCATCGTATCGACCACCATCTCATCGCCCGGAGCGCCGAGTGTGGTCACGGTCAAGACTTGCGTCTCACCGCGAGTGAAGAGACCCGTGCCATGCGTCCGCGGGAGGACCCCGACTTGGGAAGCGAGCGGGCGAATCTCCGTCATTTTCCGACCATCGGGACGACGATCATGCTCCAATACATTCACGTGGAGTGCTGCGTCCGAGAGTTCTTCCATGATAAGTGAGAGAATCTCTGACTGATGCGCCTCGTTCGGAAAATTCGCGGCAGCATATTCTCTCGCTGCAGTCTCGATGCTGGCCACCTTCTCCGCCATCTTTGCCTTCGGTTGGAGGAACAGTGCTTCACCCAAACCCAGTGAACCGATATATTCCTTCATCTTCGTCTCGAATTCGGGTGTTCCGACGAGCAGAGCCGCCGCTTGCTTCTCGCGACCGGCTTCTTTCTTCACGGTCTCGATAAAGGCCGTGATTTTCTGGATCGCCTCATGCCCGAAACGGAAAGCTTCAGTCATGGTTTCTTCCGGGATTTCGTTTGCCCCACACTCGATCATATTGATCTTGGTCTGCGTCCCGGCGATGAGGAGATCGAGCGTGCTCGCCCCCCGCTCTTCACTCGATGGATTCAGGACGAACCCACCGCCATTGACGATACCCACACGGACCGCGCCGATCGGTCCATTCCACGGGATATCGGAAAGGGTCAGTGCCGCCGAGGCCGCGATCATCGCGACAACATCAGGCTCATTTTCACCATCAATCGACAGGACCGTCGTAACGACTTGGACATCGTTGCGCATCCGGCTATCAAAGAGTGGTCGGATCGTCCGATCCACGGCTCGACCCGAGAGGATCGCATCGTCCGATGGCCGGCCTTCGCGTTTGATGAAGCGAGAACCCTTGATCTTGCCCGCGGCATAGTACCGCTCCTCGAAATCCACCATGAGTGGGAAATAGCCGATGATTTTTGACATCGAACTGCTCATGACGGCAGTCGCGAGGACGACGGTGTCGCCGTACTGCACCGTCACCGCCCCGTTCGCCTGACCAGCCAAGAGACCGGTCGAGATGCTTAATTCACGCCCACCGAGCTGGAGAGACCATTTTCTGGCTCCTTGCATAGAGTTGAACCGCCCCAGGGCTCATAAACACGCGGCTGAGAACTAACCTACAACGAACAACTCTCAACCTACAACGAGATACTCAGAGGTTTTCTCTGTTGTTGGTTATCGGTCGTAGGTTGTTAGTTAACACGAAGCCGTGTACCTATAAACCCCCTGGACGAAATTACTAAGTTAACGCCTACACAGTAGCTTTTTTTTAAGCCTTTGTCAAAAGGAAAAACAAGTTCCTTTCGAAACTTGTCACTCAACTGACTCCCCCCCGTTAAATCAGAAACCGCTTCTTGTTCTCGGAGAGATTGAGGAAGTCATCGGCTTTCTCCACGAGCTTGGCCGAGGATGACTCAGCGAAGGCGATCACTTCCACTCGGCAGCCATAGGTGTTTTGGAGATACTCCACCAGGTGGACATAGTCCCCGTCGCCCGAGACGAGTACGATGACGTCGAGCTTCGCCGCCATCTTGATTGCATCGATCGCGATACCGACATCCCAGTCACCCTTGCGCGACCCATCGGGGAAGATCTGCAGATCCTTCGTCATCACATCGTAGCCACTCTTCGTCAGCGCTTCGAAGAACTTCTCCTCCATGCCCTCCGTCGTCTTGATGCCATAGGCCAGTGCCCGGATGAGCTTGCGTTCATTGGTCCCCGCCTCCAGGACCGCCTTGAAATTCACTTTCTTGCTATACAAGACGCGGGCACTATAGTAGAGATTCTGGATATCGACGAGCACCCCTACTCTCTGATCACTAAACTTCGCCATAAAAATGTTTCACCGGTTTACAGATGTCTCAACAGAAACCGCCACTCGCGTGGCGGAAAAGTTTACAACCCGAGTTTCTTCACGAGTGCCTTATGTGCCTTCTCGTTCACTTTCGCGAGGTATGTGAGGAGTTTCTTGCGCTTGGCGACCATCTTCAAGAGACCGCGACGAGAATGAAAGTCTTGCTTATTCTTCTTCAAATGGGTGGTGAGTCGCTTGATCTGCTCCGTGAAAAGAGCGATCTGATACTCGGGAGAACCCGTGTCCGAATCATGCCGTTTCACATCACCCGTTACCTTTTCCTTCTGCTTGTGCGAGAGCGCCATAGCGTCTTTGTCAGCAATGCACTCGTCTGAACAGCCATCCGCCAGACCAGTCCACGCTCGATGTATAAAAATTACCTTGTGAGAATAACCTACTTTCAACATTCTAGCAAGTACCACCCCTGTTTATTTGTCGCTTGGGGAGGAGTGCTACCACCCCAAGCGATGTTTCCTTTAACTCACATCAGACTTACTGACCCTATCGGACCCGTGGATACCCGCTTTCTGCTCATCCGGAACCTGGAGTGAAGAATCTTGCTCTTCACGAATCGCCGCATTACATGGCCGGACGGTCACTTGCGAACCAACTGGCACGATAGTTACTGGGAAACCACTTTCATCTATCGGCTTATTCATACCCTCTACCTCCATGAGAAAAGGTACCCTCTTCATACTAAAGGACCAGTCTTTCGTCAAGTCGCGCGTCTCTTGAGTTGAACTCTACCTAAGCACGTGGTTCGATCCACATTCCCTTAGCCTTTATGAGCAGAACGAGCTCGTCCACCGCCCGCTCTGATGGTACATCTCGCTTCACCAGTTCTTTCTTGTGATACAGGTTCACTTTATTTCTCGCACCACCAACATAACCGAAATCGGCATCTGCCATTTCTCCAAGTCCATTCACGATACATCCCATGATAGCAATACGTACTCCTTTCAAATGACCCATCCGTTCCTTGATCACATTGGTCACCGTTTCAAGATCATACAACGTTCGGCCACACGATGGGCAAGAAATAAACTCTGTGCGAGTGATCCTGCGGCGGGCAGCTTGCAAGATCCCGTAACATGTAGGGATCTCCTTCACTGGGTCCTCGGTTAGTGAAACACGGATCGTGTCCCCCACGCCCTCCAGGAGGAGAGTGCCAATACCGAGTGTCGACTTCGCCCGTCCCTCCTCTCCATTTCCAGCCTCAGTCACTCCCAAATGGATTGGGTAGTCCATCCCTTCTTTCTCTAAAGTTGCAACGAGAAGTCGGTTGGCCTCGATCATAATCAAAGGATCAGAGGCCTTCATCGCGACAACAATATCATCAAAGCCATGCTTCCTGAAGATCCTCATGTACTCCATCGCCGACTCCACCATACCAATCGGAGTATCCCCGAAACGAGAGAGGACTCGGTCCGAGAGTGAACCATGATTCGATCCGATACGGATGGCTTTCTTAGCCGACTTGGCAGCCTCGATAAACGGGAGAAGGCTCTTCTCAATTCGCGCGACCTCCTCAGAATAGCTCGCATCATCAAAAGTAAACTCCCGAAATATTTTCCCATCCAAGAAATTCCCAGGGTTCAGGCGGACCTTGTCTGCCCATTTGAGCGCTTCGAAAGCAGCCGCAGGGAGAAAATGCACATCAGCAATAAGTGGGACACGTACTCCATCCTGCAGAAGCTTTTCCCGGATTGGACCGAGTGCCTGGGCATGTTTCGGGGTCGGTGTCGTCAATCGGATGAGTTCACAACCCGCACTGACACATGCCTTGATCTGAACAACCGTCGTCTCGATATCAAGCGTATCGGTATTTGTCATCGTCTGCACACGGATTGGATTATCCCCACCGATCCCGACCGATCCGACCATCACCACACGTGTTTTTCGGCGCGGCTTGAGTACTGAATTATCCATTGTCGTCTTTCTGGGTTACAACAAAGTGAAGGCTCCGACGCGGTCCCCGGCCTGGGGGCGCATGACGCGCACGCCCTGGGTGACGCGCGAGAGGAGCGGCACCGACTGAAATGGCACGCGGATGATGATGCCCTTTTCGGATGTCACGAGCATATCCGACTCGCTATCGGTTGGACTGGTGATATAGGCCGAGACGAGCTTACCGGTCTTCGGAGTCACATTCATCGTCTTGATCCCGGAGCCACCGCGCTTCTGGATCTTGTAATGCTTCAGGTCGCTCCGCTTGCCATAGCCATTTTCGGAGAGAATGAGCAGCTCGCGCTCCTTGGCCCCCTTTTCGACGACATCCATCGCGACGACATGATCCCCGGTGCGGAGCTTGATACCGCGGACCCCAGCCGCACCCCGGCCCATCGCTCGGACATCGCCCTCCTTGAAGCGGATCGCCTGACCGCTCGCCGTCGTGATGATGACCTCATCGGTGCCAGTCGTCGGTGCGACCCAGTTGAGTGTGTCACCCTTTTCCAGATTGATCGCGATCAGTCCGGACCGGCGGACATTGGCGAAATCCTCGAGCTTGGATTTCTTCACTGTGCCGTCCGTCGTTGCCATAAAGAGGAATTTCGACGCGTCATCCTTGCCGAGTGCGATCATCGCCGTGATCTTCTCTTCATTCGAGAGCTGGAGAAAATTCACGACCGCCTGACCCTTGGCTGTGCGCGAGGATTCGGGGATCTCATAGGCTTTGGTCTGAAAGATCTTGCCAGTGTTGGTGAAAAACATGAGGTTGTCATGAGACTCGATGGAGATGACCTTGGCGATTTTGTCTTCCTCTTTGGTGGTCGTACCGATCACGCCTTTGCCACCGCGCTTCTGGACACGATAAACCGTCGGGTTCATCCGCTTGATATAGCCGTCATCTGAGAGTGTCACGATCGCCTCCTCGTTGGGGATGAGATCCTCCTGCCGGAATTCGCCGATGCCGTTCTTCATGACCCTGGTCCGGCGCTCATCACCGAACTTGTCCCGCACCTCGATGAGTTCAGTCTTGACCATCGCGAGAATTTTTTTCTTGTGCCGAAGAAGGTCTTCGAGGAAGGCGATCAGTTTCAATTTCTCCGCCAGTTCGTCTTCGATTTTCTTGCGTTCGAGGCCAGCGAGCGTCTGGAGGCGCATCTCGAGTATCGCCGCCGCCTGCTTGTCGGACAACTTGAATTTCTTCATCAAGTTCGCATGGGCCTCTTCCTTTGTCGGTGACTGCTTGATCGTCTTGATGATTTCGTCGATATGATCGAGTGCCTTCTTGAGGCCTTCGAGGATATGGGCGCGGTCCTTGGCCTTTTGTAATTCGTATTCGCTGCGCCGCGTGACGACGCGCTCTCGATGGACGATGTAATGCTCGAGGATAGATTTCAGGTTGAGGATTTGTGGATCGACACCGTCGACCAGAGCCAGCATGTTCACATTGAAATTCTTCTGCAGGTCCGTCAGCGAATACAGCTTATTCAATACTTTCTGCGGAAACGCGTCTTTCTTCAGGTCGATGACGATGCGCACGCCGTCCTTGTCGGACTCATCACGCAAATCCCGGATGCCCTGGATCTTGTCTTCCTTCACGAGATCGGCGATCTTTTCGATGAGACTCGCCTTATTCGTCGCATAGGTCATCTCGGAGACGATGATCTGGTAAACACCCGCCTTGTTCTCGACGATTTCCGTCACCGCTCGCGCCGTGATCGGTCCACGGCCCGTCACATAGGTCTCACGGATGTCCCGCGTGTTGTAAATGATGCCGCCCGTTGGAAAGTCTGGCCCCTTGATGAACTGCATCAAGTCATCGACATCGCACTCCGGATTGTCGATCTGAAAGCAGATGGCATCGACGAGCTCGTTTAGATTGTGCGGCGCGATGTTCGACGCCATACCGACCGCGATACCGACGGTGCCATTGAGGAGGAGCTGCGGCAGTTTGGCTGGCAGAACCACCGGTTCTTCATGGACGCCATCAAAGTTCGGGATAAAGTCCACGGTGTCCTTGTCGATATCGACGAGCATCTCTTCGGCGATCGCTTTCAATTTCGCCTCGGTGTATCGGTAGGCCGCCGCGCGATCACCATCCATCGAGCCGAAGTTTCCCTGGCCCCAGATGAGTGGGTAGCGGAGCGAGAAATCCTGCGCCATGCGGACCATGGTGTCATAGACCGCTGTGTCACCATGCGGATGGTATTTGCCGAGCACTTCACCGACGACGGTCGCAGACTTGCGGAACTTGGCACTGGAACGCAGCCCCGTCGACCACATCGAATACAGGATGCGACGATGCACCGGCTTCAGACCGTCACGCACGTCCGGCAGCGCCCGACCCACGATGACCGACATCGCATAGTCGAGATAGGACTGTTTCACCTCTTCGGTAATATTGCGCGACTCGATACGTCCCGAGTGAAATACGTTCTTTTCAGTCTTGTCAGTCATAGATTTAGCGTAGCGGCATTGTCGGATCAGCTGTCTCCTGTTGTGGCCGATCGTCTTTCGGGATCACTCCTTCTTCGTCTGGATTGATACGAGTCCGATTCTCCACTTGCTCTCGGAGAAACTCTTCGCCCGATTTCGGTGAGGTCGCGTCTGGCGCCTTCTCCCCCGAGAGCAGCTCATCCAGAGAAAAGTCCGAGGGCTTCGGCAAGATACCGCCAGCAGCCGTCACATCTTCGGTTTTTGCGACTGTTCGCTTGAAATTTTCCGATACCGTGAGTGACCACACGATGATCACGAAGAACATCGAAGCGAACACACAACCGACGACATAGCGCTGACGGATATGCTCCGGCTTCATCTTCACTTCCTCAATCCAGTTTTGGAGATTCCAACGCATAGCATCCGAGGATTTAATTCTTTGCGAGGAGCACTACTTCCAGATTCTTGCCTTCGAGATCCTTCTTCTTCACATTCCATTTGGCGATAGTCTCCTTCGGACAATTCCCCATGACTTTACAAAATGGCTTTTCATCCGGCAAGGTCGTCGTCATACCCACGATCTTGTAGTGCATCGGGATAACTGTCTTCGGCTCGATCTTGCGCACGAGGTCATCGATCAGGTTGACAGGTAACGTATCACCATCCCCCGCCGGGACAAATAGGATATCCACCCCCGAGAGCCGTTCGATCACGTCCGGTGCCGGTTCCGTCCCGAGCGCCCCGAGGAAACACAGCCGCATCTCCTCCGTTTCAAATAGGAATATCGTGTTCTGACCGCGCTTGGCACCACCCACGGTGTCACGCAGGCTAGAGAATCCAAGGATCGCGACCCCCTTGGCCGAGTATTCGCCCGGCACAAAGATCTTGACTGGTTCTCCTTTCACGACCGACAACTCCTCGGCCTCGGGCGACTGATGAGACAGCAAGACGATATCCGCCTCGCCCTGGGGAGCGCGCAGTCCGAGCCCCTTCTCCGGCACATCGGTCACAATGACCACGTCTTCGGTCGCCCGGCCATTTGGCTTGGTCGTGATTTTGAAGCAATAATCGCCGTAATACTGGATATTCATCCCATTAGAAGCAGGTTCTTGTCCCTGCTTAATTAATATCAGTCTAAATTAATACCATACCTCTTGACCCGTTCTCTATTGGCGCTCCGTACTTCTAACGGGATTCATAACAAAAATAGGCAATACAGTCGCTGGAAATATACCTCATCGTAGCAAGAAATAGCTCCGCCGACAAGCCACCACACCCATCAAATGTTCCTGCTTTTGGCTTAAAAATACTTCGCCAACCACGAGAAAACCTACCTGGATTTTATCTGTGCCAGTAAGGCCTGGGTGCTAAATACACAAAAAATTTAATGCGTGTAGATGAGCATAGTACCAAGCTTCACTCCCTCAATTTTCGACTTGACAAATTCGTGACTAACCAGTACTGTCCATGACTGTCCCTTCCCAACCTGCGCAGCCATAGCTGCAGAAAGGCATCATCATGAGCACTTCCTTCCCTGTTCCCACCTACCTTAGCCTTCGGCAGCTCCAAGCCTTCATTTTCGAAGCTGGTATCGAAGAAATGCTCCTCAGACAGGGGCGCCCTGGCTATTGGGGCCTCCCACTCTACGTCAAGCTGAGCAACACACACATGCTGCGCTTCCAACACCCGCTCCCTGAAGATCCTGAGGACAAGTTTCTCGCTCTAAAGGTGAAGCCGGAAGCCGCTGCATCGCCAGTCATCCTGATCGATATCGAGATCGAGATAAGAGTATTACATGCCGCTATCGTACAAGCAGACCTCGGCCATTACCTCATCAACCTCGACCGCTAGCCTCTCACGAAAGGCAATCACCATGGCCATGCGCTTTTTCCGCTTCTTCGAGCTTCTCCTACTACTGCTCGGGTTTGCCTGCATAGTCCGTCTACTGTCTGTCCCGATGGACTTCAATCTGCAAATCATCTGTGGCACCCTCGGCCTCATCGCCTTATTCGTCGATGCCGTCTGTTTCCTGGCAGAACAGCGTCTCTCCGAACTTATTCGTACGGAATGGCCTGAGGATGAGCATACCACTCCTAGTCGGCCCCAGTCACCACCGTCTCAACCACAACATTAGTCCTGCAAGCCCACACGAAAGGAAACGTTCCATGTTCACCCCTCTCTTCCGCCTCCTCGCCCTCCTAATCATGACTCTCGGGTTGGCCTGCATCATTCGGCCACAGCAATTCCCGATGGACGTGAATCTCTACATCATCTGGTCACTCCTCGGATTCATCGTTGCAGTCATCGGTTCCACGATGCTGCTCTGCATTCCCATGCGAAAAGATACCGAGTGGCGCAAGCGCTTCGGCTTTACAGACTGAACCACCCAAAGACTTCACAGTCCACACACAACCTCGCCCCGTTGCACTGCACCGGGGCGCTTTCTTTTGCCCAAAACACCCCAAAAGACGCTCACAGATACACACGACCGTTATACTTTGTGCGCATCCTCTCGATGAAATTTCTTACACTTTGCACACAAACATTAACGACCGTTAGGTTTCTTGTGCATGCGGGTCGAACCAGAGCGCGTCTGGCTTGATTCTTTCGGGCTTCCCTGCTAGACTGGCCCCACGTTATCTAAGCTGTAAAACAATTGAATACGGGATGCCTGAATCCTGATCGAGAAGCGTTTCCTTTGTTTTTCTTCTCTTTTGGTCCCCTGTTTTGATTCTTTGGCACCCCGATTCCCGGGGTTTTAATTTTTTACGGGATTCCCCACTCCCACGCAGCCTTTAGCTCGTTGCTTCCCTCCAAGCTACCCGCTAAGCGCTCCACGCTATCCCCCTATGTCAAACATGACCGATCTGAAGCTGAAAAGTAATATGACCGAGCTCGAGCAGCTCTATGAGACGCATTCGGCCCCGATACCCGATATCGGCGATGTTATTCCTGGTACAGTCATTCATGTCGGATCAAGTTCGGCTTTGGTCGATCTCGGCTCCCTCGGGACGGGTATTGTCTTGGGGAAAGAGATGAAAGACGGCCTCGGCGGAGGCGTGAAGCTCCGTCTCGGCGATACGGTCCAAGCCACCCTCACGAGCTTTGAGAACGAGGATGGCATGATCGAGCTGTCCATCCGAGAAGCGTCGTATGACAAGAGCTGGGAAGACATCGAGACCAAGCTCACAAAGAAAGAAGTCGTCGAGACCAAGGTGAGCGATGCCAACAAAGGTGGGCTCATGATCGAGGTCAACGGCATCCCTGGCTTCCTCCCCGTCTCCCAACTCGCGAGTGAACACTACCCGCGTGTTGAGGACGGTGACAAGAACAAGATCCTCGACCTCTTGAAGAAGCTCATCGGCGAAACGTTGACCGTCCGCATCCTGGACGCCGATCGTGAAGGTGAAAAGCTCATCGTCTCCGAAAAAGCCGCCCAGAGCGAAAAGGAAAAAGAATTTCTCAACCTCCTCCACGTCGGTGACACAATCGAAGGAACAGTCTCCGGCGTCGTGGACTTTGGTGCCTTCGTGAAGTTTGCCCTCCCCGGTGAACACGCCGACAAACGCCTCGAGGGACTCGTCCATATCTCTGAACTCGCCTGGCAGCTCATCGATGATCCGCGCGAAATCGTGAAAACCGGTGATACTGTCTCAGCCAAGATAATCGGTATCGACGACAACCGGATCTCGCTGTCCATGAAAGCGCTGAAGGCTGACCCATGGGAACATGTCGGTGAGCGCTACAAGGTCGGCGACGAAGTCCCTGGGACCGTCGACAAGATGAATCACTTCGGCGCCTTCGTCTACCTCGACAAAGACATCCACGGCCTCGCCCATGTCTCAGAATTCTCCGACATCTACCCTGGCCGCAAGATGGAAGAAGTTTTTGAGGTCGGCAAACCGTACAGTTGGAAAATTCTCTCCATCGAGCCACGGACGCACCGTCTCGGACTTCTCCCGGTGAAAAAGTAATGTGCCAACGCGTCCCTCTCCTGAGGGGCGCTTTCGTAAGTACAAGCATCAAACAAGTATGAAAAATGTCTTCATCATTTCCGGGGCGGCCGGCTCAGGGAAGGACTCAATCATCGATGGTCTCCGGTCGAAACTGCCGGTCGAACGCATTATCACTACCACCACCCGGGAGATACGGCCCGGCGAACGGGAAGGCGATTCGTACTACTTTGTTTCGCCAACAGCTTTCACGGAAGGCATCGCAACAGGAAACTTCGCCGAATACTCAGTCAATGAGAATGGTGCGCTCTATGGCGTCACGAAAGCAGAACTCGAACGGATACAGACCAAAGGTGGCATCGCTTTGTGGCGAGTCGACTGGAAAGGCGTCCTCACGATCAAAAAGTTACATCCGGAAATTCCAGCCATCTACATTTCCGCTCCAATTGAAGTTCTTGAGACCAGATTGCGAGCGCGCGACAACGGAAAAGACGAGATATATTTTCAAGAACGACTCGCCTATACCAAGGAATGGCTCAAGCATCTCGATATCTATGACTACCAAGTCGAAAATGAGGAAGGCAAGCTCGACGAAGCAATTAGCCAAGTCAAAGCCATCATCGAGTCCCATCTCGAGAAGTAGCGGCCTCGCGGTAACGCACGCTGGACTGGTTTTTGTGCGCCGTTTTCAGAACGCGCTCGCGAAAAATAGCCTGCTTCCCCGTGGCTCGAAGATTATCGTGGCTGTTTCAGGTGGTCCCGACAGTGTCGCGCTGTTCATGTTGCTCGCGCGGCTCCGTGAAAAGCATGGATTCACACTCAGGGTAGCGCACGTAAACTATGGACTTCGCGGCCGCGATTCGAACCGGGATGAAGTGCTTGTTCAGAAGTTGTGCGAAGCCTGGTCCGTGCCACTTTCTACACTCCATCCAAAAGAACGCCCCAAGAACAATGTCGAAGAGCAATTGCGTATCATTCGTTATCGATTTTTCGAACGGCTTCGCAGAAAGCATGACTTTGATGTGATCGCCACTGCCCATACCATGAATGATGTCGCCGAGACATTTCTCTTAAACCTCTTGCGTGGTTCGGGGATGGCTGGGCTCTCACCATTTGAACGAGCTCATTCCAATCTTGCCCGGCCGCTCCTTGCTTTCAATCGCATGGAAATTGAAGCTTTCATCGAGACGGAAAGAATCCATTCGAGAGTCGACCGAAGTAACTTCTCCCGACGCTTCACCCGAAATCGTATCCGCCACGAACTCTTGCCACTTCTCGAAACCTTCAATCCAAACATCATCGCTACTCTCAGAAAAACCGCCCATATTCTCAGTCAAAAGCATAAAAACACGCCGCCCGCGACTGAAGGAGCATCGGGTTGAAAAATGAGTTATCCTATGGTAGGCTGAAGCTTGCTTTTATCACTCTATAATAAATACGGCTGTCTTAATTCTTGATTCTTTCCTCCTAATTCCTTTTCAATACTATGGATAAGTTGATGAAAAATATCGGGCTCGTAGTGTTCTTGTTCCTCTTGCTTTCCGGGATCATGATCCTCTATTCATCACCCGAAAAGCGATCGACTGATGTCTCGCTCTCGGAGCTCGTAACCCAGATCAATGCCGGTGAGATCAAGGAAATCGTCGTGACCGGCAATACGCTCGAGATCGTGAAGCAGGACGGATCGAAAGAGAAGGCCAGCAAAGAATCGGAGAGTTCGTTCACCGAAACGCTCGCTAATTATCAGATCGACAAGGAAAAGTTCAAATCTGTTTCGGTCACCGTGAAAGAAGACTCGGGTTTCGGCTACTGGATGCTCACCCTCCTCCCCTTCATCCTCCCCTTCATCCTCATCTCGGCTTTTATCTGGTTCATGATGCGCCAAGCCCAGCGCGGCAATGCTCAGGCGCTGAGTTTCGGTATGAGTCGCGCTCGCGTCCTCGACCCGAAGGATAAGAAAAAGCGTATCACCTTCAAAGATGTCGCTGGAGCAACCGAAGCCAAGCAGGAACTCATGGAAGTTGTCGAATTCCTCCGGATGCCGAAAAAATTTCTCGCAATGGGAGCCAAGATCCCGAAAGGGGTCCTCCTCCTTGGGCCCCCAGGAACCGGCAAGACACTCATGGCCAAGGCCGTCGCCGGTGAAGCTGGTGTCCCCTTTTTCAACATCAGCGGCAGCGAATTCGTGGAGATGTTCGTCGGTGTCGGCGCGTCACGCGTCCGCGACCTCTTCAAGCAAGCCAAGAAAAATGCCCCAGCGATCGTCTTCATCGATGAAATCGACGCTGTCGGACGCCATCGTGGCGCAGGCTTGGGCGGCGGACACGATGAGCGTGAGCAAACGCTCAATCAAATCCTCGTTGAGATGGATGGGTTCGAGACGGATCAGAGTGTCATCGTCATCGCTTCGACCAATCGTCCCGATGTCCTCGACCCAGCCTTGCTCCGCCCAGGCCGCTTCGATCGCCGGGTCACCATGGACCTACCGGATATCAATGAGCGCGAAGCCATCCTGAAGATCCACACCAAGAACAAGCCGCTTGCCAATGATGTGAATATGCGCCGGATCGCTGAACGCACACCCGGTTTCTCTGGCGCTGACCTCGCCAACCTGGTCAATGAAGGGGCTATCCTCGCCACCCGCCGAAATATGAAGGAGATCGGGATGCAAGAACTCGCCGAATCCATCGAGAAGGTCATCCTCGGTCCGGAGCGTCGCAGTCGCGTTATCAATGAGGAAGAAAAGAAAATCATTGCCTACCACGAAGGTGGCCACGCCCTCGTCGGAGCAAGTCTCAAAAATGCCGACCCGGTCCACAAAGTCTCGATTATTTCACGCGGTCATGCTGGCGGCTACACCATGGCGGTCCCATCCGAAGACAAGACGTTACACACCGATGACTATTTCATTGACGAACTCGCGGTGCTCCTCGGAGGCTATGCAAGTGAAAAGCTCATCTTTGGTACTGTCACCACTGGCCCTTCGAATGACCTCGAGCGCGCGACCCAGATGGCACGCAATATGGTCACCCGCTACGGCATGAGCCAGCTTGGTGCTCGGACGTTTGGAAAAAAAGAAGAGCTTATCTTCCTCGGCCGTGAGATGCACGAAGAGCGCAATTACTCAGAAGAAACGGCTCGCTCTATTGATTCCGAAGTCTCTCGTCTCATTGCCGATGCTTTCGATCAAGCAACAGCGATTCTCGCTGCGAAACGCACCATTCTCGATCGGATTGCGACCACGCTCCTAGAGAAAGAAACGCTCGAAAAAGACGAGTTTGATGCTATCATCCGAGAAATGATACCGACTCCGGCACTGGCCACAGCCACACCGTAGCCCTATCCGCGTTCACTTCACTGCTTATGCCTGAAATGGCGCCCCTCACGAGTATCACGATCCGTGCGTTACGCATGGCTTGGCGAGGACATTTTGTGTGGTGGATCGCTATCCCGATCGGGGCCCTCATCGGTATCAGCTCGTATGCAGCCGGGGAGATACAACACATGCTATCGGATTCTAGCGATCGTTCCGTCTTTCTCCACACCCTCACACACTCATCAGCCATCAGCCTCATGGGTTTGTCTCTTTTTGCTGCCTGTATTCAGTCGGCGCTCCGCGGACCACTCGTCCTGCTGCTCGGTCGTGTAAGGAAAGAGAATGGGCTGTCTCGGCAGAAACGAATCTCACGAACGGAGTACCTCAGAGCGCTCTTTGTTTCCCTCGCCTGCGATCTCGTGTACTGGCTCATGCTCATCGCAGTCGTATCATTACTCGCAATCCCCTGCCTCGCTGCCTGGCGATTCAACCCATCGATACTCGGCGGAATTCTCGAAATCGGTTTACTTCTCTTCCTGGTCATCAGCATCTACCTCTATTGCATCAAGGAACTTACCTTCCTCTACACGCTCTTGGGGCATGTCCGATTATCCCCCGCTCTCGATCTCGGTTTTCGCCTGTATCGACGACAGACCTTCAATTCGACTCTTTTTTTCTTCTACGCAGCACTACTCGCACTCTGCTTTGCCTTACTCATCGAGAGCTGTACCGCCATCTCGGGGGTGTCTGAACTCCGTCCGGACCGAATCCTCTCGCCCGTACTCTCGCTCCCCTTCGGCCTCTACTATGTATTTGATCAGGCACTTCGCGTGAGTTTTTTCCACTCTATCGCCACTCCTCCAAAAAAACCCGCGACTACGGAGGCGGTGCTCGAGCCGAGAGAAAGTCAATCGGGCGTAGTGCCGAGCTAATTTGCCTCCGACAAAAATTGTGCTACAGTATCACGGTGTTTCTTTTTGGTTCATGGGGATTCAAACTACTGTCCCCTTCCACTCGTTTCAAAATTGGACAATTAGCTCAGTTGGTTAGAGCGTCACATTGACATTGTGAAGGTCACTGGTTCGAATCCAGTATTGTCCACCAAAAAAGAGCTCTCCTCAGACAGCTCTTTTTGTTTGTGTCAAAACGTATTCCACCCTCGGCTGCCAAGTACAAAACGAAAGAAGCATTTCCTTCAAGGAATGTCTACGGGTCGGGGTCGGGAGTCGAATTGAAATTGACAAGGGATTGCTGAACGCCCGTGTATTTTCCAGCACTTGATGCGCTCCCGCTCCAGCCACCAAGCTGCTGATTCGAATTGCGCATGAATTGTGATCCCGGACCGAGTTTCTGCTGTAGACCAGTTCTCGCATCACGTATCTGCGAATCAACCTTTCCGAGTTCACGACTGATGTTCTTCGAGACTGACTCAAAACCTTTTTGATAAATATTGTTCAGCGCCTGATTGGCAAAGGCACCCGCTGCTGCCGCAATTAGCTCCCCCCATTCAGTCGAATTTCCGACCAATTTTAAGACTTCAGTTTGGGTTGTTTCTGTGACACCAGCAATGATGGAGCCGGGTGAAACTGTTTTCCCATTGATCTCGAGACCCGTAAATCCCTTGCCCGCGATGGCTTTGGTCTTCGCTATTTCCTGCTGTTGGGTTATCTTTTTCTGAGTTTCCTCCTTGATCATGAGGCTTAAGCCCAGCGGGTTATTACAGTCGACTGACACCATAGCGTTCAAGGTCCGCCAATCCCCTTCGCCGAGCGATACCATCACATTGGGCGTATACTGATCCAGATTGTACTTACAGCGGTCAGCAGCAAAGGCGGCATTTACTTCCGAATTCAAATAGTTCACATAATTCATTCCTAGTTGCTGTAGACTTCCTCCCGCCACGACATAATTGAGTGCCGAATTCTTGCCTCCCGTCACGGTCGTGAGGAGGTCATTCATATAGATCATGCCCTCGTCCAATGCGATGCCATAGATATACTCCTTGTAGTCAGTGATGAAAGCTGCCTTCTTTGAAGATCCGCCACCAACCAGCTTATTGGCAGCGTCTCTCGCAATCTCGATCGCGGCACGCTTGGCAATACCTTTCAGCATAGCCAGCAACTGCTCTCGGATTGTCTGAATGATTTCACCGATGGTCGCACCAAACGCTGCATCCCACGCATATACTGGACGCGGGACCGCGCCAACAAAAACAACAGACAGTATCATCAGTGATGCAATTGCCTTCCTCGATCGGTAGTGATGATTCACAGGCGTTAGCATATTCTCCGACTATAAATCAAGTGATATCCCTTGAATACCATATTGGGTAAGCATTGTCTCGGTGTCTTGCATGTAGCTCTGTAAGGAAACAACCACACCGATGATTTTTGAAAACGCCATCATCTGTGCCAGCGGATCCTCAGGCGATACAGAACTCTGAACACTCTGCTTCATATTCGAGATATACGCAAGCAACTGAATCGCCTTCATGTGAGTGTTGACCATGTTCTCAGGGACTTCTAACTGATTGATTTCATCGAGCGCGCTCTTGGCTCGTCTCTCAGATTCATCAAGAAAACTAAAATCCCCAGAAACCAAACTCGCCATCATCGCGCTACTTGAAGCAGCGATAAAATTCTCAAATTGAAATTCGTCTTTGACCGGAGTTGGTATATTCGACAAAAGGATGTATGCAGCAAGCGTAAGATACTCTATTGTATCTTCTCTACTCTGCTGTGTCCTCTCCTCATCAGAGAGATTCGCAGCAATTTTTTTAACTTTAATCGATGAACTATCAACTTCAGGCAACTCTATCTCTTTTTGACTCGTCGCCATCACTGTATTTAACACAGATGTGAAATCCTCGTTTGTGATTTCAGTATTCTCTCCTTTCGTTTCTAGGAGCGCAGCAAACTCGTCTTTTGCCTTCGATGTGAGATTGCTCGATTGAAGTTCCGCTGACTGTACAATTGTCGTCACCTCTTCTTGTACAATCCGATCCCCAGGAGCAGGTTTCAATGGGTCGAATCCTCCTTCTATTTCCACACCATCACTATAGCCATCACCATCCGTATCAGCGACATCCACATCGGTGCCGTAAATCTTTTCCTCTTCATTCGATAATCCATCCGTATCGGCATCATTAAACGCAACAACATCCGTGGTTGAAACTTCATCAGCCACGACATACAGCGCCGAACTCGCGAGACACAAAAAAGCGAATACAAAAATGCTCCAACGCAAATTGTTTTTTGTTTGTGATACACCCATATGCAATAAAGTATATCACAACATACTATTTGCAACAGTGGCAGAGATGTATCAATTTCTATTCTCAAAGAGGTATCCTCGATACTTTAAACCCAGAAATAATATTGTTCCTCACTGAACCAAGACTCAGCATCATTGCACCTTGCTTGGAAGCTATCCACTAAACGTTGAAAACTCATCGATACAGATGAGATGCTGAGATCAAAGCAACTGGGTAGATGTGGGTCATGTATCTACGCTGAGCAAATGGAAGCTACTGTCTGAAACCACCCACAGTATCGGTACCAATGCAAAACCCACAGCCGATTTCAATAATCATCCTACTTTCTCTTGAAATCTTATTAACCAGTCTTTTCTATTAGTTGACTAATTACATTACTTTGCATAATATTGATAGTATTGTCAAGTGTCAATATCATCCAGATAGTTGTAGCTAAAAGAAAAGTACCTTGATAGATATCCCAGGTATAATGATCGACACCTAACATAAAGGAGAGAAATACAGTGAAGTACTGAATTATCCCCCATGTTTCACGTGGAACATTTTTAATATATTTATAGGCACAGTAGATAAGAAATATTGAAAATCCTAGTCCTAATTCTGATAGTACAATATACGGTACGAAATGGATCGGCTCCATATTCCACCAATTTACTTGAAGCGTGTCATAACTCAGGCGATAAGTTCCAATTCCGGTTCCGAACAATTGAGATCTGTACTGCTGAATCTGAATTTCCGCCTGATTTACACGCGTACTTGCTGTGGTCAGCAAGTCTCTATGAAATACAAAATATATACTAAATGTCACGAGTATCAGTATCAATATACGAAATAGATGTTTCACGTGGAACATTTGAGTTGCTTTTGATGAAATGATGAGCAGCATGCAAAGCAAGAAAAGTATGAATAGTTTCGACTGTGTAAGCAATACAACGAAAGCTACTATCGGGATCAGGAATTTTAGATTATGTTTCACGTGGAACAATATATCTCGAAATGAGTATGCATAAACCAGAACAAATACTGCATATGCTGCCAGAACATTTGGGTGTGGAAATGTTCCATAACCACGCAGTAATTCATAGTTCAGCAGATGAGACTTGGCGATATTGCTCAAGTTTAGAGATAGAACTGATTCATTCATGAAGTACAACCCCAAAGATGAACCGGTTACAACTTGCCCGAACGATATAATCAACTGAATAATCAAACTTATCACGAAAATTATAAATAGATCGTTCAGAAACTTTGTTCCACGTGAAACATATTCAGAATGAATCAAATATATGAATATGATAAAAAAACAGACACGTAACAAAGTAACTAATGAAAGAAGCATATCAATCGAACTTAACAGATGAAGTATAAAAAATGGTATGAGTACAAGAATTAAAATTTTCTGTTCCACGTGGAACAACCAATGTATCTGTTTTGTGTTATAAGTTTTATGAATACTATTAAGTATTGACGTTACTATTTTTTTGTTGTATGTTATGTGTATAATAAGTGCAATAAATAGGATTACCTCTCCAACATAGAGAGATATATCCATATATTCGTTAAAACTAGGGCTAATCTGGCTTCGGCTCGGATCAAATATATGGCGCCAAGAAAACGGAATCTGCCAGATATACGCGTATATCAGTACTTGTTCGAAATTCTTGAATGTAAGCCAGGATAGTCCCATATTTAGCCCTACAGTATAGCGTACATTGACTATTCGTACAGCTAGCGTCATTGACGAATCAAAATATATCGATATGATTGTAAGGTACTATGTGACATTGCGCAGTGAAGGGCCATTAGCTCATTTGGTAGAGCACTTCCATGGCATGGAAGGGGTGACCGGTTCGAATCCGGTATGGTCCACCGCCGAGGCTTTCACAAGAGCCTATCTCATACTTATCCTCAGGTTATCCACAGTTTTACTGATACAATGGATTTTTCTTGCCAGGGGAGTCATTTTCCATTAGAGTAGTTGGTTGCCCCTGTAGCTCAATGGATAGAGCTATCCCGTCCTAAGGGAGAGATCTAGGTCCGATTCCTGGTGGGGGCACTATGCACGATAGAATTACTCAACTGAACGATCTGATTCGAGATATCCTCGGATTAATTTTGACACGTGAAGTTTCGCTGAAAACTGGTGTCATTGTCACAATTGCAAAAGTCGATACCGCACGGAATCTTCGTTCAACTCATGTGTCGCTCAGTGTTCTGCCCCCTGATGATCGTCACTACGTCATGAAAACCCTTCAGCACGAACATCGCCGAGTCGAATGGCTTTTTCATCAGAAGCTTTCAACCCGCCCACTACCGAAACTCGTTTTTGAGTTAGACACAACTGAGGAAAAGGCCGACGAGGTCGAACGATTACTCAAATCCATTCAAGATACACATTCTTGATCAACTCTATGCGCTATTTCGGGAAAGAATTTAAATCTCTGCGCTTTGTCTTTGAGCGAGCGGAGAAGATTTTGCTCGTTGCCCATAAACGACCCGACCCCGATACTGTCGGTGCCAATCTCGCTTTGAAATACTATTTGGAAGGGCAGGGGAAGCAGGTCTCAATCGCTTGCTATGATCCCTTTCCTGACAATTTGAATTCGCTGTTTCATGCTGATTTCTTTCATCCCGATCAGCTTGACCTCGTATCGTTTGATGTGATCGTCGCAGCGGATAGTGTCGACCGTGGGTTCCACTTGTTGTGCGATCGTCTCGAAGAGCGCCAGGTCACCGTCCTTATCGACCACCATCCCGATATCGACCTCACGGCAGACATCGTCATGATCGATCCGAAGTATTCGTCGTCAAGCGAGCTCGTATATTTGTTCTTCATGCATACTCAGGCCCACATCACCAAAGAGATGGCCACCGCGCTCCTCACTGGCATCCTTTTTGATACTGGCAATTTCCAGCACTCCTCTGTATCGCCACAGGTAATGGATATCGCCTCGCATCTCATGAAACTTGGTGCGCCGCTAACAAAAATTTCCAACACGATTTTTGCCAATAAAAACATTTCGGCGATGAAACTCTGGGGCATCGCGTTTGAGAAGGCAAAGTTTATTCCTGAGTCAGGACTGCTCGTCACTGCGGTCACGCGTTCTGATATCAACGAATGCGAAGCAACATCGGATGATGTCTACCAAGTCGCTTCAATTCTCTCCACGGTACCAGAAGCCCGTTTTGCGCTCGTCCTTTCGGAACGTGATGAGTCGACCGTCCGTGGCAGCCTGCGCGCCTCGGAACACCACGGCGTCGATGTCTCAGCGATCGCCCACACCCTCGGCGGCGGCGGTCATAAACTCGCCAGTGGGTTTGAATTGAAAGGAAAGATCGTTGAGTCGACTGCCGGCTGGCACGTCGCGTAGTAATTGGGGTTACGTTATCAAAGCGAAAGATGAGCAAGACATTCTCTTTGTAGAATCCAATCCCGGTAAAACATTTGTTCCTTCTACTTTATTCACGAGTATTGAAATCAACCTATGGAAAGCGAGGCGGCCCTAAAAGTACTTAATGCCCGGATGATTCTGGAGTGCCCTTGTTCCCTTCGTGATTCAGCGACACAAGCTGTGCCCGGAGATGGAAGTGCTGCCGCTGATATCATGTTCGTCGGTGAGGCACCTGGAAAGAATGAGGACATCCAGGGGATACCCTTTGTCGGAGCCGCCGGAAAGTTTTTGAATGAAATGCTCGCGACCATCGGGCTTGAACGCCAAGATATCTATATCACCAATGTCGTGAAGTATCGCCCGCCAGAAAATCGTGACCCTTTACCAGAGGAGATCGCTGCTTGTATGCCCTGGCTTCACGAGCAGATCCGAATTATCCAACCGAAAATCATCGTGACACTCGGCCGTCATGCAATGGAACACTTCATACCGGGTAAAAAGATATCCGAAGTCCACGGCCAGGCGTTCCGACGATCTTTTCCTGACATCGGTCCGCAAGTATTTTTTGTGCTGTACCATCCAGCAGCGGCGTTGTACAACGGCGGCATGCGGCAAACTCTGATTGAAGACTTCAAAAAGATACCCACGGTCGTCAAAAAACTGCAAGCTGAGAACAAATAAAAAAACTCCGGATGAAGTCCGGGGGGTCTGGACGAGATATATTTTCCGAATTATTCTTTTCGCTCGAGCGTGAAGAAGACTACTTCGGCCGCTGTACCAAAGCGCTGCGGCGGGCCCCAGCTGCCCGCGCCGCTCGTCGTGTACACGAGAGCATCACCGTATGGCTTCAGGCCAAAATCATAGCCATGATAAACAAGCCACGTCACCCAGCTGAAGGGCCACATCTGACCCTCATGCGTGTGTCCGTGCAGAGTCAGGTCCGCGCCACCATCGACGAGTTGCCCGATATTGCGTGGCACATGCTTCAAGACGATGGTCGGCAGATCATGATTCACCATGAGGTGCATCATCACCATCTCCGTCGCCTCGGGTGTCCGCGTCGTGACAAAGTCTAGTCCAACAATCTGGAGGCCGTCCTCAATCACGCGCTTATCATTGATGATGTGGAAGCCGGCGGATTCGAGCGATTGAAGGAAACCAACCGTGTCACCATATTCTTCATGATTACCTGAGACAAAATAGCTGGGGATATGCGCAGTCAGTGACTTGAGCGGCGCGGTCACGAGTTCAGCGTCAATTGGCGGCCCATCAAAATAATCGCCACCCATCAGGATGAGCGCAGGACTCTCGGCCCCAATTAGCTGGGCAATATCTTCGGCAGTTCCTGACCGGTGGATATTTCCAAAATGCGAATCCGCAAAGAAGGCCACCTTTTTACCAACCCACTGGTCCGGGAGATTGGGGAGCACGACCGTGAAGTGCTTCGGGTGAACTTGAAACCCATTCCAGAGGGCGAAACCGTTCAATCCAAGCGCCCCCATGAAAAAAATAAATGCGATCCAGGGCGAGACTGCGCCGCCGAGCGAATCGACGATCAATGATAAGAGAGAAAGCACAACAGCGGCAAGAAATAAGAAATGCACCGTCCCAAGCCACATCGCAGCGTAGAAATAAACAGTGCGCGTCACGTCTCCCGAAGCGAGCCGGGTCAGGATATTGGAGATCAGGAACGAAAATGAAAGCGCGATAATAAGGGTGAAAACGACGGTGCGAAATTGCCCAACAAGTGGCCAATAGTTGTCGAGCACCCGCCAGACGACCCAATGAACAAAAGTGATAACCGACTGAATGACGATGAGAAAAGCAGCAATACCCATAGATATTTTTTCTTGTGCCGCGGGAGAGACTCGAACTCTCATGGCCGTGAAGCCCGCGGATTTTAAGTCCGCTGCGTATACCATTCCGCCACCGCGGCAAACAATCCGAACTGCAGCCCCTTCATTATACCCTACAGGGAAAATGAGCGGATCAGTGTGGTTACAGGAGGCCCGAAGCAAAGTTCTCTCCAGACTTACCCGCCGTGCTGCAGCGTTACAGGCGGGGACGGGCAGGGAACCGCTGCGTCTAAACATGACTGAGGCCAGAAGGAGAGTCGAACTCCTGTACGAGGTTTTGCAGACCTCTTCCTAACCGCTCGGACATCTGGCCGATTGGAACATTGGCAGCCTAGCAAAGGGGATGGGGGGAGTCAATCAAAAAAATTGGCACGCTCCGGAGTCCGGGCGCGCCTGTACGAGAACAACTTCCTGCTTCCTTAGAGGCGGATTGCCTCACGAGCCACGTTCTCCATGAACTTCGAATCATGATGACACAGGAGCACTTGGAGCCCGGCCAGCCGGCTGCGCCAATCGGTCGGAAACACGTGAAGGTCGATGTAGTGAGAGTTCCACTCAAGCTCGGTCGGACCAGAAACCTGGTAGTTGCCGTACAACAAGAGTGCATCGGTGGCGGCCTGGAAGCGCCTTTCGCGGTGGTGCACGACCTTTTGGCCACCATATCCAGACCACTCTCCCGCAAGGTCTACATATTCCTGGAACCAATCTTCTGGAACAACAAGCACCAAGTCGAGATCGGCACCCACGTAATTGCGGGCCACACTGCCGAACAGGAGCACCTCCTGAATTACGCATCCCCAAACGGTGTGCGAGTCCACTTGACGCAAGATGGCTGCGAGCTTCCTTGCGTCCGAGAGCGTGCAGAGTTCATCTCCTTGGTCAAGCGACCGAAAAGAACTGGTAGTTTGAGCAATCATGTCAGCCTCCTTGGCTGGTTGGTTGAAGGAACGAATCCTCTGTAAGGCCCTCAAAATCTTGCGACTTGAGAGCTTTATGGAGGAGGGGAGCCAAAGCTCCCCAGCGCACTCCGTTAGTCTATAATTTGGGCTTCGAGGTGCTGGCGGCCAAAGGCGAAGGCTTGTGCTTTGGTCTCCATATAGATGTCGATATGGTTACCCTTGATGGCGCCACCGCGATCCTCACAGCGGAATTCTCCCAGGCCCTCGATCGCGATCCGGGCGCCAAAGGGGTAGCTCGACGGGCAAGCCAGGGTTCGGCCCTCAGCCACTTTCAAGCCAGAAGCCGTGATACCGTCATCCTTACCACATTCGTCCGCCGCGGCTGTATAGGCCGAGGCATTGATCGTGAAGCGTTTACCGGTCTCGAGCTTCGCCCAGAGGTGAGCTTGTTTTTCCTTCCAACGGGCGAGCTTTTTGTCGTCAGCTGTCAGCTCACCAGTCGCGGTCACAGCCGGCTTTGCCTGTTCCGTCCCAAAGGTCCAAATGAGGAGTAGGGGATCAGAGGCGATATCATAGCGAGGTACTGCCACCTCATTCAAAGCGGCGTATGTTGATGGAGCACTGAGCACAAAAGAGAAAACCACGAGAGAGAGCGTCCAAATTGCGGACCGCATAGGGTGTCATTACAGATGAACTGGTCGGTTATGTGCCTGAATGTATCGATTGGTACCGGCCAAGTCGCTTTTAGTGCGACTGAACATATTAGCATATGTCAGCTTTCCTGTCAATGGTTAGTGCTTAATTTGCTCAGATATGACAAATTACTCGCTCTATAGCTTATTCAGGCAATTATTTTACATTAGGACCAGTGAGCTCCCCAATAGAGTCGGTGGTTATTGTTGCCGGATTTCTAACGAAAGCGGTGGATGCTACCGGACCGAGACAGTGCTTGGACCAACAAAAAACACCCTTTCGGGTGCATTCCTGAACACATCTCGATCACTTCATCACTTCTCTGAGAATTTTGACTACCTTTTGAGGTGTAGTGAGTGCTTTCACGAGGTAGAAGTGAGTCTCGAACTGACCCACCTTCTTGAAAGAAGCCTCATCATCCGCGTTCGAAAGAATGACGACCGGGATATCCCGCAATTTCGTATCTGCCGCCAACTCTGCCAACACCTCAAACCCATCTTTCTTGGGCATTTGAAGGTCAAGGATGATAGCCTCCGGTAAATGTTCGCGAATGGCACGCATCCCTTCTTCACCATCCCGCGCGAGAACCGCATCTAAATTCTCGCGGTTCAAGTTGAGGAGATAGATCTCCCTCAAATCAGCATCGTCATCGATGACACAAACCTTGGGACGAATAAATGGGTGTTCTTCCATAGCAAGTATATTGTAACATATCTGCGCTCACGAGTGCAGATATTGCTGACCGACTGCTCGGAAAGATGCTGGAAGTCAACAAGAGCGATACACCAGTACCCTCGTCACTTATCGCCATTCGGGAATTGAACCAGTCTGCCGCTCAATGGCTGATGCGAGACGAAGTTGGCGCTCGTTTACGCGAGGCACGAGCGGATGATGTCGTGACAAGTCGAGCGCTTCGGCGATATCGATGAGGCTGTCTTCACTCGTCACCCACTCAGTTCCGAAACGCTTCAGATCGAATGGCCGCGAATACTCGCGAAGCGTCTTCCGCCCCGTAGTCGTCAAGTAGTATTCGTGGAAGTAGGTCAGGGCAAGTTCGCGCACCGTCCGATAGATCGGGTCACGGTAGCGCAAGACGCCGTGATTCGTTTTCGAGAGGGCACCCCAGTAGCCATTGCGCTGGAAGAGCGTCACGACATGGTCGAAGTCATAGCGGAGTGATCTGAGATCAAGAATAAGAGGCTCGGCTCCATGGTACCAGAGCGCGAACGCGGCCAGGCACGCCGCTTCGATGCAATGTGCCTTGCCCTCACGTATGACCACGCGCGGCGAGTAAAACGTCAGTCCCTGTTTTTCGAAATTGAAGGGGAGGGTGTCGAGATGATCCTGGATCTTCTCCGGCGTCGACAGTCGCCGAATGAATGCCTCTTCCTTTTCCGTCAGCCCGAAATTTTTTTTCTCCATAGATCCAGTATAGCGATAGATACCAATCTCCGCCTCTTCCAACAAAGCTCGATGAGTGGTAGGGTAAAAGTCGTCCAATGAACACCATCGCAATGTCTCATACCACCGACCCAACAAAGCAATCTCACACCGCTGAGGCGATCCGCTCCCTCTGCGAGGGCGGGGTGGTAGTACTCCCAACTGATACGGTTTACGGCATCGTGGCGAACGCACTCATACCAGAGGCTGTCGAGAAAGTGTTTCAATTGCACCGGCGTGATATGCAGAAGGCGGTCATCATCCTCATCAGTGACACGCAAGAGCTCACGCAGTTTTCAGTCCATCCCGATGAATCAACCAGAGCATTTCTCGCCTCGGTCTGGCCGGGGAAAGTCAGTGTCATCCTCCCGACCACTGATCCCGCGCGCTGGGTCCATTTACATCGCGGAACCGGATCAATCGCTTTCCGTGTACCATCAGACGAGCCGCTCCGCAACCTACTAAGACACACCGGACCACTCATCGCCCCCTCGGCCAATATCGCTGGTGAACCAGCCTCCACATCGATCGAAGAAGCCCGAAAATACTTTGGCGATCAGGTCGATCTCTACATCGATGGGGGGACACTCACAAGTGCACCATCGACCCTGGTCCGCTGGACCCCCGAAGGAATCCAGATCCTCCGACAAGGGGCGGTAAAGCTTGACGGGAAAATGATTTGAAGAAAGAAAGGCTGTTCAACACTATGGTCAAACAGCCAGTTTCAAAAAAGAACAAATGGACTACTTCCTTCTTTGTGTTTCGGCCAGTCGCCTCGGGACCATCTGCTCATCCGAATAGAACTCCGGATAGAACCCGTTCCAAGGGTTGAAGATGTCCGCTGCGTGATACCCTCCCTTGTTGTTCTGAAGTTGACGGCGAACCGATGTAGCTAGCTGGTAAGGCGAAAGCCAGGTTCGTGAATCCGCTTCAGTGTTCACGAAGACATAGGGCCGCGTAATGATTTCATGCGGACAGAGAACCGAGCTGATATTGAAGATGAACATACCCACCCGTTCGTTCACCACAGTTTTCATGTACTCTTTCACTCGAGCCATGCTCCTCCACCATGATTGGATGATCCGTGGCCGATGCTGATCAGCGAGTCCCGCAAAAATCGCACACGTGAGATGAGTCTTTGTTTGCACGATAAGCGACACTGTCATCCAACGGAAATAATTGTATGACAACAACATACACTCATCGTTTATTCCATCGTGATCACAGTCATTGGCAACCATAAAGTGCCCCTCCTGATCGATTTCGAAAAGATATGTTCCGACACAGTGAATGTAGGTAATATCAGAAAACTGCTCAAAATCGATAAGGGAAACAAAAGCCACGCAGCTCGATTCACTCATCTCGGGTAAGGAACAGATCAGGGTCGATGCGTATAGCTTTCCGGTTTTATTGCTGATAAAGGCTTCGGATCTCCTTGCTTGCCGACTGATACCAAGCACGACGGTGTTTCTCAAACTTCCAAATTGTTCCAGCAGGGCGGTACCGACAGCTCCCGTGATACCAGCGATGATCACCAATTTCTTCTTACTCATATTTCCCTCCCTTTAAAAAATTGTTAAAAGACGCTCCTATAATTCAAAACTCCTGAGTGTATACGCCCCTAGACAATGTCGCTATTTTTATGATATAAAATGGTACGCAGTAAAATTTGTTTTTACTGGTGCAATGAGTGAGTATAAGGATAATGTCTCTTATTAAGCCAAAATTGGTAAAGGAGTCCATATTGAACCACCTCAAAAATGGGCCGGTTTTGATACTAAGCTTAATTGAGAAGATCCAGGAGGATCGGCCCAAGACCACCAAGCAGGCTGTCTACGCGGCACTCCGATCCCTCAAAGATGAGGAGCTTGTGCTGACGCTCAAAGGCACAGCCTCACTCAACGTAACTTGGATCAACCAGATGACGAGTTACTTTGACCAAGCAAAAAAGAACTACACCCAGAAAAGCAGCCCGGGGTACTTTCTCGAACTCGAGGATACAGAAAGGATCAAGTACTACTTTAACGATGTTCATAAAGCCGATGTTTTTTGGACGCATGCCTACCATCTTCTCTTGGAGACACTGAGACCCAATGAGCCAGTCTTCCTCTACAATCCGCATGAATGGTTTCTCCTCGCTCGGACAGAGAATGAGGAATCAGTGATAGAGAATACAACTCAGCGGGGTCATCCCTTCTTGGTTACCGCAGGAGGAGCGACCTTTCTCGATAAAAGCGTACGGAAATATTTCGACGGGACCATGAGTCAATACCACGCACTCAAGGTGCCTCTCTTTCCAGAAAATAATTATTATATCAATATCTTCGGGGATTTTCTCATTGAGGCCTGGCTCGATAAAGGGATCGCCCAAAGAGTCGAAATATTGTATCAAACCGCAGATAGTTGGGATGAATCCATTGCAGAAAAATTCAGCGATGTCCTCGATGCCAATGGTCGCATGAGAATAGTCATCTCACGCAATCGCAAAAAGGCTGAGCGCCTCAAAAAATCACTCAGAAAATCATTTGCTCTCCCGGCAAGATAAAAGCCCTCCGGAATGGAAGGCTTTTATCTTTGACTGAGCGGGTAACGGGAGTTCCGTGTCGTTCATTCGCCGTCACTCATTCACTCTTTGCCCGGGGTGGCGCCGAATGCTCATTTGTTCGCATCCGTCGACACTCACCATCGTTTCCTTCCTGCTGAAAGGAAACTTATCTCGTTCCCACCCGTTCGACTCCCATTACCTCGAAAGTAATCAAAATGACCTTCTCCCCGGACAATAGTCCGGGGTTTCCTTTTCTGTCATGAGAATAAGCATTCTCATGTAACCAGCTCGTCCATAGGAATGGACTTCGTAATGGTTCCATTCCTCCCCGCACTCTTGACCGGCTATGTGATGGCCGTCCAAGAAGTGCGGGGTTTCCTGGTAGTTAAAATGAATTCTAGAATTCTTTTGACGGATGCTTCTTGGTCACCGACAGTTTCTACCACAAGCTTCTTCCCTGGCATCACTCCGTAATCGAAGTCATCCGGATGAAACGGATACTGGTTTAATCGTTCCTGATCGTGATGTCCTGGATGACGCACCCGGGTCCCATACCGACGTTTGCGCTCTGCCTCATCGATAGAGCAAACAATCACCCGAAGATCTATGTCATATTTTTCCTGCCATCCGCGAAACCGCTTCAGATTATCAGGATGATTGAACGGGCTTTCCACTATGACGTCAACGCCATTATTGATCGAGTCTTCTGCAAGCGCGAGTATCATCTCGATCACACACCGCCCATACCTCTGACTATCCTCAAGCGACTTTCCTCCCAGCAATGTATACATCCGTTCCTTCAAAGCGTCTTTATGCAGACAGAAGATATTCAATCGTCTGGAAACCTCACTCGCTAGCGTCGTTTTCCCAGACGCCGGCGGTCCGCAAAAGATAATAACCCGACTCATACTCGTTTCAGATCAAGAAAATTTCTCGGGTATATTCTTATTCTACCGCATCGCTCCATCACAGCTTCGTCAGAGCAACGCCTGTGACTATCAATGCGATACCGGCATTATTCACCCACGAAACGGTATCTTGGAATGCGAAATGCCCGATAAGGAGAGCGGTCACGGTCGTCAGCGCAACGAGGGAGAACCATACAAGCGTGAAGTTTTCAGCCTTCGTATACACCGAAAGAAAAAAGTATTGATGCACGATGATGAGCGGAACGAGCACCCAAAAACCGATACCATACTTTCGGGCGAGCACTGTCACCGCTCCTTGGATGGCCGTCGCCGAGAGAGCATAGGCTATCAGGAGCCCAAAGGGTGATGTATTCATGGACGTTTCAATGAGAAGACAAATGCCTCCCCTCCGATATCCACCGTTTCACTGTACTCAGCATCAGCGAGGGTACCCGACTGGACGGATGTCGCGAGGACTTCATGAGCGATGAGGTCCTTCAATTCCGCACTTGAAAAGACAGCATCCTTGCCGGTATAGCCGAGACTGATCCGATCCTCCACATTGAACCCGGCCTTCTTGCGACCTTCCTGAATCGCCCGGATGATTTCCCGAGCCTCACCTTCGAGCTTCAGTTCAGGTGTCAGCGTAACATCAAGCATTATCATTGTCTCTTTTGAATCTTCAGAATATCCTTCACTGTCATACGCTTTAACATTGAGTTCCTCCTTCACTATTTCTTGAAGTTCTTTTTCGATTGGACGAGCATGAATTCTAGATAGCGGCTGGCGCACTTTAATTCCATGCTTTACGCGATCATTCAGCCCTTCTGTAACAATAAATCGAATGAGGTTCATATCCTCATTTAATTTTTCATCAATCAGTGAATCATCCGCAACCGGATACTCAGCGAGGTGGACTGATTCTTCATCAGTGAGATTGCGATAGATTTCCTCGGCGATGAATGGCGTGAATGGTGCCATCAGTTTCGCGAGCGTGACGAGGACAGTATAGAGCGTCTGATACGCCTGTTCCTTGTCGCCGTCATCCTCGGACTTCCAAAAGCGCTTACGACTTCGGCGGATATACCAGTTCGACAGGTTATCGACAAACGGCGTAAAGGCGCGCGTCGCCCGATTCAGTTCGTACGCTTCCATCGCTGCGTTCACTTCACGAGTGAGGAGCTGCAGCTCGGACAGGATCCAACGGTCGAGAAGATTGTCGGACGGTTTCGCGTCCGCCTTCGGCTCCCAGTTATCAATCGCCGCATAGGTCGTGAAGAATGAGTACGAATTCCAGAGCATGCGGAAGACATTGCGCTGGATATCGGACATGTCACGCTCGGAGAAATTCAGGTTTTCGGCCGCGACTACCGGTGAAGAGAGGAGATAATAGCGCAAGACATCCGACCCGTACTTATTGAGTATCTCCATCGGGTCCGGATAGTTCTTCAATTTCTTCGACATCTTGCGACCGTCCTCGGCAAGGACGATGCCATTTACCACGACGTTCTGGAACGCTTTCGTCTCTTTGATCCCGGTCGCGATGACATGGAGGTAGTAGAACCAGCAGCGGGTCTGATCGACACCCTCGGCGATGAACTGCGCCGGAAACGCCGCATCAAATTTCTCTTTGTTCTCGAACGGATAGTGCCGCTCGCCATACGGCATCGAGCCCGAATCAAACCAGGTGTCGAGTACATCCGGGACGCGGTGCATCACTCCCCCACATTTCGCGCACGGCACGGTTACTTTATCAACGATATGTTTGTGCAGGTCATCGACTTTTACTCCGCTCGCTTCCTCGAGCTCGGTCGCGGAACCAAAAACACGGAGTTCTCCACACTCGCATTTCCAGATTGGCATGACGGATGCCCAATAGCGCTGACGGCTGATGGACCAGTCGCGCGCACCCTCGAGCCACTTGCCCCAGCGGCCAGCCTTGATGTGCTCCGGCGACCAGTTGATATCATCGGCGAGCGCGATCATCTTTTCTTTGCGTTCGGCAACACGGACGAACCAAGAACTGGTTGCATAGTTGAGGAGCGGCGTATCGCAGCGCCAGCAATGCGGGTAGCTGTGCTCGTATTTTTCCTTCGCGAAAAGCGTCCCCGCTTTGGCCAGGTACTTGATGATCTCCACATCCATGGCACTCGGATCCTCTTTGCTCTTTACTGGCCGGCCAGCGAAATCCGTCACTTCGGCTTTCATACTGCCGTCCATATTCACATGCTGCACCCACGGCAGATCGTTCGCCTTGCCGAGCTGCATGTCGTCCTCACCGAAGGCCGGCGCTTCATGCGCAATGCCGGTACCCATGTCAGTCGTGACGAAATCCGCGTGATAGATCTTCCATCCGTTCTCACGATTCTTTAATGTTTCGTCCTTCGCGTAATAATCAAACAAAGGCTTGTAAGCTTTACCTATAAGCTCTGAGCCCTTAAAAGTTTTCTTAACTATTGCTGCTTCTGGCGTGAAAATCTTACCGGCAAGTTCACTTGCAACAATATAAAGCTCATTTGGTATTGGTGACTGTACGAGTGAGTATTCAATATCCTTATTCACCGCCAACGCAACATTGCCCGGCAAGGTCCAGGGTGTCGTGGTCCAGGCGAGGACATATGTCCCCGGCTCATCAACGAGCTCGAACTTCGCCGTGACCGCCAAGTCCTTCACGTCCTTGTAGCCCTCGGCGACTTCGGACTGCGACAGGGTCGTCTCACAGCGCGGACAGATGTGCATGGTGCGATAGCTCTCGTAGACCAGTCCCCGATCCCAGAGTTCCTTGAACACCCACCAGACGCTCTCCATGAAGTCTCGGTCCATGGTGCGGTAGGCGTTCTCCATGTCCGCGAAGCGACCGAAACGGCGCATCACTTTCTTCCACTCGTCGACGTACTCCAGCACCTTGGAACGGCAGACCTCGTTGAATTTGGCGACACCGAGGGTCTCGATCTCTTTCTTGTGGGTGATGCCGAGCTCCTTTTCCGCAATGTTCTCGATGGGGAGCCCATGGCAGTCCCAGCCCCATTTGCGTTCTACCTGATAGCCCCGCATGGTCCAATAGCGCGGGACGAGGTCCTTGATCGTCGACGCCACGATGTGGCCATAGTGCGGCGTCCCCGTCGCAAACGGCGGCCCGTCATAGAAAACATAGTGTGGCTTCCCCTCGCGATTGGTCACTGACTTTTCAAATGTCTTGTTCTCTTCCCAGCGCTCGATGATCGCCTCCTCTATCTTCGGGAAACTCACCTTGGCATCGACTTTTTTGAACTTCATATACTTTTTTCGTACTTGGTTCTCGTCGCATCGAGTGCTTGTTTACGACTACGCAACTCTACTATTTCCCTTTCTCGTTCTGCTGATACTGTTTCTGTAGCTTCCAACATCGCAATCATGCCCTCGACCATCGCCAACTCGTCTCCGATTGTTTTCAAGATATCTGCCCGCATCTCCTCTTCAAAAACCTGCATTTCGTGTTGAAATTGCTGCCATTGGCGCTCATCAACAATTGCCTGGCCTTCTTCAATATGAAGCCTGGCTCCTTCAAGACGTAGGTCAATGTCCTCAAGTTCTATTTCATACTGTGCTACAGACTCATCATCACCTTGCTCACGAGCTGCAATTATCCACCCGGCTACCATCTTACGAGTCTCTTCCAGACGAGCTATCCATCGCCGAAGTCGAGCAATGCCAGCTTCGATTTTCGCCTCTTGCATTTCAATTCCCTTTCTAAGGGGAATTACACTTTTTGGTTCTTCCATATACATTTCATAAAACAAAAACCCTTAACACACACTTGTGCTAAGGACGTCGCAAGACGTGGTACCACCTCGGCTGCAGTTATTAGTTGATTAGTGACTAGTGATTAGGGATGTCCCTTAAAAACGAAGCCCTAAAAACTAACAACTCTTATTTATGGCTATGACGGGCCTGCCCGGCGAGGTCTATTCATCAATCCCGAAACTCGTAACATGGGATGATTTTCTTCTCACGGCTCGGAGCTGATCACTCCTCAGATGCCTTTCGAAATTGTATCTCGAGCCTATCATCCCTGTCCTCGGAAATCAAGAAAAAACCGGCCCCCGCTGGGAAGACCGGACCAAATTGTGGCCCAAACGGGTCAGAACGGCACCGGCGGCGGGAAATTCACCACTGTCGTTTCGCCGGCCTTAACTCGCACCAACTGAGCGCCATAGGCATCAAACCCGTCCGTCGCGCGGATGAGATAGCTCCCCGGAGCGATGATGGGAAGCTGGTACCACCCAGCGACATTCGTCACTGTCTGGGCGATCGGCAACTGAGCCAGGCTCCGGTAGAGCAGAACTTTCCACCCCGGAAGCGGCACATTCGCGAGTCCATCCGTAACGATACCTTCAATCGTTCCGCCGACGACTGGTTCCGGAAGCAATGTGAGGATATCGTTGACGATCCGCGTCCGGCTGTTCGTCCCATGAAGATAGGACTCCCGGAAGCCATGACAGACATACTCGTCTTCGCAAGGCTCGGTATTGGCCGCGTTTGCCGGCAACGCCAGCACGAAGAAGTAGCGCGCCAGATTATCCTCGAAGAGCGTCGTGTACGATCCGCCACTCGCTACCCGATCGCTCGGCGTCGCGACCGCGACCGTCTTCACTTGAGACCGCTCGCTAGTCGAGAGCATCTGCCACTCTTCGTTGGCATAGAGGCTGCCCTGCGAATGCGGGACGAGAACGATGCGCCGGCCGAGTGCGAGATGCTCGCGATACTTGACGAGATGCTCATCCGTCTGGTCGCCCAGTACATAGAGCGTCGCTTCGCGCGCTACCTTTCCGTAGAGATCGTCCACAAAGGGACTGAACCACGGGAAGGCATTACTACTCGCGAGACGGAAGACGAGTCGCCAGAATGTCTCTGGAGCCTCCCCCTCCTCCTCAGCCTTCTGCAGCCCGGCCTCGAGGAAATCAAGGTAAAGCGGCTCGTTGGTATTGTAGACGATGTCAGAGGTAAGACAATCCTTGATGTTTTCAGATACCCTCGAAAGAACCTCCTTCGTTAGTCGTTCACTTGATCTCTCCGCGACCTTCTTAGTGCTGTCCACTCCATTGATGTAGAGAATCGCGGTCTCTTGGGTTGGACAAACTGCCCAGGAATACATCGGCCAGACGAATATCAGCGCGATGAGAAGCACTTTCCAATAGTGAAGCATGTCACTCTCCTTTCGTAGTCGTTTCAGTTGGGCAAGGCGTCGGCATCGAAGAGGCAGGCCGCCTTCTGACGGTTCAGGCGATGTACTGCCAGGCCAGTATCCGATACATAGCCGCCCATTTGGACATCGGCTTTCCGATACGCTCGGCTGCGTTCCTGAGTATTCAGGAACTTCGCCGTTAACTCATCGTCAGCCTTATCACTAGCATCGAGATCATCATTGAACACATAGTTTAGACAATCTCCAGCTCTTTCACTCTCCTTCCCGCCATGCTGCCGAGTCTTCGTCTTGTCTTCATGATCGCGCAGATAGTCGCTGAGCGTTCGCGCATTCTGCATCAGGGCTTCACGCCTCTTCGCGGAATCCGGATAAGCGAAGACAATATAACGCTCGATGTCATCTCGGACGCCGTTTCCATTGGAATCGATCCCGAGGAGATCCTGCTTTCCTGCCTCGCCGGGGTCACCTGGCATGGGTATGGCCGAGAAGGTGAGCTCGACTGGTAGCGGCGGCGAGAATTCCTCCTTCACCGTTCCGTTGGGCAGGCGCTTCAAGAGCACCAATTCCCCTCGTTTGACGCTAAGCGGGACATCGGTCGGCACCGCGATCCGGAGGGTGATTCCGATCATTCCGCCGGAACGGATCGCCCCCGGAAACTTCGGGTCTTGCACCGTGACATAGGGAGCGATATCGCCCCGGACTTCGACGGTGAGATGTGGCGCTTCGGATAGCGGCTTCGGACCGAGATTCTGGAGCGTTACCAGGTAAGAGGTATTCGTTCCTGGCACGAAGCTATCGGGTGCGAGACGATCAGGTATCCAGGCCAGATGTGGAGTCGCGGCCCAAGCCCCGATTCCGAAAAGTCCTAGGAAGGCCCCGAGAAGGAGTAGCCGCCATGTGTTCTGCTGCAAAGACATGATCATATCCTTATAGTGTATCATGAGCGCGCTCACGATATAGGTTTGTAAAAAACAGTCTGTTTCCCCATACCAAGACAAAAGAAAAGAACCTTCTGTAAAGTTCTTGGTACCGCATGACCATACCGAAATATTTCACGTCTGTCAAGTGCCCGCGAAGTAAGCAGCTAGCTCGCTAGAGCTCATCCGCCCGATGCGCCGACATATTGCGGTGGATGATCTCGTCGTTCTTGATCGAGACAAAGAGTTCGTACTCGCTTTTCACGTGCCGGCCGTAGAACTCGAGGAAGTCGATCATGACCGGCTTCGTTTTCAGCTCTTCGGCATGTTTCTCGACGAAGATCGAGTACTGCGAGAACGCGTGGTCTTCAAAGAGATAGTTCAGCTGAAGCGAGCTTTTGGGGCTAAAGAGATAGAGGACAAACGAAGCGACGGCATACCCGAAAGAAAAGAGGAGCGGGATGAGCGTGTGCCGGATGAGACCGTCCTCGCCATACTTCCTCGCCAGTTGCGACAGGACCACGACGTGCATCGTCTCATTGTCCTGAGAGATCCGGCTGAAACGCGAGACTTTGGAGAGATCAATCGCCTTTTGCTCGTTCGAGTAGAACATGGTGAGGAGCGTATAGCTCGCCACCTCCCAGGACTGGTATGGGATGCGGGCGATCACTTCGACCGCCTTGAACTTGCCGTACGACGGCGTGTGGCCATAGACCAGATTGCCACAAGTGACGAGGATGGTTCCGAGGATCTCCGGTACAATGCCAACCGAGTAGTTGTCGTATGACTTCTTGTATTCCTCAAGCTGTCCGGTGTCTTCAAGCGTCTTGAGCAGCGCTTCGTGTTGTCTCTTATCCATAACAGAACTCTGGTGACCAGAAATTACATTGTCAGTCTATCATCCTCAGGCCTCATTCATGAGCTCACCTCGAAGTTTCATCCAGATCCGACCAAGCCGGTTCTGTCCCTGCCCATCTGGTCCCCGGCCCCAATAGCCGTCCTCTGGTGAATCCTCAACCAGTTCGCTCTCTCCGGTCGAAATGAGCAATGCCCTGAGCGAATCATCCTGTACCAACATCGTGCGAAGAATGTCCTCCATGATCGACAACTTCTTTGCGGTCCAGTCCTGCTGTCGGCGTGCCCGGTGTGTTTTCGAGATATGTTTCGCTTCAGCGGATGTCAAGGCCGTACGGATAGCTTCAGCAATCTCCGGGTCTGTATTGAAAAATTTCGCGGCCTGATACGCATGCTCTGCAGACCGCCACTCCTTCCCCTGCCATACAAATACTCGAACATAAAAATTTGATAACGGATCATGCTCGCTATAAAACAAGACTCTCTCACCCATACTTATTGGGTTACTAAATTGAGTGAGCGAACGCCGTTCGGTGTCACGACGAGGCAGGACCCCTTCTCGGGGAGCCAATGACCTACTCCTTGTTCGGCACCGACCGGTTCGCCGAAGAGCTCGGCGTAGAGTTCCTGGAGCGTGTCAGAGTGCGAGACGATGACAATTTTCTTCCCTCGATAGCTTTCATTCATCGATGAGAGAAAGGAACGTACCCGCCCGCGGATATCGACATAGCTCTCAACGCCATCTGCCGGATCCGGAGCGAGTCGCATCTCTGCCTCAGGATACTTCTCCAAGAACTCCTGCTGCTGCCGACCATTGAAGACGCCGAAGTATGCCTCGCACAACCGACCATCGATGTTCACTCCTCGGCCGGTCTCGTGCGCGATGATTTCCGCCGTCTCCCGTGTCCGTAGAATCGGTGAGCTCCAGATAACATCCACCTCGACAGACCTGAGGAGACGAGCCGTCGCACCAACCTGTTCCCGACCACGCTCCGTCAGTGGATAGGTATTCCTCTCCGGCAGAGAGTTGAGTATATTCCGGACATTATTCTCCGCTTCGCCGTGCCGGACGAGATAGTAGGTATTGCCCGCGTATTTAGCCACCATACATTTGTTCAATCGCTTGGACCATATCGTAAATATCGAGACCGAACGCAAAGATAAAGGCTCCAACGACGACGACAGAGAGTTTGGCAGCGAAGAAGAGCGCATATACATCCTCACGGACTGTTTTTTTCGACATAATTTTGTTTCGGAGTTACTCTTTATCTTCTAGCACATTCAGAGGCATCTTCCCCGGACATTACATCTTCTCCGGCGCACTCACACCCATGAGGCGAAGCGTTTCTCCGAGCACCGTTTTCGTCGCACCGATAAGTACCAGCCGCGCGCCCGAAAGCCCAGGGTTCGTTTCATCGATCACTTTACAATCAGCATAGAACGAGTGGAGACGATCGGCGAGCCGGACCGCATACTGCGGCAACTGGTGCACGGTCTTTTCACTCGCCATCCGTTCGATGAGTTCAGGAAATGCCATCAGTTCGCGGATGAGCAGGCGCTCCTTCGGATGGACGAGAAGTTCGAGATGCTCTGATGAAGCCACGAGGCTCGCCTCAACCGCTTTCCGCTCAACACTCGAGAGACGAGCGAACGCGTACTGCACATAGTAGACTGGATTCTTCTCCGAACGCTCCTCGGCCAGACCCAGATCGAAGTTCATGTGTGTGTCGGGGCTATACATGAGGAAGAAGAAACGCGCGACATCATGCCCTACTTTCTCGATGAGTTCATCGATCCCGACAACATTCCCGGCCCGCTTCGACATCCGCACTTCCTGACCATCTTTCACGAGCTTCACCAATTGCACGATGAGGAAATGGATCCCGCCCGTGAATCCGAGTGCTCGGGCCACGGCTTTGAACCGGTTGATATAGCCATGATGGTCCGCCCCCCACGTCTCGATGAAAGTCGTGAATCCCCGTTCCATCTTGTTCAGGATGTACCCGGCATCCGAGGCGAAGTAGGTCTTCGAGCCGTCGCTCTTCACCAGCACCCGGTCCTTGTCATCGCCGAACTCGGTGGTACGCAGCCAGAGCGCCCCCTCAGATTCAAAGGTAAGTTTCTTTTCTTTCAAAATCGCGAGTGTCTTGTCGACATAGCCATTAGAAATAATTTTCTTTTCTGAAGTCCAAACATCAAAATGCACGCGCATCGTATCCTGCACGATCGGTTGAATCAAATGTTCAAGTATGTGTTTGGCTGCTCGTTCTCCCACCTCCCGAACCGAAAGTTTCGAATTTCTAATTTCTAATTTCGAAATTATCTCATCAATGTATTCCCCGCCATACACCGCCTCGCTGTCTCTCAAGACGCTGTGTCCGAGCTTCATCACCTGTTCCCCGGCATCATTCACATAGTATTCGTTCGTCACATCATAACCGGCTTTCTTCATGACACGTGCGAGACTGTCGGCATAAAATCCCCCGCGGCCATTGCCGAGGTGCAGCGGTCCAGTCGGATTGGCCGAGATAAATTCATTGTTGACTCGCTCCCCAGCACCCTGCATCGAGTTCCCGTAGCGACCACCTTCTTTCAATATGTACGCAACCGTTTCAGCATATGCCGCATCACTCAGATAGAAATTGATATGCCCCGGTCCAGCGATTTCAATTTTTCCGATCTCCGGGAGAGAGAATTCTTTTTTAACAATCTCAGCAATTTCTCTCGGTGGTTTTCCAATTTCTTTGGAGGAAGCAAGCGCGATATTGCTTGTATAATCGCCGAAGCTTTCTTCCGTTGGGCGGACGACATGCAAAACCTCATCAACGATTAAATGCCTGCCATCAGAAAAGGCTAGGTGCTCGTCAAATATTCTTTGAATTTCTCTGGCGATTTTCTCTTTCATATCCGGTAGTGGAACTTCAAACGGGCATCAAAATTGGTTTCTATACCCTGTCATTTTTCAGATGTATCGTGCTTCAAATATACCACGCTCGATAGGAGAAATTTTGAAGTTCTACTACCGGACATACTGTCTACCGTAGCCCAAAAGAGCCAAAAAGTGAACCCCGTTAGAAAAGGTGGTGGTCCGTAAAGCATACCACTGTTTTGTCCGTCAAAGATTCGAAAGATATTGAGACTGTCCGAATTATAGTTTTTCTAACGGGGTGAAGCCTTTCGATATCGTAAACAAAAAGAAAACTGCCGGGTACCCTGGTGGGGTACGCGGCAGACTGTCTGGTGTGAGGATCAGGTTCTTATCCTGCCCAACTCTCCCGAAGGAGGAGGTGCAATTACCCTTTTATAATCCAGCGGATCAACCATCTACCAGACAAAGAGGCGCAACGCCATGCTACTGTTTCTTCTCGAACACTTCGTCGATGTGAGCACGAACTATAACCTCCACGAATTCCCGGTACTCACTCTCAGGAATTCCCATTTTGATTGCCTTTTTGGCCTTCTCTCCGAGGCCGCGAGGCGAGACGTGAACCCCATCCTCCCGAAGCTGTTGCTTCAGGATTGCTATGGCAATTTCACCCATTCTCTTGCTGTCCATGAACTTTCTCCCAAACACGTACACTGTTGCGCAGCTCCGCAACCAAGGCCAAAGAGATTTCCCTTTGACTGGACAGAATAGCATCTTTCGTGTATATTGTCAACTACCGGATAAGAGTAATAATGGCTTTAGAGCGCCATATCTGGTATACAGAAGCTAGTAGAAAGTCAGAGAAAGAGTATGAAACCAACCAAAGAAATCGCCTACAATCGCCGCGCGACTTTTGATTATGCCCTCCAGGACCACTATGAGGCGGGTTTGGTCTTGACCGGCGGCGAGGTAAAGAGCGTGAAGACCGGCCATGCGAGCCTGAAAGGTGCCTTTGTCACCGTCCATGGAAACGAGCTCATCCTCACCAATGCCCTCATCCCCCGCTATGCTCGGGCGAGCGTGAAGATCCACCATGAGGATCGCCGGCCGCGCACCCTCCTCCTCCGCCGATCAGAAATCCGCTCACTCATCGGGAAATCCCGGACCGAAGGCTTGACTTTGGTCCCGATTCGTCTGTATATTAAGAGGCGACTCGTGAAGCTTGAATTCGCCGTCGGGAAGGGAAAAAAGCAGTTCGACAAGCGGACCGACATCGGGAAACGCGAGAGTGACCGCCGCATCCGCCGGGAGATGAAAAACTACTAGACTGCTGCCGCCCGGAATCCTCTTCGGAGTATTGCGGGCGGGGGTTGTCTAGACTCGACAGGGCGTACTTTTAAAATAGGCAAGCCGACCTTGAGGGCATGGTCGTAAAACTCGCTCTCACGATGATAAATGCAAACTTCATCACCAAAGCAAAGAACGCAATCGCGCAAGCTTTTGCTCCGTCTTTCGCTCCTGCTCTCGCCTAATATAGTGCGAAGCCATCGGACTCTTGATTCTCAATAGAGAAGTTCCGGTGCCATAACCATTGAGACGACGCGAGGATATTTCTTTTTCTTTACGCCTCAAGTTGTATTGCCAAAGAAAAGCTGACGGAAGGATTTTGTGCGCTTTCTACCTTCTGTCTGTACCCAAAGCACACTACGCTTGTAGACTATTTTAGATAAACGTTACTGGACATGGGTGCAATTCCCATCAACTCCACCCGTTTGCTAACCAATAACCAACAACCACAACAACCAACAACGACTCCAGTTAAGGTTTCAATGTTGCCAGTTGTAAGTTGTCGGTCGTCAGTCATTTATGAGACGCCGCAGGCACCATCGCCCCAAACCGAAAGTTGTCGTCAAACAACGCTACCTCGTCAACGAGCAAATTCTCGCTGCCGAAGTTGTCGTGATCACCGAGGAGGGTGAAAATCTCGGGACCATGAGTCCGGCCGATGCGATGGTCATCGCCAAGGAGAAGGGTCTCGACCTCGTTGAAGTCTCACCCCAAGCAGTGCCCCCCGTCTGTCGTGTCACTGACTATGGCAAGATGCAGTACCATCAGGCGAAACAGGCTCAGGCAGCCAAAGCCAAACAGAAGAAAGTCGAGACCAAAGGCATCCGTCTCGGCTACCGAACCGAAAAGCATGACTTGTTCTTCAAGAAGACCCAAGCCGAGAAGTTCATGCTGAAAGGTAACAAGATCAAGGTCGACCTGATGCTCCGCGGTCGCGAGAAGGCCATGGGCGACAAAGCAAAAGAAAACCTCCTCGCCTTTGTGAAAACCTTGACGGTCCCCCACAAGATCGAAGAGAATGTGACCCGGGGACCACGCGGTTTCAGCATCCTCATCGCTCCGGAATAATTAAAATAACCCACCACTAACCACCCACGACCCACCACTCGCATCCCCGACAATCGTCTTCTGTATTTGTTGTCGGTTGTCAGTAGTTGGTTGTCAGTTAACCCTATGCCCAAGATGAAGACGAAGAAGAATGTCTCGAAGAAATTCAAAGTCACCGGGACCGGCAAGCTGAAGCGCCGTTCAACTGGCCAGAACCACTACAATACCCGCGATACCGGCAAGGCCACCCGGGCCAAGCGTGCCGACCATGTCGTCCTCGCGGTCGATGTGAAGAACGTCAAACGAGCACTCCTCCATTCATAAATCGGTTCAGACGGGCAGCAGGATTTGACTTCTTCGCCCTTTTGAGACAGAATAGAGCATTCCTAATATCGATTTTTCTACCGTATGTCCCGAGTCAAGCGCGGCGTGATGACCAAGAAGCGCCACAAGAATATCCTGAAGAAAGCCAAGGGCTACCGTTGGGGCCGCAAGAAGCTCTTCACCAAGGCAAAGGAAGCCGTCATCAAAGCCGGAAAATATGCCCGCCGTGACCGCCGCGCCAAGAAGCGCACCTTCCGCGCCCTCTGGATCGTTCGTCTGAACAATGCCCTCCGAGAGAACGGCACGACCTACGCCAAGTTCATCGCTCTCCTCAAACGGAAATCGATCGATCTCGACCGCAAAGTCCTCTCCGAGATGGCCGTCGAGAATCCGACCATCTTCACCACCTTTGTAAAAGAAGTCCTCGCGAAATAAGGCTTCTGCAGGCAGAGAAATCCCACTCCCTTTCAGAGGAATGGGATTTTTTTGTCCCCGGAAACTCACCAACTATACTCCTCACCACCGATACCAGGATGGGAGACACCTGGCGAAGTCTCGAATTATTTGAGCAACTTGTCCACTGTCGATTGCATTTCTTTGAAGCTGACAGCCCCAGCGAAATTGGTCTGATTGATGAAGAAGCTCGGTGTGCCACGGAAGCCGAATTGCTGAGCTACTGCCATATCATCGACAATGCGGTTATCATACTTGCCGCTCTCCAGACAAGCCTGCATTTCACCCACACTCACAGCACTCTTCAAGAAATTAGCGAGTGTACCAGCTTTCGCGATATCGTTCTTCACATCATCGTTCAACAGACTATAGCCCGTCTCATTCATGAGAAGATCATGAACCTCCCAGAACTTCCCTTTCTCGTGAGCGCAGTATAGGGCTTTGGTCGCCATCTCACCATTGCCGTGCCCATTGGCATAGAGCCAGACGAAACCGGCCTTACCGGCATCAACGAGCTTTTTCATTTCAGGCACTGGTGCGATATAGGTCCCACCTTCCTTCACCATGACAAACTGACCCCCGACTTGCTTATTGAGGCTCGGGTTTTTTCCGGCAGCGACATGACAGAACGGACAACTTGGATCGCTGAACTCAACGAACAAGACCTTGCTCTCTTTGTTCCCAAAAGCCAGGTTTTTGGAAGTGAAGAGTGCCTTCACCTGATCGAGTGTCACCGCCGCGGCAGGCTGGGCGGCAGTCGGTTGGGCGGACGGTGCCCCATCGGCCCCGGTCGACTTCCCTGGTTTCACAGAAGTGAGGATACTCGCCGCTACCATCAGCCCCGAGAGCAGCACCGCACCCGCGACGATCCATGCCCCCTTTTCTCCTGATTCATTCTCATATCCACAACGGCAAGCTCCTTGATTCCTGCAACAGGATTTTTCAGCCTGCACCGCCTCTCCCTCGGAAATTGGTTGCATCTCATCCATACGTTTCGACAGTCTCTAAGAATTAACCCTCCCAGTATACCACTCCCTCCCTCCATCATCTACATTGGCTGAAGAACCCGTTCAGACCGAGGTTGACTCCGCTACGACAGGCTGTTTGAAACGCTGGTAGTCCTCTGCGACCAAGCCAATAGCGGTCACCAAGGGTGGGAGGAAGTTCTTCCAGGCCAGCGCTTTCAATAGCCCGTACGAACCGAGGAGCAGCGCGATTTCAAAGAGCACGAGGGCTGGTGCACCCTTGATGAGGAAGCGGTGGATGATCGCGAAGGCGAACATGAGATACACGGTTCGATGGAGCAGCTTCCACTTCACCCCCAGAAGCCGCTGAGAGAGGGCATTGGAGGTGAGAAGGAGCGGCAGTGTGAGTCCATACGCCAGGATTCCGAAGACATAGCGTGGATCATTGCCCCAGATATCGCCCTGCAAGAGTGGCCGCACGATAAAGCCGAACCAATCCGGGTCAATGAGGTAGCCCACTCCGTGAACCGTCGCGAGGTAGCCCATCATGATGCCGAGTTCCCGCCGCAGCATCATGAGCTGGACGAAGAGTCGCATCCGGAAGATCTTCGACAGTGGACTGATGAACAGGATAACGATGAGGAGATTGGCCGCGAGTTCCCCGAAATCCTTACGCATCTCGGGAAAGAGAAAGCCGAAGAGAGAGAGGTGCGCCAAGACCAGAATCCCCCGTTTCACGCTGAAGATGTGTCGCACGAGGAAATCGCTCGCCCAGTCATGAAGACGATAGCACCGATAAAGGATCGGATGCAGGGATTTAAGAAGGCTTTCCATAATGGCAGTATCGAGATTGTTTACTTTCTGACTTCAAGATTGGTCTCTGGAACGGTGTCCGGTCTGGCTGACTCGAGTGAGTGCTGATAACGGAAGAAAAGTATGAGAACGAGAGTCAGGATGATGCACTGAACGAGACCGAGGATCAAGATGGTTTGAGTCGAAAGCTTCATACAGGCATCCTCATCATACCGAAAGCACTCTCGGCCGTACAGCGAATCATGCCCAAACTAAGCTAAGATATGCTATCCTACAAGAAAAAGGAATGCCTGATACCCTTCCCACCCCATCGAAGCAATCGGTCGATCCATTGATCGTGATCGATAAGCTCCGGATCATCTACAATCGCGGCAAGCCCAATGAGATGCGGGCGCTCGAAGAGACGAATATCTCGATCTACCCCCAGGAGTATGTGATCATTTTCGGGCCGTCCGGCTGCGGCAAATCGACCCTCCTCTACTCGATCTCCGGACTCCAGTCTGCCACGTATGGCGATGTCTTCATCAAGGGTAAACCGATTTCAAAAATGACTGAGCGGGAGACACTCGATCTCCACCAGAGTACGCTCGGTATGGTTTTTCAGGCGTTCTACCTCATCCCGTCTCTCGATATCCTCGACAATGTCTGCCTCCCCCGCGTGTTCCGTGGTGAAACGCCCGCCGAACGTCAAAAAGACGGCTTTGCACTCCTGCGACGTTTCGGTATCGCCGAGCAGGGCGACAAAATGCCCAATCAGCTTTCGGGCGGCCAAAAACAGCGCGTCGCCATCGCTCGCTCGCTCGTGAACAATCCGGACATCATCCTCGCCGATGAGCCCGTCGGCAACCTCGACTCCGAGTCCGCCCAGAACGTGCTCGATATCCTGAAGGAGCTGAACGACGTCGACAAGAAGACTGTCATCATGGTGACACACAATCCCGACCACCTCGTTTATGCCGACCGCGTCATCCATATGAAGGACGGGCGGGTTATCAAAGAACAGGTCTTCAAGGAAAAGCGCCCCATTCTGAAGGAAAAGAAGATGGAGGACTTCCTCATGGAAGACAAGGAAGAGAACAGTGAGCTGAAAATTCTCATGAATTCCTTCAAGAACCTTCTCCCTCAGCAAGTCGACATGCTCCTCATCCCGTTCAAAGCCAAACAGCTCCTCGCCCACCTCCTCTCCGAACTCTCCGACGAACAGGTCTCTATGGCCGAGGCGTTCCTGAAAGAGCTCCTCTTCAAGAACATCGATGTCACGCTCTTCGCGAATCGGCTCGACCTCGAACTGGACCAGGGTGGCGCTGGCTGGAATAAACTGCGTGCCATCAAATTCGCCAAGCGGGTCGGCAGTATCCTCGACATGACTCAGGCACTCCGCACGACAGCAGAAGAAGGAGCCTTGAAACTGGCCCTCTACCTCGAGAAAGAGTTCCATCTGAAATTCTCCGACGAAGCGAGGCTCCGGCTCCAGGCAGCCTTGAAGCTCCGGCTTGAGAGCACTATCGGCCAAATCGAACTCTCGCGGAAACTGGATAAATCCTTCCTGCAGGGTGGGGTGGGGCTCCGGCGTGACACGGTCGAAAAGATCGCGCGTGAGATCGAGATTATCATGCTCTTGAAATACAGCTAGTATGCCCCGTTACAAATTTGCAATCACTGTTGGCCTTCTCCTGTATTTAAACGAGAGGTACACAATAAGGTTTGAGAATGGTATGAAAGAAAGAACTACTAATTATCCGAATTTGTAACGGGGTATGCGCTTCTTCGACGTCCTCAAACTCTCGCTCCGCATGTTCAAGGCGCGCACCATGCGGACGCTCCTGACCATCCTCGGGATGTCGGTCGGCATCTCGGCGATCATGTTCCTCGTTTCCTTCGGCTATGGACTGCAGCGCACACTCCTCCAAAAAATCACGACCTCCGACGCCCTCGTCTCCCTCGATGTCACACTCGGTGAGGACAAGTCCGCGCGGCTGGACCGCTCCGCGATCGAGAAACTCGGTGCTATCCCGGATGTCATCGATGTCATCCCCGCTCTCGAACTCGCCGGCCAGGGCCGCTTCAACAACATCACCCTCGATGTTTCGACGATCTCGACCGGGCCAAGCTATCTCAAAAGTGAGGGATTGAAAGTCGAGTCCGGTCGACTCTTCGATCGTGGCAATGTCCGTGAAATCGTCATCACCAAGGCCGTTGCTCAGGTCTATGGTGTTACGCCTGAGGAAATGCTCGGGAAGACCATGGCTCTCACCCTCTTCATCAATCCGGACGCGGCTGGCCGCGGAACGTCGGTCGATCTCGGGGCCGCCTACACGATTGTCGGTATCGGCGAAGGCGCCGAGAATATCGTCTATGTCCCGCTCGATTCCCTCGGGTCGCTGACCATCGACCAATACACCAAACTCAAAGTGAAATGCCGCTCAACAGATGTCATCGAGTCCGTCCGAACCGCCATCGGCGCGCTCGGCTTCACGGCCTCTTCCATCTCCGAAACCATCGATCAAGCGAACAAAGTCTTTCGCGCCATCCAGATCGTCCTCATGGTCTTCGGGATGATCGCCCTCATCGTTTCGGCCATCGGGATGTTCAACACAATGACGATCACACTCCTCGAGCGGACCGAGGAAATCGGCATCATGAAAGCCATTGGCGCCTCTAAGTCCGATATCTCACTCATGTTCGTCATGGAATCGACCCTCATGGGTTTCCTCGGAGCAGTCGGCGGTGTCGGTATCGGCTATGTCGGTGGGTTCATCATCAATTTCCTCATCAATGCAGTCGCCACCCGGTTCGGCGGCGAGGCCGTCTCGCTGTTTTATTCTCCCCTCTGGTTCATCATGACTGTCATTGGCTTCGGCGCTTTTGTCGGTTTCCTCACCGGCGTTTTCCCCGCTCGCTCAGCGAGTAGAATTGATGCATTGGATGCATTACGATACAAATAAGTTCTTACGCCCCCCGCCAGCAACGCTAGGGCGTAGCTCTTGCGGGCTGGTCGACGCACTGCGGTTCAAATAGCGAACCATCCACCGACTGTCCCGCGAGAGTCTCCGTCAACTAGGAACCTACTTCTACTGTCGCTTTGCGCTCCGTCCTCCCCCAGTACGTCAGAGTGCCCTTGGCGGCTGCCCACAGGGCCTTGAAGGTCACGTAATAGAGGAGCTGCCGATAGGAGAATCGTTGCAGCGGGAGCCAGAGGAGGAGACTGAGTCTCTCTTGACGCTCCCAGAGAAAAGGAATGAGTGCGGTCAAGAAATCAATCGCCAGGAACAAGAGATAATAACCGAAAACTTCGGGGAACCCCTGAGAACTGGGGAGTGTGAGCGGATGCTGCCACTGCTGCCAGCCATACCACGCCAGGGAACTGATGAAGAGCGCATCCATGATCGGGGCGACGAGAGGAAAAAGGATTTGAAAGATGAAAACGTTCGGCAAAGCCACCCACCCGACACTCGCTGGGCCAGAGAAAAAAGCTCCCTTATGTTTCCAAGCCGTCTGAAAGGTGCCGTACGCCCAACGGAAACGCTGCTTGATGAAGGTTCGTACGGTCGCGGGCGCCTCCGTATAGGCCATGGCTTCCTCCTCATACACGACTCGGTAGCCCAAACGCAAGAGACTCCACGTTGCATCAGCGTCTTCGGCCAAAGTGTCACTCGAGAATCCCCCCGTTTCGAGAAGCACCGATCGACGCCATGCCCCCACGGCGCCAGAAATCACCGGGATGCAGTTCAGCACTTCGAAGGCGCGACGATCCAGGTTCTGGCTCGTGACATACTCGAGCGCCTGCCAGCGTGTCAGGAGATTGAGACGGTTGCCGACTTTCGTATTGCCTGACACCCCTCCCACCGTCCGGTCAGCGAAGTGCCGGACGAGCTTCTGGATCGTATCGGGGAGAAAGAGTGTATCCGCATCCAGAGTCACGATGATCTCAGCGGTCGTTTCTGCTATTCCTCGATTCAGAGCGGCCGACTTGCCACCATGTACCTGCGAAATGACGCTGATTTCGGAATCATCTGGAAAGTGCGCGCGGATGACTGCGACGGTCTGATCTGTCGATCCGTCATCGATGACGATCACCTTCGAGACTGGGTAATCCGAAGCGAGGACAGCACGGACCGTCCGGACGATCACTCCGGCTTCATTGTGCGCCGGGATAATAACTCCCACTGTCGGATGATACTGCTGTTCACGCCGTTCAAGCCTTCTCCGTATGAAACGGGCTCTCAATGTGTTCCCGAACCCAAGTGACCCGAGAATCAAAAACCGTCCGATCCCCAAAATGATCCCGATGCCAAACATCATTCGCATGAAGACATTGAAAGCGCTCACGAAATGGAAAGTGAGCCCATTGATATGAGACATCGCCCTCTCATCAGCTGTCACCAGTGGCATGACTTCCGCCGAAGTGAGCCCCATCAGCTCTGAAACCCGGACTATTTCGAATCCATCGGCCTGCAGTCCTTCGATGATGAGCGGCAGTGCCGCGACAGTTTGCTCGCGCCGGCCGCCCGCATCGTGCAAGAGTACGATATTACCCGCTCCCGCCCGAGCCTGATCCAACACACTATCAGCGATCATCCGCGCCCTCGGTTGTCTCCAATCGTTCGAATCGATATGCAAACCGACCGTGTAGTATCCGAGATCATGCGTGAGGATGAGCGGACCGACTTCTTCGGCGTTCTCGGGCTCCGTATCCTCGATGTAAGGAGGCCGGAAGAGGAGTGCTTTCCTCCCGAGTACCCCTTCGATGACGCGCTCGGTGGTATCGAGCTCGAGACGGAACTGCTTTTGTGTTATGACCGAGATGTCCGGGTGGGTGTAGGTGTGATTGCCGATCTCACTCCCCTGGCGGAGGATGGTTTTCAGAATCTCCGGGTTCAGACTCGCATTCAACCCGACGACAAAAAACGTTGCTGGGACATCATACTGTTTCAAGATTTCCAATATCTCTGGCGTGTACGTCGCGTCCGGACCATCATCGAACGTGAGCGCGATTTTCTTCGAGTCATTGCCACCCCAGCGCTTCAAGACATAGGGGCGAGGGAAGTCAGTCAGGCTCTCGGCGATCACCAGTCCGGTCGCCTCATCGTATGTGATATCCCGGCTCCCTGCCCGAGGTGCCTCGGCCAATTGGAGGATTTCTCCAGCTCCTTCATGGCTGACTTCATAGCTGAAGCGTATCGTCTTGAGTTTCTCAGCCGCGGCCCGACCTCGCACCTGAGGACGCTGGAAGAGATTCCAGAGCGTCGGATCCTCCGAACCGAGCCGCCACAAGGCATAGCGCCCTGTCCCGCCGAGTTTTTCGGCGCTAGTCACCTGATTGAATACTGAGAGTGCATCCAGCATCCAGACCTGATGAGCGATCCCCGATTCACCTGAATAAGAAAAAGTGGAATTGAGCGAGGCGGACTCCAGAGTCACGGCACGGTTCGCTCTGTCGGCGATACGCACGGCTTCCTGGAACGTCAACGATCGGCCGGGTGATCCGTCAGCAGGCCAATCATAACCGTAATTCCCGAGAGCAACGATATATTTTTCGGGCGAGAGGGTACGAAAACGTTCAGCGATCCCGTTCACATACCACCCCATCGAGGCAATCGGCCCGGCAACGGAATCACTCGGGACATGCTCGTCATAGGCCATGAGGATGAGGTGGTCACTCGCCTCTGCCAAAGTCGCGATATCGAATGAATCATCGACGAGTGGGAGACACAGCATGACCTTCAAGTCTTTCTCGTGGAATGCTGATGACAGTTCCCCCATGAAGAGTACGAGGGCCGCCTGACTCGTATCCGGGACCGCCTCGAAGTCGATCGTGATGCCGGCGGCATGCTGAGCGGTGGCATAATCGAGGAGTGTGGCGATCAAGGTGTGGCGAGCGTCGGGAGAAGACAGCATCGCGACCAGACTCTCGCTATCCCAACCGTCAGTCCGAGGATTGTAATTATTGATCAATGGATAGATCGGGAGGGCATAGTCTTGGGCTTCGAGGAACTCGCGGGTCTCTTGTGCCCGGGCCGGATCATCCAAGACTACCTCCCCGGTCCCGCTCGCGAGGTGGAGCCATTCCGGGATGAGACCGTCCAGCACCGCCGCATGTGCCTTCAGGGAAGCGAGACTATCGTCATCCCAGTTGACGAAGAAACCAAACACTTCCGACAATTGAGCCGGATTCCGCTCTACCGTGGAGGTGGTGAGGAGTCGCTGCCAGGCCGCTATCGGCGGGGTAACCAGGGAAACCGGTTGGGGAACGGTCTCGGAAACCGTACTCTCGGCGGATACCCCTGAAGAGACTGGCAACGGAGGCAGGGCGGGCGTCCTGAGGATGCTCACGGCGGTCACACTGAACACCCCGACTATCAAGCAACCGAACAGGGAAACTGCCGAAACGACATAGCGCTTCCGAATCCCTCGCTGATCGTGAAAAATTTTCTCTCTTCCGTTCCGTTGCATACGCCGTTCAATCGATCCAGTCATCTCCGCTCCCCACACGAATCCCGACGATCATGTTCCCCGTTCGCACTCAGTACCGTTCACTGTACATCCTACTTCCACGTGACTTGAGAACGGGTGACAACTTCCTTCCAAGGACCAGCGGGGACATCCGCCTCCTCAATGAACTGCCAACTGACGCTGTCGACACCCTTCAAATCGAGATAGTCATTCACGGCCGGTGAGAGATCGAGTCCCGCATGTTGATTCGTTTCGCTCTTCGGATCAGCGGTCCCAAACACGTACGCTGCATCGTCTTCTTCAAAGGGACCGACATCTTCCCATTGAGCGTAGGCGACCTTCCCTCCTTTGATGATCTTGATCCAGCGATTCTTCAACATCGATTCCTTCTCCCCCCACGTCTCCACACCAGCCCATGGGACGACCGAGTAGGCTTCGGCCCGGCGCACGCCATCTTCGTCGAAATCATTGTAGGGCAAAGCGAAATAAAAAGGATTCTCTTTCGGCAGGAACCCGGCAGGAAAATAATCCGCATTCCGATCGTCGGGGTCATCAAATCCGCCATAATGCTGTTCCCACGAATCGTCCCAGGCACTGCGCCGATTGGGGATACCTTGATTGTCTTCGTCAGCCCGTTCACCGACCCAGAAGAGGGTCACACTGATATCCTCATGCCGATAGTACGCCGACTCTCCCGTACCGCCCGTCCCAGTCCAGATAGTCTCTGGATGGGTGATTGCCTCCAGGGCTGTTTCCCCGATCACTCTCGTTTCTTCAACGATGAAGTCAATGAATGAGCCGTGTCGGTTTCCGTCATCGCTCCCGCTGTGGCTGTCCGACACTCTCTCAGTGTGAGCAGACGGCTGCAGGATGAAGAACACAAACACACCAGCCGAGACCACCACCAAGACCGCTATCCCTCGAGCGAGCAACTGCTGCCTTGCTTGTGGTGTTTGTTCTGACATACTGCGTTGATTTGACCACCTCCATAGTAGTACAGGCAGTGCCAGTACTTTTGCTTTATCCAAGCGTTTCTCGGGTGCAGCCGTCAGAAAAATAGCTATCGGCCCCCTAGGGACAGCGTCCGAGAGGACATTCTGGACGCACCTGATATTTCCTTCAGCGCAAGATTTCGAGGTCGAGCACCTCGTCGATCCGGATCTGCGCCACGAAGTCCGGGACATGAGAGACGAGTATCATCGCGCCTTGGTATTGGTCGAGAGCCGCTGCGATCACCGGCAAGTGGCGGAAATTGATGTGATTGGTCGGCTCATCGAGGATGAGCAGGTCCGGCCGCTCGGCGAAAAGCCTTGCGAACATGAGGAGCCCCTTCTGCCCCTCGGATAGGCTGTCGACTTTGTTCTGGAGGAGTTCCGCGGGGATAAGGAATTTCGCGGCGATTCGGTATGCCTGCTCGATATTCTTCTCCTCCATCACGGCGAGGAGGGTGTTGGCCACCGTTTCATTGAAATCGAGTGTGGAGAAATCCTGCCGATAGTAGCCCACTTTCACTCCGGGCGTGATGACGGCACGATCCGTGTCCCCGGTCGCCAGCGCCTCGAGGAAGGTGCTCTTGCCGATCCCGTTCGGGCCCGTCACGAGGAGATGCGTATTCTTCTTCAAGACCAGATCGACCCGTTTCACAGCCACCCCGAGTGGTGCGATAAGCGACACTGTTTTGATATCGACGATCGGACCGACGACGCCACGGGTTGGGATCTCAAATGCCGGCAGCGTCTTATCTTCTTTGCGGACATCCATCTTATTCTCCTCGAGATCCTCGGCCAAGGTCCGCATCCGCTTGGCGACAGCGCGGAGTTTGCCACCCTTGTTGGCAAAGACATTCGCCTGATCTTTCTTCTCCTTGATCGTGCGCTCCAAACGGACGTTTTCACTCTCGGCCTTGGCGATGCGCTTCGCGATTTCCTCTATGACATCGTAGTAGTCGCCCGTGTACTGCTCGATGGTGTGCGTGAAGATGTCGAGGTACAGCACGCCGTGCGTGAACGAATTCAAAAAGTCCGCATCGTGGGAAATGACGATCACGGTCTTGTCATACTCGATGAGAAATTGAGTCAGATGCGCGATCCCTTCGGCGTCGAGATTGTTCGTCGGTTCATCGAGGAGGAGGATATCCGGATTCTGGATCAAGGCCGAAGCGAGGAGGAGCCGCGCCTGCTGCCCGCCACTGAACTCTCGGATGGTCCGATCCAAGGGTGGCATCGGCAGGTGCACGATTTCTAGGACTGCCTGAATCTGCTTGGGCAGATCCCACTGCTTGTCATGGAAAAACTGCTGAAAGAATTGCTCAAGCGTAAAGTCCAGCTGCTCCCGAGGTATCGTCTGACGCCCGATCGCCACGGCTTCATCCCGATCAATGGAAATCCGCCCACTCGTCGGCTTCGACTCACCCATGATGAGACCAAAGAGCGAGCTCTTGCCCGCGCCGTTCTGACCCATGAGCGTCAGTTTCGCTCCCCGCCGCACGGCAAAGCTTACCTCATCGAGGATGGGTTTCTTGTGCCCGTGTTCAAAGGACACCTTGTCGAATCGGAGAACGACGCTGTCCTTGGCCATGTCAGAGAGAAAAAAAGAAAACGCCAAATACGGCGAAAGCAGTATGACACGGAATCAGCTCAGGAGCAAGGCGCAGGATTGGGCCATCGGTTCAATTCGTCTTCATTGAAAACTGTGAATCGGGCATTGAAAAACCCTCTCTCCTCAATTCACTCCCAATCCGGTCGGGGCAGCGGGTGCCGTCGTATCACTACCACCGCCGACCGTGCACCCCACGCGAGTCGTAGCGACCACTAGATTATCCCAGTCACGGTACTGGGATTGGTCCGTCCCGGCGTTCATGTAGTTCTCGACGGAAAACACATTGATGCCATAGGTGCTGTAGGTACCGACCAAATTCAGCCCCGCGGACTGAGCCTCGAGTGTGCCATCGACCCATAGTTCCTCGAGCCCATTCGAGCTTCCAGCCGTGTTCAGCTTCGTGTGACCCTCGATGCATTGCCAGGTGTTAGCTCGGGCATTGGCGAAGACCGGGAGCGTCCCGTTATCCCCACCGAGCCAGTACAGGTTATTGAAATCATTCCAGCCACTCGTGATGACCGTATTGTTGGTGCAGACTGTCGTCCCATTTGGTTTCAATCCACCGCGACACACTCCGGATGCCGGGTCGACCATCATCACCCCCGACGTTGAACTATCCCACCAGTGCGTAATGAACGATTGCGTCCAGTCGGAGGCGACAAAGCCTGTGGCGCGGGTGAACTTGGCGCCCGTTCCCGGGAGCCAGTTGGCCGAGGTCTTGATGAATGTCCGCCAGTAGATCTCGGTATACTTGGTATTGTCAGCAGTATCAACCTTGGGCGTCACTGGGGCGGAACCGAAGGCGATTTTGAAGTCACCCGCATTGGCCACGCCGGTTGTCGCTGGATACGTGGCCCGCATGCCAAAACTCCCAGACTGAGCAGCACTCGCGTTGCGGAGAAACGTGGTGGCACCATTGCGATCGAACCACGACGCTGATTCGTCAGTCTCGAAGTCATCACACCATAACCACGTTGGGTTGAGTGACTTCCAATTCGACGGACACTCGCCCGATGGAGCAGTATTGCTGACCGTGACGTTGATAGTCGACGAAGTCGTCTGATTGCTGCTGGTGTCGGTGCAGCGCGCGGACAACGTATGTGAGCCGTTGCTAGCGCCTGTCGTGTTCCAGGTGATAGAGTACGGGCTCGTCGTGTCCTGCGAACCGAGGTTGCTGCCATCGAGCAGCATCTGTACGCTGGAAACGGCCACGTTATCCGAACAAGATGCCGTGACGGTCGTACTGCTGCCGCTGACTGTTGCTCCGTTTGATGGCGCTGTTATCGCGACGCCGGTAGGTGCAGTAGTGTCACCGCCACCGCTGGCTTGAACGCTTACGTACCAGTGGTCAATGTCGAGGAATTGCGGAGCAGGCGGGTTGTTTAATCCGCCGCCAAACGTCGGATCGTAAAAAATGTATCCAAACCCTTTCGTTCCGCTGGGCATCATCTGGAGCCCGCTCTGGTTTAATACTTGAGTTCCATCAACCCAGATTCTGGCATACCCGTCGCCAGACGTTGATGTTGTACCTTGGTACAGCAGAATCTCAACGTCATGCCAAACGCCTTTTGATAGAGACCCACTCATTGCATAGTAATCTTGAGTGTTCCAGCCTTGGCCGTTCTCCGACCAATGAAGGCTAGCCGTGCCGAAATTGGTCAAACCAATGTAGCTATTTTCGTTAGCAGCGTTTGCTCGAGGAAAAAAGAACTTGGTTCCTACGTTACCAGCGTCCGTCCAATTTGATGACACTCGCATCCGTATCCTGTTATAGATCAAACCAGTATTCGGCATGAGAGCAGACGGATATCCAAAGTAACTGTGTGCTGGCGATCCACCGCCAATGCTTCCCTGAAACGTCAGGCGCAGAACATTTGGCGGAGATGTCGGTGCGCCACTGTCGTTCAGTATCGAATAGGGGCTGCATGAACCACTGTCACACCACCATCCGCCGTTGTCACCCGGATATGAACTCGGCGGAACGGCGTCCCACGCCTCGTCCATTTTCTGTGTCATGCCACCCGGCTCGTTCAGATTCGCTGCCTGTGTGCTCCCCGCGAGCATGAAGAACGTGACAAACACCAGCGCGAGCCGTCCGCTCACGGTCTTCAGTGACAGCCAGATCGATGATTTGAGGATACTGAGTCTCATAGTGTCTATTGTACCCCGAGCGCAGTCGGCGCCGCAGGAGGGGTGGTGTCGCCAGGACTGTATCTCCTAGCGCCGATGTCATACGCCCTATTCACTGATCGTAGTGCCGACCGCCGGCTTCAGCCCATGAATACGGATTGGTAATTTTTCAGCATAAAAATAACATCCTCTTTCAGGTGATTTCGGATCCAGTCTTTCTGCCCCTCGTTATCGATCAATTCTCCCAACCCCTGTAACATCTGGCTTTCTTTTGTTTTTTCGATGAAAGCGATGC
>JBATNG010000008.1:0-7102 GCA_049290235.1 Candidatus Moraniibacteriota bacterium | reverse complement strand
TGCGACTGCTTTGGCCGGCGCGGATTCTGGCGCTGGGCGACGATGCCCTCATACGCGCCGATCGGGGCCGGGCTGTTTGACAAAGCCCGAGGCTTGTCGTGGTTCTCTCCTTGCATAATGCATGAGTGAGACAACGAGAAGACGGATGTCTTCCGCTGTCAGATTAAAAAGATAATGAGTTATGTCTGAAAAGTGCACCTGCCCGAGGCAGGCAAAAACTCTGTGAAGTTTGGCTCCTCATGCCGCTGCATGAGTCGCCCTTTTCTGTGCCGAGAAGAGGACTCGAACCTCCATGCCCTTGCGAGCGCTAGCACCTGAAGCTAGTGCGTCTACCATTCCGCCATCTCGGCCTCTTCTGCAACTTTCGAAGAGGTTGATATTTTTTTGAAGTATTCCACTCCTCTCCCCAAAACGCCAGCTCGGGTAAAAAATCCCAGCCTCGCCGCATCGACTGCCTAAAACGCGAGAGAAAGAGTCACGATCGATAGTATCATAGCACGGATTGCGACTTCCACCAATCAAGCCTGATCGCCACATTCGTTAGCAGCACCGGTCTTCGTCATGATTGGATTCGACTTCTCTCGCACCGCTTGCTTTGAGGATTTCAACGATTTTTTTCACTTCTTCGGTCCGCCCCCGGCGACACACGAGGATACTGTCCGGTGTCTCGATGATCGTGAGATTATCGACACCGATAGTCGCGACGAGCCGATCACTCGCGCTGTGGACAAAGACATTTTCCGAATCGATGCCGATATGCCGAGTCTCTGTCCGAGTCCCGCCGGAGATCTCTGCCAAACTGTCGAATGAACCGATATCGCTCCACCCGAAATCACCCTCATACACGACGACAGCCGATGATTTTTCCGACACCGCGTAGTCGAACGAGATCGATGGCAGAGCATCGAAATCCTCGATGAATCCACTCCACGGACCCTTCAGACTCGCGGCTATTTCTGGCGCATGCTGCTGGATTTCTCGGATGAAGGTCTCGATACTCATGAGATACATCCCCGAGTTCCAGACATATTCGCCGGATTGCACATAGCCCGCAGCGACTATCTTATCCGGTTTCTCGCAAAACTGAACAACCGAGAAGTGGCCATTTTCCGGCGCTCCTTTTTTGATATAGCCATAGCCTGTTTCGGGAGTGAGCGCCCGGATACCGATCGTGCCGATGTATTCACCGACTGTCTCAAATGCCGTCTTCAAGGTCGCGATATAGCTCTCCACATTTCCGATGTAGTGGTCAGACGGCAGGAAGAGCACTTTCTCGTCAGGCCCGACCGCCTTCTCGGACTGGAGATATTTCACTGCACAAGCCATCGCCGGCGCCGTATTCAAACTCTTCGGCTCGATAATCACCTGACTCGTCTCAAACGTCGCATCGATCTCATGGATCTGCTCCAGAACAGTCGAGAAACCATCCTGATTGGTGATGAAGTAAATCCGCTCCATCGGCATGAGCTTGCGCATGCGCAAATAGGTCTCCTGGAGGAGCGAATGCTCACTGTAGAGTTTCAGGAATTGCTTCGGATAATTCTTCCGAGAAAGCGGCCAGAGCCGAGTCCCGGATCCGCCGCACAGGATAACACTATACATACGAAATCATGCAATCAGTCTACCAAGAGACCCTTGAGCTGTTCGACCATAGCCACCGGAGTGGGGTCTTGGCCGTATTCAAGGGCGAGATAGTACGAAGTAAAATCGCCGAGAGCGATACTCTGAAACATCTCAGTATAGACGGTTCCGCCTTCCATGTCAATGACCTTGACCTCAACCCCCTGTTTCCGGAGCAGCTCAGCCGTCACCGCAAACCGCTTCAGATTCGCCGGGTGATCGTCTGGATCACGGAGCATGAGGACAGAGAACTTGCCCTGCGGCAAGGTCCAACCCACCATTTCATTATGATTCATCTCGGGGAAGAAATTCCAGAAGGCGGGAGTCTTCGCATTCTCATTCAGTTTAATCTTCCAGATCATGGCTACCGACTTGTACCGCGTCGAGGCATAGATAACCGGGGTTTTTCCGACGAGTTGCAGCGCCAATGCCTTGCCGCGTTCCTCAATCGATCCCAATTGCCCTTTCACTACTGCCGCCTCGTCCAACAGATCACTCGTCGTGTCTGGGACCAACCCCTGGTTCACCAGGACTTGGAACAAGGCGCCGAAGAAGTAGCCCGTCCCCATCCGAGGTTGAAAGGCTGGCGTCGGTTGGGGTAGCTTGATGTATGGGACGCCATGCTCCTTGGCCAAGGCTTCGATCCTCCCTCCGCTCGAAAGCGCAATCGAAGGCAATTTCGCCTGGATCGCTTCTTGGAACGAAGCGATTGTCTCCTCGGTATTCCCCGAATAGGAGCAGAAGAAATTCAGACACTCATCATACGCCTCATGCGGGAGCGTGTAAAATCGGTTCTGGAAAATCGAGAGTCGGGGCTGGGTTTCGGGCTGACGGCGGGCGAGGTCACTGAGGTAGACACGGAAGAGGTTGCCGGGTAGCGCCGACCCTCCCATACCCGAAATTTCGACTGACCGAAAATGTCCCGCGACGCGGATGTCCTTGGCGATTTCAAAACCGACGCGGAGCTGGTCAGGGCCATCAAGGATCATCTGTCGGAGATTGCTCGTATCCAGAGGGTGTGTCATAAGGGTGCCCAATTTTCAATGATCAATTCTCAATTCTCAAACAATGCCTTGGTTCTCCCTGTTTGAAAATTTTTAGATTGTATCCTTGCCAATTGTTTAGAAAATAGGAATTTAAAATTATTTCTTTACTCGTTTGGTCTCAATATACCAGGTCGCGATGTCCGAGAGCCGGGATGAAGCCGAATTGATCGGATGAGCTTCAATGCCTTGGACCACATCAGAGACGACATAGAGGTAATTCGGGCTGTAGAGGAACACCGCTGGGTGCTCGCTGGCGACAACTGATTGGAATTTCTGATACGTCTCGCGCCGCTGTGCAGGATCCAACATCTCGCGGGCATCGGTCAGCAGTGTATCAACTTCCTTGTTTTCATAAAAGGCAAGGTTAAGCCCTGGGTCGGCCTTCTGACTGGAATGCCAGAATGAGTAGGGATCCGGATCGAGCATGCTCCCCTGTCCGAACAAGAGGGCCTGGTATTCACGCGGCCGAACCACATCCTGTTGGAGATCAGCCTGCGAGAGCACTTTCACATCTGCCCGGACACCGATCGCTTGCCAGTCTTGACTGAGGAGGTCTGCCGTCCGCATCAACTCCGGCCAGTCAGGGACAGCCAGTTCGAAGGAAAGTGATGTCCCATTCTTCGAGCGGACCCCGTCTTCGCCCCGCGTCCAACCCTTCTCATCGAGGAGAGTATTGGCCCGAGCGACATCATACGCGATGCTCGCCGCCTCACTATATCCCTGGATGAAAGGCAGGAAAGGACCGGATGTGACCTTGCCGTACCCATGGAGCGTGTCATCGAGGATGCGCTGCCGGTCTGTCGCCAAGGCCAAAGCCTCGCGCACTTCATCATACGCCAGAGCCACGCTCTTGTTCGTATTGAGAAAGACAGCAAACAACCGCGGGAGCGGGAATTCATAGAGCCGCGTAGCCTTCTTGGCGAGTACCGCCTGAGCCCGTTCATAGCTCACCGAATGCATGCCCATCACTTCTTGGCGATCATAGGCGGCGAACAGACTGTCTTCATCCGAGTAGAAGCGGAATGTCAATCGATCGATATACGGCGCACCCGCAAAGTACTCGGCATTCGACCGGAGACTGAGCGAGAGGATATTCCCCTGCGAATCCTGGTCAATTTTCTCAAACTGGTACGGCCCAGACCCGATCGGCTGCGTGAGATTGTAGTCCGCGAGGGTGAAGTTATCCGGAGCGATATTCTCCCAGATATGCTTCGGGAGGATACCGACCACGAGATTCTCGAGAAAGCCAAAATACGGCTTCTTCAAGGTAAACATGACACTGAACTGATCGGTCGCCACAGCCTCCACTCCCTGCCAATTGGCTCGGAGCGGACTTTTGTATGCTGGGTCTTGGATCGAACGGACTGTGAAGACGACGTCCTCCGCAGTCAGTTCTTCGCCATCATGGAAGCGCACCCCGGGACGAAGGAATACTGTATAGGTCCGACCGTCTTCGGAAACCTGGTAGTCACTCGCAACCTGTTGCTCGATACTCCCCGTGTCACTGTAGCGAAAGAGGCCGGAATAGAGAAGTTCGGCGAGATCAGCATCCGCGTCACTCGTCTGCGAGAGAATTGGGTTGATATAGCGCGGCTGAGCGACGACTCCCTCGATGTATTGACCACCGAAATCAGGCACCGGTTTCGTCAACGCCAGATACCCAGCCGACAACCAGAACAAAAAGGCTCCGGTCGCCACGATGGCGAGTGAGAGGAAGATAAAACGGTCACGCCCCGAAAGAGCCTGGTACACTCGCTTCCAAGCAGAGAAACGACGCGATGATGCAGGCAACGGGAATGAAATACTCGTTCTTTACGGATTAGAGGCCAGCTGAGGCTGTCGTCGACAGCCGGACATTCACCATGGCCAGAGCGAAGAACGCCACCGCCAGCCCAATCGTGGCATAGACGAGAAAACGCTCAAATCCACGTTTGGTGTAATACCCACCGAAATCGCTCCCAAAGGCGCTGCCCAGTCCAGAACCACGGTTCTGGAGAAGGATTGAAACGGTCAGGAGGATAGCCACCACTGCCTGAGCGATGAGTAAGGCTCTCATAGCGAATGATTTTGGGATGAAGATTGTCTTGGCGACGTCATGTTCTCCCCATGAGAGAAAACAAAAAAGGCTTTTTGAAGCCATTTTATACTATCAGAAAACCGATTCCGAGTCAATCCGCGGCGAGGAATAGGGCTCGAACAAGCTATAAATCGAGACCCTGATACTCGAGCGAGACGACGAGATCCGGACGCTCTTCACGATAGCGATACACCGACAGGAGGAGGCCGAGTGCCAAGAAGAATGCCATGAGAGCACTCCCGCCATACGAAAGGAAGGGTGCTGGCAAACCGGTGACAGGCAGAAACCCCATATTCATACCCAGGTTCACGAGGATATGGATGAAAAACAAGGCGAGAACCCCCACCGCGATGAGGTAGCCTGTGTTGTCCCGAGCCATCTGGGCGATCCGCGCAATCCGGTAGAGCAACAGTCCGTAGAAGAAGAGGATGAGCCCGCCACCGACGAGTCCGAGCTCTTCCGAGATAACCGCAAAGATAAAATCCGTGTGCTTTTCCGGTAAGAAATTCAGCTGTGACTGGGACCCATGACCAATCCCCTTCCCGGAGATTCCGCCTGAACCAACGGCCACCATCGACTGGAGCACGTTGTAGCCACTCCCCTTCGGATCAAGCTCCGGATTGAGGAACGTCTCGAGCCGCGCTTTCTGATAATCCGCCAGGAAGAACCAGCTCGTGCCGATAAGAACGAGACCGAGCAGTGCGAGCACGAACACATGCTGCCACCGGATACCCGAGACGAGAATCATCGAGAGCCAGATGAACGCCAATACCAGGGCCGATCCGAGGTCGGGCTGTTTGAGAACGAGAAAGATGAGGAGGGCGGAGAGGAACAGCGAAGCGATGAGCCTGGTCCACTCGCCAAGTTCGGAACGTTTCTTCGAAATGAAACGCGCCAAGAATATGATCAGCACCAGTTTCGCGAATTCCACTGGCTGGACCTGGAAACCAGCCACCGCGAGCCAGCCGACCGTGCCACGGATTTCCGCGCCGAAAAAAAGCACAACCACGAGGATCGCGATCGTCACAAAATAAAGCGGCGTACTCATCCGAGCGAAGTGGCGATAATCGAGTGTTCCGACGAAGAACATCAGCCCGATACCGACGACCGCCACCGCCAATTGCTTGCCGAAGTAAATATTTCCCGCGACTGTCTCAGAGAAACTGTACAAAGCCAGGAGTCCGATACTCGTGAGGAGGAGCGCCGTGGCGACCAGAGTGGCGTCCGTCCGCATCAACTCCGCGATATGCCTCCTCATAGGCCCTGCCCCCCCGAACCCGTAGTCCGCTGAGGTGTATCAGATGGCACATCATATCGCTGGATGAAGTTCTCGGTGTCATAGGTATTCGCTTCGACTTCGGCATCGACCTGAGCGACCGTGCCGGCAAAGGATTGAGGGAAAACGATGCGGAGATCCTGTTCTCGGCCGACCGTCACTGTCTTCATCTCGCTCTGATTGGCAGCGAGGGGCGTCCCTGCCGCATCGCGCAACACAACCTTGACGTGGATAGTTCGTAAGTCATACGTACTCTCATTGACCAGTGTCCCGACGACCGCCCCGAAGACGGATGGATCAGGCCGTTCGACGTAGCGCTTACCGTAAATGTTGAGCGCTGGTTTGGCGCGGTGGTCTTGCGTCCGTGTCCATTGGAAATCCGACAGCTCGATGACCGCCTTGACAGGGATCCGGGACGGCTCGAGATTGAAGGCGAGCAAAGTCTTCGTTTCCTGTGGGAGGATGAAACTCGTCCCCTGAACACGTGTCAACTCCTGTCCCGAGGCATCACGCAAGAACAGCGCGTATCGGAAACTCGATGCACCGATATCGTTGTTCGGATTGAAGACACGCGCGATAATATCATACCGGCCCCGATCGGCGGGGACGAACGCGATCTCGCGCACGAGCAGGTCATTGCCCTCGATGCGCGCGATGCAAACATTGGCACAGGCACCGCCGCAGTCGATCCCCTGCTCATCCTGATTCTGTTTACCATCGAAACACGTCGCTGCTGGTCTCAATAGAAAAAATACTCCCGCCAGGATGAGGAAAAGAATCAGGAGATAGACGACGACAATCGTCAGACGCTTGGTATCGCGGGTGAAGGTCAACATGGGGAAAGATTCGAAATCAAGCCCATTATAACACAAAAGCCCCATCGAAATGGGACTTGTGAAAAAGAAGAAATACTCTGGAGAGGCGAGGGGGAGGGCCTAACCTGTCCACTCTGTAGAATCACACTCGCTCAGGCCTTCGGTCCAATAGCTTGTATCAAGCCAGATGACCCAAAGAGACAATGTGCGTAATCCGCAAGTGAATTTCGTATTCCACTCCCACCTCACCACAGCATTCCTGTTGCGC
>JBATNG010000007.1:0-3126 GCA_049290235.1 Candidatus Moraniibacteriota bacterium | reverse complement strand
GTATCGAATGGCTCCGAGTGCGAGGAAAATGTCACCATCTCGCGGCGCGTCGACTGGTACAGGTGCCAAAATGATGACCCCGTCACGACGACCCGGACGAACGCGTTCGTATCCCAGAGATTGTTGTGGTACATAGGCAGCGGCTGATACGCGCGACGCAGCCGATTCGGACTGGTCGTGTAGTGGTAGGTCAGGGCAGCGAAGTACTCAGGATGGATCACGGAATCGCAATCGAAATTAGAGAACACGACGCGCTTATAATCGATCCCCTTTTCATCGAGATACTGCATCAGTTCTTTGGCCGCAAACGTCGCATTAGACGCCTTGCACTTCATCTCGCCGGTCTCCACGATATGGGTCGTGACGAGGAAGTCTTTGAACAAGTGTCCGAATTTCGCCCGCAGCGCTTCAACTTTCGGCAATCGAGTCGCCGGGTCTTCGCGCTCTTCGGTCGCCAGGAGGATGATCATCTGATCGAGTGGGAAGCGCGACTTGGTGAGTGATTCGATCGCGGGTTCGATAACTTCGACTGGCTCCCCAGCTGTCGGCAAGAGCACGACATGGATGACTTCGTGCCAATCCATGATGACAGGCTCCAGCGGAATGAGCCGCTCCGTCTCAGAAAGAATACGCTTGGTCCGGCGGACCGCTTGGCGCAGTCCGCGCCGTTTCCTCCACTCCCCCAGGCCATGTGATGCCCCAATCTCGGTCCGGAGTGACCTGATCCGTGCTTTCAATTTCTTCACATACGCTACCGGATGCACCGATTCCTCGTAGCGTTCCCGCCAGTCGATCCGTTTCCCCTCAGCGATATTCCACTGCGCTTGAAGGGAAAAAATGGAGATATAGATCGCCCGATAGATCCAGTACGTATCAAAGATCATGATGAACACCGCCGCATAGACTGGCGCAAAGAAAGACAACACGATCACTCCGAGGAGCGTCCCCCAGGTGAGCGTGCCCGGTATCATTTCGAGCGCACGCTGAACCAAGCGCTCCCTGGGAACAGTCGTCTTCGGATTGGGGAACGTAAAAACACTTTTCGACACAGTTGCTTGCATACTCATAGTATACGTCAAAAGGTGCAGACAGACGTGGTATGATAGCAGCAATAATCCTCCAAAGCAACCCTTCCTATGCCGTTTCCAAAAGGCTTTCTCTGGGGTGCTGCGACTGCAGCGCATCAAGTCGAAGGCGGCCAGCACAATGACTGGAGCGAGTGGGAGAAACAGAATGCCAACCGACTGGCTCGCGAGTCAGAGGCGTCTTTCCGTTGGAATCCGCATTGGAAAAAATTTGAGTCTGAAGCGACCGATCCGGCCAACTATATCTCCGGCACCACCTGCGATCACTGGAATCGCTATGAGGAAGATTTCGACATTCTGAAATCACTCAACCTCAGTGCTTATCGTTTTTCCATCGAATGGTCACGTATTGAACCAGAAATGGGGAAATTTGATGAAGCCGCCATCGAACATTACCGACAGGTCATCTCGGCCCTCCGCGCTCGCGGCATCGAGCCCTTTGTCACGCTTTGGCACTGGACGCTTCCCGTCTGGATCGTCGAGAAGGGCGGTATCCTCGCGCCAAAGTTCCAAGAATATTTCGAACGCTATGCCGAACGGATCAGCCTGAGGCTCGGGAAAGACGTACGTTTCTGGATCACGCTCAATGAGCCCGATGTCGTCGCCTCACATGGGTATCTGAAAGGCACTTGGCCTCCGCAACTAAGAAATCCAATTTTGTATTTCGCTGCCCTCCGCAACCTGATCCGTGCCCACCGGCTCGCCTACCGAACCATCAAAAACCACTCCCCACACGCCGAAGTCGGTATCGCCAAACATAATATCTGGTTCGAAGCAGCAGGCGGTACCATGTGGAATCGCCTGCTCAAGAAAATTGCTGATCTGCTTTGGAATCACTGGTTCCTCGGACAGATCAGCCAGTCCCAGGATTTCATCGGGCTCAATCACTACAATCACCATCGCATCGACGGTTGGTTCAACAATAATGAAAATAAAATCCAGACCGACTTCGGCTGGGAATACTATCCGGAGTCGCTCTATCACGCCCTCGTCGAATTGAAGTCATATGGCAAGCCGATTTATATAACAGAAAACGGTATCGCTGATACAAACGACGAGCTCCGCCAGAAGTTCATCCCCACCGCGCTGACTGCAATGGAACGAGCGATCGCGGAAGGTGTCGATGTCCGCGGCTACTTCTATTGGTCGCTCCTCGACAATTTCGAATGGGACAAGGGCTATTGGTTGAAATTTGGCTTGGTCGCGGTCGACCGCAAGACACAACAACGCACCGTCCGTCCGAGCGCCCGGGTTTACGCTGATCTCATCGCGAAATACAACACCGAAAAGTGAGTACATATTAGCCAGAAAAGTGAAAAGTCCCCGCTGCGCAATACGCAGTGAGGACTTCGTGATTTGCCCCGTTGCCGTTACCCGATAAGATCAAGGATGACGACTGTGAATTCGACCCCCAACAGGTCGCCGTACCCGTTGGGTTTCGGCGTTACGACCTGAAGCGGTCCCGCAGCTCGCCTCCGAGCCTGCTGAGTCCGATATCGGCGGATTGCCCTCCAGATTAGGTACATGATAAGAGCTACACCGATCCCGCATACGATATACACTACGGTCGTTTGGTCTATGAAACCATGCATCCTTCTCACCTCCAAAGGTTTTCTGCGGTTGAAAAAAAGGTACGAAAATAACTTGTGGAGTCTATCACGAAAGCTGTACCTTGTCAACTAGACGTTCATTTCTCTCCCGCCCGCTTACTACCACACCAACCGGATTGGTGTGATGGCTTGCCAAAATCATCCCGTGTGGTAGAGTATCCATGCCTTTCTAGAGGCTTTTTTCGTCTCTCTATTGAAGGCTTGCCGTTCCGAAGCTTTAGCGCAGGACGGCCCCATCGTCTATCGGTTAGGACGCCAGGTTTTCATCCTGGTAAGAGGGGTTCGATTCCCCTTGGGGCTACGTGTACCAATAAAAGCACCCTCCGCGAGGAGCGGTGTTTTTTGTTGGTATTTTTACCAAGGGGAATCGAAGAGTATTTTCAAAAGCCAACTGCTTGGCTTTTTAAAAACCCAGGCTCTGAAGGAGGAGC
>JBATNG010000006.1:0-5783 GCA_049290235.1 Candidatus Moraniibacteriota bacterium | reverse complement strand
GCATTGTGGAGCGTCGCCCGTGAGACGACTGTCCCCGCGAGCCGCACCGGCGTGAGGTGGGCGACCGGCGTCAGCACACCGGTCCGACCGATCTGGACGCTGATCTCTTCGACGACACTCGTCGCTTCCTCGGCCGGGAACTTGAACGCGATCGCGAAGCGCGGCGCCTTCCCAGTATAGCCAAGCGTCTCCTGAAGCGCCCGACTGTTTGCCTTCACCACGATACCGTCGAGCATATACGGCAGACTCTCACGTTTGTCATTCCATTCGGTATAAAAAGCCTCGACATCGTGGATGGACGCACATTTCCGAATATGCGGGTTGACGTTGAAGCCGATGGTCTGGAGCAAGGCAAGCTCATCGGCCTGGGTCGCCGGCAATGGCTCGCCAGAAATGGTTTCGATATCGTAGATGAAGCAATCGAGTTTGCGCTCGGCGGTCACATGCGAATCGAGCTGCCGGATTGCTCCCGCGGCGGCATTGCGCGGATTGGCAAAAAGCGCCTCACCAGCTTTCTTCCGTCCGGCATTGATGCGGTCCAGTTCGGATTTCGACAGCCATGCCTCGCCGACGACGACCATATCAACTGGCTTCGCGAGTCGGAGCGGCATACTCCGGATCGTACGGAGATTTTCGGTCACATCTTCGCCAATCAGGCCATTGCCCCGGGTTGCGCCGCGGACAAACTCGCCTTTTTCATAGGTCAGAACGATCTTGAGCCCGTCAATCTTGAGCTCGGCCATATACTCGATTTCCTCTCGCTCGTCCCCAGTCTCTTTGGCCAGAGTGCGGCGAAGCTTGGCGTCCCACTCCACGAGTTCAGCGAGATCAAAGACATCATCAAAGGACCACTGCGGAACCGAGTGCTTCACTTTGCGGAATTCGGTCCGCGGCTCATCGCCGATGCGAGAAGTCGGACTATTGGGACTCCGGAGGACGGGATATGCACGTTCGAGCGCCTCGAGCTCGCGATAAAGCGAATCGTATGCCTCATCAGAGAGCGTCGGCGCATCAAGCACGTGGTAGCGATGCCGGTGGAAGTCGATCTCGCGGCTCAGTTTTTCGATTCTCGCTCGGGCCGCGCTTTCATTCATCGCTGCATCCATCACCGCATCCATAGGCCGCATCAGATACCGATATAATTGTAGTCCCGCAGTGACACCGTCGTCTGAACCGTCGCGCTAGTGCCACTCGTCCCGACGACCAGTGACGCGCTCACCCGCCCGACATGTGGATTCGGCATCGGCGCCGATGCATCGATCTGGAGACGATGACTGGTGATCCCCGAAAGTAGCACCTGAAGCGTCTCTGTGAAGCCGAAACTACTATACGTCTGACAACTCGTCCGATTGGTATCCGGATTGGCGTCAGTGAAAGCGCGTGCCCGCCGAGAGAGCGTACCTGCAGTGGTATCGATGCTGTACTGGATGCATCGATTCTGCGAATAATCGAAGAAGACAATCGAACTCGCACCCGGATTGATGATACTCGATGTCCGGAGCTCCTTGGCCATGAGGTTCAGCGCAAATTGCGCGCTCTCCAGATTTGTCTGGATCGACTTCTGGCTGCGATAGGACTTCGTACTCTGGGCCATGATCTGCATCGTCCCCATCACGATGATAGTGAATGCCGTCATCGCGACCATCACTTCGATGAGGGTAAAGCCAGGGTGCTTTCTACGGGTGCAACGCATACTCATTTCCAATTATCGAGAAGGAGTTCGGTGTAGACGCACTGATTGGCCAGCGTGCACCACGGCACGGCCGTGTTGGAGCCATTGAGATTCGATCCCGGATCCTGCCACGTGACAAAGCTTTGCACCCGAGCCGTATCCGCACCCCCGGTGTGGTCAATCTTCAAGAGCCGGTGGAAACGCGTCGCCGTGCCCCCGCCATGCTGGTACAGTCCATTCCCGTCCAAGGAAAGTAACGTTGAAGGCGATCCCGGACAAGACATATCCGCGGTCACTGAGGAATTGTAACTGACTGTACAGCGCTGGTTCGCTCCATTCGGGAAGTATCGGAATGGATCGCAGTCGCCTGACATATTCGTCTCGCTACAGTTATTGGGTGCTGTGGTGCCCCAATGGGCAGTCCGATAGGCGATATTGTTGTCCCGGATATTGCGGACGATTTCCGCACCCTCTTGGGCCAACTCAGTCGCGATGATGACATTGCGCGTATCAAATGACTGGCGATGGGAGGCGGAAAACAGGCTCATCACCGTCACCATCCCCACCGAGAGGACGAAACCGGCCAACAATACCTCGGCGATGGTGAACCCCTGACAAGTTTTGGACATCGATCTGTACATACAAACTTAGGGACAAATACTCGAACCATTTTCCAACACCCGGCCAGCGGCAGAGAGGCAGACATAGACGGTTGATCCGCCCTTGGTGAGCGCGATATTCGCCGATGCCCCGGGCATCAATTCACCGCGCGGCACCGAAAAGCTCGCCGTGAGATTCGAACCAAAGACCACCCCACGGGACAAGCTGTACGTCGCCAGCACACCGCTGGTGCAACTGCTGCCATACGTATGACTGAGCGTGAACGTACTCCCGGAACCCTGGACACTATACGCACAGTTGTTTTCACCAATATTCGCCGTCCGTCCGGACAAGGCATAATTTTGGGCCTCGCGGAGCGCCGCGGCCACCTCGCGCGATGACCGGCTCAGATCGCGTGCGGTCCGTCCCGCGGCCAATGACCCCAGCGTGAGCGCACTCAGGATACCGATAATCGCCACGACGATCATCACCTCGATCAACGTGAAACCCGAACCTCGCTTTTTCATTGCTTGCATATCACTATTGTACCGCTAAACCGAGTGAAACTAAACAGGGAGGAGGAAGAGTGAGAGCCACCACGGGTCAAGCGCCTGAATACAGAGTGTCACGAGCGTCCCCGCGACGAGAAAGGGAGCGAACGGGATCTGGCTCTTCATCCCCCGTTTCCGGAGAGAGAGGAGCGTCACACCGATGACTGCCCCGATGCCAAATGACAAAGTGAAGAGGATGAGCAATGCTGGGAGACCAACCGCCGCACCCGCGATACCCGCGAGCCAGACGTCCCCCATCCCCATCCACGTCTCTCGGGAGAAATAGACGAGCGCATAAAAAATGAGGGCCGCGATGCCACCGCCCCAGAGCATGTCCCGCCACGGTGCAGCCGAGTCGAGCCACGGTCCCGGAGTCAGGACAGTCGCTATCAAAGCATAGGCTCCTGCCGCAATCACTCCGGCGAGGAGAAGCACGAGAGGGATCTCCATATTGCGCGCATCATAGAGTGCAATCACGATAAAGAGCGAGATGAGCACGAACCACCAAACCACCAACACTATCTCGGCAGCTGTCCCGCCCCCGATGGCCAGCGTCCCAGAGAACGCAAAGAGGAATCCCGTCGCAAGCTCCACTGCCGGATACTGCCAAGAGATCGGGAAGTGACACTGGCGGCAACGCCGACCGAGGAGGAAGAAAGAGAGGATCGGGATATTGTCATACCAACGGATGAGCTTGCCGCATGACGGACACTGCGACCGTCCGCCGAGCGACTTCGCTGACTCCAGCCGCAGGACGACGACATTCAGGAAACTCCCGATGATGAGACCGAGGAGGAAGAAAAAAATTGAAAGAGTCATGCTGTTTTGTTATCCAAAGAAATGGACTCCATAAAAAATCAATTTGGATTTTTTTGAGGAAAAGAATAGAACTCAGTGTTCCAAATGAAGCATTTTATCTGCGAGCATAGGAATTTCTTTTTGAAAAAATAATTTCACTACTTTCCAGTCAACAGAAAAAAACATGTGCGGCATCGGATCACTCTCGGCATCCGAAAAATATACCAAGCTTTTCAAAAAATGCGGCAGGCTATGATGCTGTTCCGGATATCGTTCAATCGCGGCTCGAAGTGCCTCTTCAAGAGGGAGGCGATGCTCCACAAGCCAATAGAGATCAATAAAATCACGTTTTCTCCCACGCTGACTCACCGCAACGATCTTCATCGCGGCTATATCCTCAGGAGAAAGGAGAGTGATTGACCCGCATCGAAAACGATTCGTACTCGGATGAAAAAATGGATACGCAATGAAACTCATTTTTGCTCCCTCAAAAATACCATACAATGTCCCTTGCTCGATCAATGTTGTTGTCCAATTTCCCGATGCTAACATCAGTCTTTCTACCTCTCCCACAGAAAAATCTTTCTCTTCAGTAAAAAAATCAAGATCTACGGATATCCGATGTCCAACCTGAAGAGCGAGCGCCGTCCCTCCGGCCAGATACCATCGAGAATCTCGAAGCCACGGAAATCCCATACACTTGACAAAGGCTTTTTTCGCGGCATCTGGCATGGTGTCCAAGTGAAGCTTTTCCGGTGCTATCTCTTCCATAATCATCGCAAAACAAGCGTCCAAAGCGCTTTCGATTTTCCATGAAGCACACTCCGTGAATTCTTGAGTGTCGCTTTGATGGTCTCTTTCGGATAATACGAAAACAACCAACGGATATCTTCATCATCACCAAAATCGAGTACTCGATCAATGATATACAAAGCATGCTCATCCAAATCGAGAGTATCTACGTCGATATCCCAAAAAAGCGATTGTTTCCGTATGGTGTTCACAGTCCCATTGTAGCACAAAAATGGCTTGATCTCAAGGAAAACGCCAGTTTCTCGATCACTGAAACAAGCGTTTATCATCCGCCGAGCGTCTTTTCCGCCTCGAGCCGGAGCACGACGACATTGAGAAAGCTCCCGATGATGAGCCCCAGGAGGAAGAAAAATAGTGTGAGCATACTTCAAACAAAAAGGCGGCTCCGCACCGTCCGTATTCGTTCCACAAAAGCCCTGGATACGTTCCTTGGTTTCAAGGTAACACGAACGTGCGTAGGTACCCGCGAAAAAAGAGGCCCTTGGGCCTCTTCCAGACTCTCCGATATTTTCAGACATGATTACAACTAGACGCAACCCGGGGCCGTCCCGACAAAACCCGTGATGCCTGTCTCTTGTATCGTCGCGGTACAGGTACCGGTCAGATTCGCGGCTGGGACATCGATGATAAATGTGTTTGCCCCCGCTGACCCACAATCCGGAGCCGAGACGTCAGCAATATTCGCCACATCAATGACGTCTTCGGGGATGTCACCGAAACTCGCCCCCCCATCGGTGTAGTCATTGAGGATACCACTGTCACAGGCCGAGATCGCCTGCGTCTGCATACTATGCACGACCGCCTTGAACTTCGCCATCTTTGCCTTCTCCCGAGCGCCAGAGAGACTCACGAGCACGATCGAGGCGAGAATGCCGATGATCGCGATGACGATGAGGAGTTCGATCAAGGTGAAACCTTTTTGTATCTTTGGCATACTTTTTATTTTTCTGGAACTCCCAACAGAATCGATAGGGTGCGGGAAGCTAACAAACCTGACCAGAAACGGCTGTAAATGTCACGCCATTTTCTGTAACCGTAGCATTGCCACACACAGCGCTCACTGCAGCAGCAGGGACGACTGTGATCGAGAATGTTCCAGCGCCTGTCGTTCCACAACTCGGGGTACCAACACCAGAAACTGTGAAATAGTTTCCTGGGGCTGGGATAGCTGTCGTAACTGCTGCACTGTCACACTGGAGTATCGCAGCCGCCTGATACGAGTGTACCTGGGCCTTGAACGCAGCCACACTCGCCTTCTGTCGCGCGCTCGAGAGCGAAACGAGAACGATCGAGGCGAGAATGCCGATGATCGCGATGACGATGAGGAGTTCGATCAAGGTGAAACCTTT
>JBATNG010000005.1:0-42320 GCA_049290235.1 Candidatus Moraniibacteriota bacterium | reverse complement strand
GACCGATACCTGGAACTTCGCGGTCAGCGGTGACTATACTCCGTCGGATGCTGGTTTGGTAGAGGTTGCTGCCTCGACTGGTCGACTGAAGGTGCGGAACTACGCTACGGATGGCAATACCGCTGCGCTGTATCATCTCGATGAGTCGAGCGGCAATGCCGCTGATAGTTCAGGGAACAACAATACTGGGACAGTCGCCAACGGGACGTATGCGGCGGGCAGTCTGAACAATGCACTCGGGTTCAATGGATCAACGTCTTCGCTTACTGCAGTGGATTCGCCCTCGCTGTCGTTGACGAGCGATTTCACGGTTGAAGCATGGACGAAATTTGATTCGGCATTCAGTGCGACATCAAATCGCAATCGCCAAGGCATCCTCGATAAGGGACCGTATCAGTTGTACTACGACAATGAGTCGGGCAAGGTCGTGTTTGAGATGGCGCCATCGTCTGCCAATCAGTGGGCGCAGGCGGCGGGCCCCGATCTCCTCAACAATAATGGCGTCTCAGTGAACGTCGAGATGAACGGCAGTTGGGATGCGAACAGCAAGAACTTCGTCTGGCGGCAAGTCGTGGTCGGGAGCGATATCTATGTCGCGCTCGGCAGTGCGACGACCGGGACAACCGTGACGGGCGATGCCGAGGTCTGGAAATGTACCGCGTGCACGACGAGTCCAGTGTGGTCGAAAGTTGGCGGTGATGGAGTGTCAGGTAGTTGGGCAGATGGGCTGTATGAAGACGCATCGGCAATCGTCACCGACGGGACGAATATCTATACCGGTATCGGCAATAGCTCTGGTGAGGCAGAGGTCTGGCGCTACAATGGTTCAACTTGGACGAAAGTCGGTGGTGATACGGTGAACTCGAGCTGGCTCATCGCGGCGCCTGGCCCGTATGAGCGCGTCACGACCATGGTGGCGGATGGGACGACCATCTACGCCGGACTGGGGACGACTGCGGGCGACGCGGAAGTGTGGAAGTGTACTGGGTGTGATGGAGGGAGTCCGATCTGGACGAAAGTCGGTGGTGATGGGACGGGGAGTGGTGTTCAGAGTTGGGGGGCCGGATACGAGGAAGTCTCAGCGCTTGCAATCGTGAATGGTACGACTCTGGCCGTCGGCCTCGGGACGAGCGTGGATGATGCCGAACTCTGGACGTGTTTGACATCATCATGTACTCCGACGACTGGTTGGACCAAGCGTGGTGGTGATGCGGCTGGCGGCGCTGGTCAGAGCTGGACGAATGCGATGGACATCGAAGAAATCCGATCAATTACTTCGAGTGGTTCGGTTATCTATGTTGGTCTCGGTGTGACGGCAGGGGACGCCGATGTGTGGCGTTGTGATATTGGCGGGACGTGTGCGCCGACTGGTGGCTGGACGCAGGTGGGCGGTGATGCACTCAATTCGAGCTGGGCGGCGACCACTTTCGAACGGGTGTGGGATCTCGTGGCGGTCGGGACCACCGTGTACGCGAGTCTCGGAGATACATCGGCTGCCAATCCCAACGCTGATGCTGAAGTATGGAAATGTACGACGTGCAATACCGCTCCGACGTGGTCAAAAATCGGTGGTGACGGTACGGCCAACTCACCTCAATCCTGGGGCAACACGACGGGAGCACCCTTTGCGTCTGCATCGAGTCTCTCGCTTATTGGGAACTATATCTTTGTGGGAGTGGGGAATCTCACAGCTGGAACAACTGGCGCAGAAATGTGGCGTTGTGATACGAGTGGGAGTGGTTGTAGTACTACAGCCGGGTGGACCCGGGTAGCGGGGAACTATCTCAATAAAAGCTGGGGTGTTTTCAATTTGAATAGTATCGAGAGTATGACCACCGTCGGTGGCAAGCTCTATGCCGGCACCGGGTATGACACGGGCGCGACAACTTCCAATCCGAATGCGACGGTCTGGGAATTCAATGGCACTAGTTGGACGATGATTGGTGGACAGGGGGTCAACAATTCTTGGGCCTACGGACACCCTTCGGTTGCGGCGCCGACTTTTCGCTCGGTGACTTCGATGACTGGGTACAATGGCACGCTCGTGATCGGTCTCGGTGGTGGGACGGCGGGCGATGCCGAAGTCTGGAGTTGGAATGGCACGACCTGGACCAAGATCGGTGGTGATGGAACGGGGACGGGCGGTCAATCATGGGCCGCAGGGACAAAGCGTTCCGTGACAGCGATGACTGTGATCGGTACGACACTCTACACAGGGCTTCAAGGGACGACGGCCGGGGATGGAGAGATGTGGACGTGTGATCTGGCGGCCACGTGCACGACGACCGCTGGGTGGACCTTCCGCGGCGGCGATGCGACGGGCGCGGGCGGGCAGAGCTGGAACAATTCGATGTTTGAGGCAGTGTGGAGCATGACGGTGCGGGGGACCAGCCTGTATGTCGGCTTGGGATCGAGTGCGGGTGATGCCGAAGTCTGGAGCTGCGACACGGGCGCGACCTGCACGCAAACGGTCGGCTGGACCAAACTCGGTGGTGACGCGCTGAATTCGAGTTGGGCGAATTCGACGTATGAGGAAGTGACCGCTCTCACCTGGTATCGCGGTGAACTCTATGCGGGACTCGGGGCGGGAACGGGTGAAGCGGAGCTCTGGAAATGGAATGGCACAAACTGGGGTGGTGTGGCTATCGCTGGTGACGGGCTCAATGGAAGCTGGACGGACAATCTCTATGAGCGAATCAAATCACTCGTGACCTATAACGGCGACCTCGTTGTCGGTCTCGGTGATGGCACGGGTGAGGGTGAAGTCTGGCGGTACAATACGAGCGCATGGTCACGCATCGGTGGTGACGGAGCGAACTCTGGTTGGACGAACGTGATCGAGCGCATCGGTGCTATGGCAGTGTACCGCGGGAAACTGTACGCAGGTACGGGATTGAATGTGAACAGCGAGGCGACGATCTGGGCTTATGGAGGGAACACCGTAGTGGAATCTACTGCCACGAGTCAGGACACGAACTGGCATCATGTTGCCGTGACTTATAACGGAAGCGTGCTCAAACTTTTCATTGATAGTGTCGAGAATACGAATGTCGTGACGACTGCGACGATGTCGGACACCGCGCATCCACTCCTCCTCGGGACGCACGCGGGATCGACGGTCGCTGGGCGGGCGGCCTCGGGCTTTGCGGGCATGCTGGATGAGGTCCGCATCAGCAACACCGCTCGCTCATCGTTCAATACGACACCGTACACCGACACGCGCGTCACGCTCCAGCCGAATGCGGCGGTCCGACTCTCGGGTATCCATACCTGGGACACCTTCACGACGACAGAGACGCCGAATGGTGGATCGATTACGTATCGTCTGTCGGATGATGGTGGCAGCGCGTGGAAGTATTGGGACGGCGCTGCCTGGACGGTCTCCACTGCGCTGACAGAGACGAACAGTGCGGCGACGGTGCAGGCGCATATCGCAACTTTCCCAGTGACCGAAGATGGTTTCCTCTGGCAGGCAGTCCTCTTGGGCAATGGGAATCAGCGCGTGACGCTGAATGAAGTCATCCTGGAATCCACCTCGGACCTAGTGGCGCCGGTCGAACCGAATGCACTCACGGCACTCGATCAATTCGGCGGGGCCGTGAACCTGACGACGAATACTTGGTACACGTACACGGCGCCGTATTTCAGCTGGACAGGGGCGAGTGATGCCGGGTCCGGCATTGGCGGCTACTATGTCTACTTCGGTACGGACAATACCGCCGATCCACAGACCGCCGGGACGTTTCAGCCAGCGAGCACCTTTACACCCTCGGGCCTGACCAGTGGCACGACGTACTATCTCCGCATCCGGGCGCGGGACAATGCACAAAATGTCAGCCCGATCTATGCCGCATTCATCTACCGGCTCGATACAACCGGGCCGCAGAACCCGACCGGTGTAACGGTCGCTCCAACCGGTTACTCCTCGACCAATGACTTCACGTTTTTCTGGACGAATACGGCGAGTGATCCTGCCTCGGGCATCGCGGGATATCAGTACCAGGTCGGGGCGAGCGTGAATCCCGGGAGCTGGTCGTCGACTATCGGCGCGACGAGCGTCAATCTGCCGGGAGCAGCATATCAGACGGGTGAAAACCTGTTCCACCTCCGAACACTCGATGTCGCAGGCAATGTCTCGAGTGCCAATGTCCAAGTCGCCTTCTATTATTCCGGGACGGGCCCGACCGCACCCGAGAACGCGGCCGTATCACCGGCTTCGAACAGTGTCAATTCATTCGCTTTTTCCTGGGATCCGCCGACGAACTACTCGGGTGACGTGGACGATTTGACCTATTGTTATACCGTAAATACGTTGCCGTCCGAAATCACGTGTAGCTTCACCTCGGCGGGGGCGACTGCGATCTCGGCGGGGGCCTTTGCGACTCAGGTCGGCACGAATACGTTCTATGTGGTCGCCAAGAATGCCGACGTCGTCGGTGGAGCGATCAATTATGGCGCGTATGACAGTGTCACGTTTACCGCCAACACGAGCGCGCCGGGCATCCCACTCAATATCGAAATTGCTGATGTTTCGGTAAAGAGTACGAGTTCCTGGAAAATCGCGCTTTCCTGGGAACCGCCGTCATCTGGGGCGTCGTCGGTCCAGGATTATGAGATATTCCGTTCTACTGACGGGACGACTTTCGCGAAAGCAGCCTCCACGACCGGCATCGCGTTCGTTGATACGGGGCTGTTGCAGCAGACCTACTTCTACAAGGTCAGGGCTTGCGATGATGTCCACAATTGCGGTTCCTTCAGTACCGCGGTTGAGCTGCTGCCATCCGGCCGATTCACTTCAGCGGCAACCTTGTCCATCGAGCCCAAAACATCGCTCATCACGACGCGCTCCGCGACCGTCAGCTGGGGCACCGACCGGACATCTGATAGCAAGATCCAGTATGGCAAGAGCGCCCGTTCATACTTCAGCGAAGAGCCGAGCAATTCGCTCCAGTTGACCGATCATGAAATCAAGCTGTCCAACCTGTCTCCCGGAACGCGGTACTATTTCAAAGCGAAGTGGACCGACGAGGACGGGAACACTGGCATGTCAACCGAAGACTCGTTCGAGACGCTGCCCGCGCCGACCGTGACTGATCCGCAAGCCAAGACGATCGGACTCACGAGCGTCGTGTTGGAATTCACGGCCGAAGACGCGAATTCCGTGAAGATATATTATGGTACGACTGCGGCGTTCGGGAGTGTGAAAGAGATCGCGACATCTACAACGAAGACGACCTACAATGTCACGCTCGACAATCTGCTCGACGGGACGAAGTACTATTACAAGATCAACACGCTCGACGGCGAAGAGGAGGAGTATGACGGGAGCACGCTCTCCTTCGAGACGTTGCCTCGGCCGAAGATCTCCAATGTCCGTGTTCAGCAGGTCCGTGGGTCGGCCCAGACGGTGATGCTCGTCTCGTGGGCGACCAATACCGAGACCTCGTCGATCGTGACCTTTTATCCCGAGGGCAAGCCTGAGGACAGTCGGGATGAAGTGAACGTCAATCTCCTGAAGGGGGAACACAAGATCGTGATGCGGAACCTCAGCCCTCAGACACCATATGTCCTCGTTGTTCGGGGACGCGACAAGGCTGGCAATGAGGCAGAGTCTGATCCGCAACGTTTCACGACGGCTACTGATACGCGTCCGCCGCAAGTGATTGATGTGAATATCGAAGGGACGGTCTCGACGCAAACTGGGAGTAGTACTACTGAAGCCCAAGCTGAAGCACAGCTCGTCGTATCCTGGACCACCGACGAACAATCGACTTCTCAGGTAGAATACGGAGAGGGGACGGGTTCGAGTTATGCACAGAAAACCCAGGAGGACGGAAACCTCGTCACGAATCATACGGTTGTCATTTCCGGCCTGTCTCCGTCGAAGGTCTATCACTTGCGGGTAGTGACGCGAGACCAAGCTGGCAATATCGGAAACTCGGTCGATACCGCGGCCATCACACCCAAGGCGACCGCGAACGCCCTCGATCTCGTGATCACGAGCCTCCGATCGATTCTCGGGCAATAACCTCTCTCTGATGCCGAAAACAAAACAAAAAAAAATCGAAACTGAACCACCGCGACGACAAGCGACGCGCGCTTCAGCGGCGGTCACATCCGTACCGATACCAAAGAAGACGCTCGTCGGATCGAAAAAGCGAGCCACGGCGGGTGCTAGCCGAAAAGCGGTCCGACCAAAGACTGCGGTTGAGACGACCGTCGTTCTTGCCTCGGTCAGCGTCCCCAAGCCAGCGTCCCGTCGGGTGCTCCGTCGAGTTTCATCTCCTGCTGCCCCCGTGACAGATGCTCTGCCCAAGGAGTCGCTCGCTCAAAAGCGACCCCGGCAGGCAACCAAGCCCAAGCCTCCCGCCCCGGCGCCAGTTTCACGCCCGATTCCAAGTACGAAAACGGTGAACCGTCCTTCGATACAAAAAGTGGATCAGTCTGCTCCAGCGCCCGTGGCTCCTGTAGCTGCCCCGGCAGCAGTGTCGGATCAGTCGCGTACGGATGCGATCGAAACGCTGGCCGTTTCTGCCGCACCTCCGACACTCGCACTCGGCGAGGAAGTGATTCGGGCGGAGGACGTCTTCAAGGCATTCGACATCGGTACCCAGATGGTTTTGGTGCTGAAGGGAGTCACATTTTCCGTGACCCGGGGAGATTTCATGGTGCTCTTCGGCGCTTCCGGTTGCGGGAAGTCGACGCTACTCCATATCCTCCTCGGCCTCGAGCCGCCCACGAAAGGGCTGATTCGTTTTCTGGGCGAAGACATGTATCTCGGCCGATCCGAAGATGATCGAGCGCAGTTCCGTAAACACCATATCGGCATGGTGTACCAGCAATCGAATTGGGTGAAATCGCTGACCGTTCTCGAAAATGTCGCGTTCCCGATGATGCTCCTGGGCGAGGACAAGACCAAGAGTCTTGAGAAAGCGTATGATACGCTCAAGGTGATGAAGATGGAGAATTGGGCGAATTATCATCCGATGGAGTTGTCGGGTGGGCAGCAACAGCGCGTGGCGGTGGCGCGAGCGATCATCACTGATCCCGAAGTACTCGTCGCCGATGAGCCGACGGGGAATCTTGACTACGAGGCGGGACAGAACCTCATGTATCTCCTGAACGATCTGAACCATATGGGGAAGACGATCATCATGGTGACGCATGACCTCGAGTATATCCAGTATTCGAAGACCGCTTTGAATATGAAAGACGGCCGTATCGAGGGCATCTACCGCGATAAGGACAAAGCAACGTTGGAGTCTAAATTGACGTATAAGAAAGCCGATTTCAGCGCGCTTGAAAAACAACCATAGCGTATGTGGACCTGGAAGAAAAAAACTGCATCGCCCCCGGCCCGGACTCCGGCGTCAGGGGAACAGGCGGCACCGACCAGCGCGACGATTCCGAAGCATTGGGGATTTATCGGTTGGATTCGTTCGATTGGCTGGTTTTTCCGTCACAGTTTCATGCGGATCTTCGTTTTCATTCTGCTCATTCTGACATATGTCCTCGTCAAGATATCCTTCCATATCTGGTACTGGCGTGTGTTGTGGCGAGAGCGGCACAACCGGGGAGACGGAGCGGGCAACGGTACACCCTCGGAAATCCTATTCTCGCGTTATGCGGCGCGCCTGTTCCGAGTATTCCGCACGGCCAATGGGGAGAGTATCGACAAGGTTAGTCTCATCGAGATCGCGATCCGCAACATGAAGGGAAAGAAGACCCGGACGGCCGTGACGATTGGCGGTATGGCGATCGGCATCGGATCGATCGTCTTTCTCGTCTCGATCGGCTACGGGTTGCAGCGCCTCGTCATCTCCCAAGTGGCCAAGCTCGAGGAGATGCAGCAGGCCGATGTGTCGCTTCAGCCCGGCGGAAAGATCAAGATTCAGGACCGGACCATCGCCGACTTCACTCAGATTCCGAATGTCGCTTCCGTCGATCCATTGATCTCGGTCGTCGGGCGGGTGAACTATCAAAACTCAGTCTCAGACATGGCAGTCTACGGGGTGACGACCGAATATCTGGCGCGATCTGCGAGTCGTCTCGTCCATGGGGAATTCTTCGAGAGTCGCGAAACGGTGCTCCCGAGCGGTGCGGAGGCGGAGGCTGCAAAACACGAACAGCCAAAACGTCCGGGTGAGGTCGTAGATCAGGTCGCATTCTCGACGTCCGGGTTGAAATGGGTCCGGCTCCGGACGGAACCGAATGTCGACTCGGCATTTCTCGGCTATGGAAAGATTGATGCGACGGAAATGGTAGGCGAAGTGGTCTGGGGTGGTCCGTATGCTGCCAAAGATTCATTCGGTGCCGCCGGTTTCGATGCGGACAATCAACCGCTCGGGAAATGGATAAAAGGAAATTTCTCGCTCTTTGAGGAGACGGCATGCTCACCGACGCTGGCGGATTGTGTGGGCGGGAAATACCTCTTGATGCGGGATGAGAGCGAGGTGCCGATCACGCGGCAAGTGTATCTCGCTGTGACAGATGATTGGTTGGTACTGCGCACCCTCACATCGGAAGAGAAAAGTACGCTCGCTCAGGCTGAGGCCCAGAATCCGGTGTTCAACATCCGTGAATCCGGCGATGGCTGGGTCGAGGTCGATGGTGAAAGCGAATCGACCGTCGAAGACAATACTGAACGTGTCGCGCTTGCGACCAGTGCCAAGCGCGAAGCGGTCGTCAGCCGGGCGATGCTCCGGGTGCTGTCGATTCCTGAAGGAGAGGCGGTCGGCAAGACATTCAATGTGAGTTTCGTCGTGACTGGAAGCCTGTTGGCTGACTCTCAGGAGAAGGTCGAATCCGTCCCGGCGGACTATACCATCGTGGGTGTGATCCCCGAAGACAAGACACCGATATTCTATGTCCCGTTCATCGATCTGCGTGGGCTCGGTATCGAGTACTATTCCCAGGTCAAAGTGACGGCGCGCAGTCAGGCTGTCTTGGCGGATGTCCGCAAGCAAGTCGAAAGTATGGGTTACGTGACGAATTCGGTCGCGGATACGGTAACACAAATCAACTCATTCTTTGCGAGCGCCCGTATCATCCTCGGGCTGCTCGGTATGGTGGCGCTGGGCGTGGCGGCTCTGGGGATGTTCAATACCCTCACGGTATCCCTCCTCGAGCGTACTCGCGAAGTCGGTCTCATGAAAGCGATCGGGATGAAATCGGTCGAGGTCCAGGAATTGTTTCTGACAGAGTCCATGGTGATGGCGTTCTTCGGTGGCATCCTGGGATTGTTGGTCGGACTGATCGGCGGCAAAGCGCTCGGTGCTGGATTGTCACTCCTGGCAATCTTCAAGGGAGCTGGTGCGATCGATGTCTCCTATATCCCCCCGTCATTCGTCATCGCGATTCTCGTCTTTTCTCTGGTTGTCGGGATCGTGACGGGTATCTATCCGGCGCGCCGGGCCACGAGTATCTCCGCCCTGAATGCGCTCCGGTACGAATAGGAATGGTAGAATACAGAAGTAATTACATAGGAGCAAAGACATATGCTGGTCAAAGATATCATGAGTACAGACATCATTTCCGTGAAGACAGAGAGTTCGGCACAAGCCGTGGCCGATATCATCGTGCAACACCAGATCCATGCTGTGCCGATCGTGAATGAACTCTTCGAGTTGCAGGGCATCGTTGCCGAGGGCGACTTCTTCTATCAGCATTCGGGTCCGGTCACGATGGCCTCGTATCTGATGAATCGGTTCACGAAGAAGGCTACACCAAAGAGCGCGACACTGTCTGGGGTGAAGGTCAGTGATATCATGGCGAGTCCATGTATCACGATCGCTCCGACGGCGACCGTCGAGGCGGCAGGGCGCCTCCTCGTGGAGAAGAATTTCAATACTCTGCCGGTGGTGAATGACACGAACACGCTCGTCGGGATCGTCACCGCACATGACGTGTTGAAAGCAGTAATCCCGTCTGCGTGACGCAAGACGGAAGATAATTGGCGTAATAACACAAAAAGATGCTGTCGCTCCGAAATAAAACGTATATCCTCCTATTGCTGGTCACGGCCGGATTTTTGGCGGTCTCGTATGGCCTGATGTGGCACATTACGATGGGAGAATTGCGCGCTTCGCAAGCGCGTCAAACGGAGGAGCAGCTGTCATTCGTCGAGCGCTTGCTACACCGAGAGATGGAAAATCTGAGCGCCCGGCAATCAGACTGGGCTCAGTGGGATGACACGTATACGTTTATTTCCGATCGGAACGAAGGCTATATCACATCGAATCTCAACGATGAATCACTGGCGCTGATTCATGTGGATATCATGGCCTTTGTGAATAATTCGGGTGAGCTCGTGTTCGGGAAGCAGGTCTATGAGGCCGTACCGACAGAACGTGAAATCCCGAAAGAATTCATGGGGTACCTCCGAGAGGGAAGTGCTCTCTTGGATTTCAACGAGGGGGATCGACTGAAACAGGGGATCCTGACACTGTCTGATACCCTCCTGCTCGTTTCCGCACAGCCGATCACGATGAGCGATGGTGCGGGTGCCCGGCGCGGGGTGCTCATTTTTGCGCGGTACCTCGATTCTGCATTTGCGAGTGACTTGAGCACCTTGTCTGGGCTAGTCGTCCAACTGCAACCATCGGACTCGAAGCAAGGTTCTCACCAGGATTCGCTGTCAGCGGGACTTGGACCAGAGCGACGGATGGCTGTCGGATCGGTTGACGGATCGACCATCGGCTTGCGTCTGCTGGACAACATCTTCGGTAACCCGTCACTTATCTTGCGGGTTGAGTATCCGGCGCGGGTTTTGGAAGAGGGGAAAGCCTTCCTCTGGGAGAGTTTTTGGTATTCGCTTATCGCACTCATTTCGTATGTCAGTCTGCTCATTGTACTGATTGATTATTTTCTGTTGAGGCGGATTGAGAGCATGCGCCGCATCGCGCGAAGAGTCGGCGTACTCCAATCGGGTGAATTGCCCGAAGGCGACGTGGATGACTTTTCCTTCCTGGCGACTGTCATGATGGGGGCGATAAAAAACATCCAGGATACAAATGAGAAAGCGGAAGGAACCCAAGACGAACTGGCGAAGTTCCAGACCGCGCTCGATCAGAGTTTCGATCACATGATTATCACCGATCCCGAAGGAAAGATATTGCACGTGAATACTGCCGCGGAGCAGCTCACCGGGTATACGCGTAAGGAGATGATCGGCCAGACGCCGGCCTTGTGGGGGCGTCAGATGCCAGCTGAGTTCTATAAGAATCTGTGGGATACGATCCGGCTGAACAAACAGACGTTTGAGGGTGAGATCGTCAACCGGAACAAGAAAGGTGATCGATACCGCGCACAGATCCGTATCGCGCCGATGCTCGATAGCCAGCGTCGGGTGCTGTATTTCGTCGGTGTCGAACGGCTCATCGAGAAACATCCAGCGTCTCATTGAGTTCCTCTGGGGTTGACGATAAATCTTAGCAGTCTATAATGGAGAGTGCTAATCCGTTATTGTTTGTGTATGGCAAAACAAGTGATTTTCAGCGAAGAAGCGCGGAAGCGGGTGAAGGCCGGGATTGATCAGGTGGCGAATGCGGTCCGGGTCACGATGGGGCCGAAGGGGAGGAATGTCCTTCTGGGCAAGAGCTATGGCGGTCCAACGATTACGAATGACGGTGTCTCGATTGCGAAAGAAATCGAGCTCGCCGACCCATTTGAAAATCTGGGTGCTGAACTCATCAAGCAAGTGGCTGAGAAAACGAACGATGTCGCCGGGGATGGGACGACGACCGCGACGGTCATCACCCAAGCGCTCGTCCGCGAGGGACTGAAGTTCGTCGAGACGGGGATCAATCCGGTTGGTATCCGTCACGGGATGGAGGCGGCCAAAGACGACGTGATTGCCTTGCTTGAGAAGAGCGCCAAGAAAATTACCTCGAAGGCTGAGCAGGTGAATGTCGCGACGATTTCTGCTGAGTCGGAAGAGATGGGCCGGATGATTGCTGACGTGATGGAAGACGTTGGAGAGGACGGCGTGGTCACGGTCGAACAGTCGCAGACCATGGGGCTCTCGAAGGAAGTTGTCACCGGGATGAATTTCGACAAGGGCTACATCTCTCAATACATGATGACGGACGTGGCGAATCAGTCGGCAGAGATCAAGGATCCGTTCATTCTCATCACCGACAAGAAGATCTCTTCGATGCAGGAAATCCTCCCGGTGCTTGAGAAGATGGCTCAGGGTGGGAAAAAGGATATCGTTATTATCGCTGATGATGTCGATGGCGAGGCACTGGCGACCCTGGTAGTCAATCGTCTCCGTGGAGTCTTGAATGTACTCGCCGTGAAGGCACCGGAGTTTGGTGATAACCGTAAGGCGGTGCTTGACGATATTGCGATTCTGACGGGCGCCCAGGTAATCTCGACGGACAAGGGGATGAAGCTCGAAACGACGGAGCTCACGATGCTCGGTCGGGCGACCAAGGTCATCGCAACCAAGGACGAAACGACGATTGTCGGTGGCAAGGGCAAGAAAAAGGAGATCGACGGTCGCGTGGCTCAGTTGCGTAGCCTTATGGATCAGGAGACCAACCGTGGCCAGTACTCGGACTATGCGCGGTTCCAGAAACGAATGGCCAAATTGGCTGGCGGGGTGGCGGTCATCCGGGTTGGCGCGGCGACCGAGACTGAGCTGACCTATATGAAGCATAAGATGGAAGATGCTGTGGCAGCGACCAAAGCGGCCATCGCGGAAGGGATCGTGGCGGGTGGTGGGACGGCCTTCGCGAAAGCAGCCGCGGCACTCACGGCGGTGAAGAGTAGCAAGACGAGAGCGCTGCTCCAACATGATCATGAATTTTCAGCCGGGTACACGGCTTTGCTCAAGTCGTTGTACGAGCCGCTTCGGCAGATTGCGATGAATGCCGGCGTCCAGGAAGAGGCCGTTGTCATGAATCGCGTCGTCGAATCAACAGGCGCGAATTTCGGTTACAATGCCCTGACCGGTCAATATGAGGAAGATATGATCAAGGCGGGCATCATCGATCCCTTGAAGGTGACCCGGACCGCACTCGAGAATGCTGTCTCAGTCGCGGCACTGCTCTTGACGACAGAGGCAGCCGTTGTCGATCTGCCAGAAGAGAAGAAGGACCCAGCCGGGATGCCAGGCATGGGTGGGATGGGTGGCATGATGTAGGGCGGACGGTTCCGCGGTTTAGATCGAATCCGTGGATACATCTCCCAGCGTAACAGAAAGAGGTCGAGCGATCTCTTTCTGTTTGTCCGAGTACCGACTCCGGGCAGCGTGTTGTATAATGAAATCAAACACACAGCAAGAATAAAGCTTTATGCAGATCAAACCTGGTCAGTTGCAGGAGTTTCTCCTCGATTCGAATTTCGTCTCAAAGGAAAAATTGGAGTTGGCTGTCAAGGAATGCGCGACCGAGGGCAAAGAACTCGCGGCGTGTCTCTTGGAGAAGCACTATATCGAAGAACCTGAGCTGCAGAAGGTGTATGCGTATGTGCTCGGCATCCCGTTCGTCGATCTGTCCAAGGAGACAATTCCGTTCGATATCCTGTCGATTATCCCGGAACCGATTGCGAAGAAGTCCAGTATCATTGCTTTCCAGAAAACGGGGACCAACCTGAAGGTGGCGATGCTCAATCCAGAAGACCTCCAAACCATCGACTTCATCAAGAAGAAGACGGGCCTGAAGATCGTTCCCTGTCTGACGTCACGCGAGAGTATCCAGACCGTGCTCCGCCAATATGAAAAGAGCCTGAAGGCCGAGTTCGGCGATATCTTGACGGATGAAGTCAACAAGAATGAAACAGAAGCGAAAGAGGGTGATCTTGAAAAGATTGCTGCCGGGTTGCCGATTATCCGGATCGTCGATACCCTCCTGAAACACGCGATTTTGCAGTCAGCCTCGGATATCCATATCGAACCCTTGGAGACAGAAGTGATCGTGCGGTACCGGATCGATGGTGTTTTGCATGATGCGATGACACTCCCCAAGGATGTGGCGTCCGGACTGGTAGCGCGGATCAAGGTACTCTCGAACCTGAAGCTTGATGAACATCGACTGCCGCAGGACGGCCGCTTCAAGATCGAGAAGGAAGAATACAAGATTTCATTCCGCGTGAGCATTCTCCCGATTTTCGATGGCGAGAAGATCGTCATGCGACTCTTGGATGAGACGTCGCACGGCCTCACCTTGGAGAAGATGGGTCTCGTCGGGGAGCCGCTGGAAAAGGTACGGCGCGAAATCGGGAAGCCGAACGGTATCATCCTGGTGACCGGTCCGACTGGTTCGGGGAAAACGACGACGCTTTACACGGCGATGGATATCCTGAACACGCCGGATGTGAATATCTCGACCGTCGAGGATCCGGTGGAATACCGGATGCTGCGGGTCAATCAAACGCAGATCAATCCGAAAGTCGGGATGACGTTTGCCGCGGCGCTCCGGGCGCTTCTGCGTCAAGACCCAGATATCATCATGGTCGGTGAGATCCGTGATGAAGAGACGCTGGAGATCGCGCTCCATGCTGCCATGACCGGCCACCTCGTCCTCTCGACGCTGCACACGAACTCGGCCGCTGCCACCTTGCCGCGTATGCTCGATATGGGCGCGGAACCCTTCCTGATCGCTTCAACGGTGAATGTGATCATCGCTCAACGGCTCGTCCGTCGTCTCTGTGTGGAATGTCGCAAGTCGTACCAGCTCGACGCGAAAGAGGTCGAGTCGCTCGGGAAACTCTATCAACTCGACGCGATTCTGACGGTGCTCAAGCAGAACCCGATGTCGAAGAAATACGTCGAAAAGGCGAAGGACTGGAAAGATGTTGAATTCTTCAAGGCCGCTGGCTGCGAGCAATGTAACAACGAGGGCTACCGCGGCCGGATTGGGGTCTATGAAGTGCTCGAGATGGATACGGATATCCGGAAACTGGTGACCCAGTCAGCGACGAGCGAAGAAATCGAGAATCAAGCGCGCAAGAACGGGATGGAGACGATGGTCGAGGATGGCTTCATAAAAATCGTGCAGGGCATGACCTCGATCGAGGAAGTGATGCGCGCGACGAAGGAATAAACGAAGTCCTGAGTGTGTATCAGGTGTCTTTGAGGCGGTGGGATGACTATTACACCCAAGAATAATGCATAAGACATATTTGGGAAGAAAATACTCAGTGGAGGAATACGATAAGGAATGGCAGAGGAGATTCGAGGAAGAAGCAAAAATACTCAAAAGTATTTTGAAAAGTGACGCGCTTGCTGTTGAACATATTGGGAGCACTGCTGTCCTAGGACTTATCGGAAAGCCCACCATTGATGTTTTGGTCGTAGTCTCTGAACTCTCACGTGCGGATTCTCATACACGTGAGATAGAAGCCGCTGGTTACAAAGATTTAGGAGAGTATATTTTGCCAGGGACAAGACTTTTTGTCCGAGAGAAAGATAATGCTCGACTAGTAAACGTGCATTTCTTCCCCCAAGGCCATCCGCACATTGAAGAGAAGCTTCTTGTCAGAGATTACTTACGAAGCCACTCTGAAGAAGTTCAAAAATATGGTGAATTGAAACACGCGCTATCTCAAAGGTATCCGAATGATTATGGGATGTATAGGGAAGAAAAAGATAGGTATATGAAAGAATTGCTCGAAAGAGCAAAATCCAGTGCCATCTGACTCTGACAAACACATATCGAACACGTAATCCGTTTGGAAAGCCTGTAGTTTTTCATGAGTCTATTTGGCGAAGAGGCCGTCATTGCGCAGCGCCCGGCGAATATGCGCTTTCGCATTCGCTGTCTTCACGAAGTCCAGCCAGTCCCGGCTGGGTTTTTTCTTGTTCTTCTCGGTTAGGATTTCGATCACTTGGCCATTGGTGATCGGCTGGTCGAGCGGGATGATCTTGCTGTCGGCTTTGGCGCCGGTCGCGGCATCGCCGATCTCGCTGTGGATGGCATAGGCGAAGTCGATCGGGGTCGCATCCTCGGGCAGCTCGATGATGTCACCCTTCGGCGTGAAGGCGAAAATCCGGTTCTTAAAAAAATCAATTTTTAATCCGCTCAGAAACTCCTCGTCATCACGGCCGATCTCCTTTTGCCATTCCTGAAGCTGACGGACCCATTCGAGTCCGCGTGGCTCTTTGGCGACTTCTTTCTTCTTGCGAGTGAAGAGATCTTTCCAGCTTCGCCGGTTGCGCTCGGTATAGATCCAGTGGGCGGCGATGCCGAACTCCGCTTCAGTATGCATTTTCTCGGTCCGGATCTGGATTTCGAGGATGCGCCCTTGGGGTCCGAAAACTGTCGTGTGGAGGGATTGGTAGCCGTTCGGTTTCGGGAGGGAAATATAGTCTTTGATCCGACCGACCATCGGGCGATATTCGCGATGGATGATCCCAAGTGCTTCGTAACAGTCGGCGACTTCGGGCACGATGATGCGGATCGCGATCAGATCATAGATCCGAGTGATATCCATGTCATGGCGTTCCAGCTTCTTGAAGAGTCGATACAGGTATTTCGTCCGACCATTGATCTCGATAACCTGAACTTTCTCCTTTTCGAGGAGTTGGCGGAAGTGGGCGACGGTTTCATCCATGTAGGCTTTCCCATGGTGCAGGTATGTCTCTTCGATCCGTTTGGTTTCAGCGTAGTGCGGCGGGTCGAGGTATTTGAAGCACAGGTCCTCGAGTTCACCCTTGATTTCACCGATGCCCAGTCGATTGGCAATTGGGCAATAGATTTCCATCGTTTCGCGGGCGATGCGTTCTTGTTTGGCGACCGGGACATATTCGAGGGTGCGCATGTTATGGAGCCGGTCGGCGAGTTTGATGATGACGACACGGATGTCCTTCGCCATCGCCAGGAACATTTTGCGCAGGTTTTCGAGAAAGTACTCCTCATGCGAACCGCGGAGCCGGATCTTCCCGAGTTTCGTCACACCATCGACGAGATAAGCGACTTCTTCGCCGAAGTGTGTTTCAATCTCGGAGAGGGGAACGGCAGTATCCTCGGGTACGTCGTGGAGGAGGCCAGCGATGAGCGTCGTCGTGTCCATCCCGATCTCAGCCAGGATCTTGGAGACTTGGAGCGTGTGTGTGATATAGGGTTTGCCGGAGCGGCGGAGTTGGCCGGCGTGGGCCTTCTCGGCAAAGGCGTAGGCTTCACGGAAGAGCTTCTCCTGATCGCTCTTCAGGGGGAAACGGCAAGCTTTGATGACATCTTCGATAGCGATGGGGGTCATAGGTTCTTGGAAGGAGAGTAAACGCTACTCTCCGTTACTCAACTTGGTCATTTTGCCACGATTAGTCACTCCCTTCAAGCTTACAGCTTACCATTTGACAGATGCAACCGAGTTGCTATCATGGACGCATGATAGATACTTGTTCCGCCAAACTCGCACAGAACCGTATTCGCCCGACGGAAACTCGGCAGGTCATCCTCGCTATTCTTCACGCGGCAGTGAGTCCCTTGTCACCGCCGGACATCGTCACCCGTTGTCATGCGGCCGGGAGGAGGGCAAACAAAACTACGATTTATCGTGACCTCGTCCGGATGGAAGGGGTCGGGGTTGTCCGAAAAGTAATCGTGAGCGACCGCAAGCAGTACTTTGAATTGACAGAGCGAGGCCATCACCATCATTTCGTCTGTACGAGCTGCGAGAAGATCCACGACGTCGACCTGGAGGAGGATGCTGTGCTCAAGCGGGCGAAACAGATCGGAAAGAAGTCCGGATTTATGATTTCCTCACATGCGCTTGAGTTTTTTGGACGGTGTGCTGATTGTCTCATTGTCGCTGCATAATCAATTTCCTCGTATGACTGATACCCAGCCAATCGTTGCGGTCTCACACCTCTCCTTTCAGTATCGGGAGAGGCAGCCGATTCTTCGTGATCTCTCGCTGGAAATACGGGCGGGTGATTATGTCGGGATCATCGGGCCGAATGGGTCTGGCAAGAGCACACTCCTGAAACTCCTGCTCGGATTGATTCCGTTGCAACGTGGCTCGGTGATGCTCTTCGGCGAGCCGGTCGCATCGTCCTTTCGGGCCTGGTCAAAGATCGGTTATGTGCCGCAAACCGGATTCAAAGGGGAGCAGAATTTCCCCGCGATTGTCGCCGAGGTTATCAAGGCGGGGATGCTGTCACAGTCGTTGTTTCCGAGCCAGGCAGAACGGCAGCGAATGAGGCGCCGAGTTGACGAAGTTGCAGATATCGTTGGTATCCGCCACCTCTTGAAACGGCGGATCGGCGAATTGTCGGGTGGCGAAGAGCAGCGGGCGTTCATCGCTCAAGCGTTGGTTTCTGATCCCGAACTCCTCATTCTTGACGAGCCGACGGCGGGAGTTGATCTGGCGACCGAAGAATCATTCTATGCCTTGCTGCGCGATTTGAATGAGAAACACCATAAAACGATCCTGCTCGTTTCTCATGACCTTGAAGCACTGGCTCACAATGCCAAGACAGCGCTCTGTCTCAATAAATCGATCGTATATTTCGGCCCGGCCGAAGGCTTGCATGAGCGACATGTCATCGAAGCGGCGTTCGGGTCGCATGTCTGGCATCCATCTGAGAACAAAATCGTATGAATCCAGATATTCTTATGACGAATACCATTGGACCGATCCTCGGGACAGCGCTGCTGATCGGTGTGATGGCGCCACTCATCGGCATCATCCTGGTGATGCGCCGTTTCTCACTGTTGGCCGATACGCTGGCTCACGTCTCACTGTTTGGTGTCGCGGTCAGCCTGTGGCTCTCAGTGCCGATCACACTCGGTGCTTTCATGAGTGCCGTGCTCGGGGGCGGGGGTATCGAGTTTTTGCGCCGTTCGCGACGAGTCCTTTCCGATGCGACACTCGCTATCTTTCTCTCCGGGAGCCTCGCATTGGCGGTGCTACTGTTCGCTCTGCAGGGGGTCGAGGCGGAGGAAGTGGAAGCATACCTCTTTGGCAATCTCGCCGGGGTGACCAGTCAGGATTTCTTTCTCGTACTCGGCATCGCCGTGATACTCGGGGTATTTTTTACGGTCTTCTATCGACAGCTCTTCCTCGTGACTCTGGATGAAGACCTCGCTCGAGTGAATGGTGTCGCCGTCGATGCCTTGAACCTGGGTTTCATGCTCCTCGCCTCAACGGTTATCGCCGCGACGATCAAAGCCGTCGGGGTACTGCTTGTCAGTGCACTCATCGTCCTCCCGGTGATGGCAGCGCTTCAGTGGCGACTCAGTTTCAAGCGGACGCTCTGGCTCAGCCTCATGTTCTCCGTATGCTCGGCGATTGCCGGTTTCGCTATCGCATATGTCGGCGGTCTGCCGAGCGGTGCCTCGATCGCTCTGGTCACGCTCGTGCTCTTCCTGCTCTCGTATGGAGTGAATCGCCGGTCGAGATAGGGACCCCGAAACCCAACGATACCCAGAGAGGAGGATCTACCTTTTTCTATCCGGCTTGCGGGGGTATGCCGTGCACTTGATCCCATCTCATGTCCGGACGGACAGGCGGGTCTGGTTGTTATTTCTTTGGGCTTTCGAGCTTGTGGGGGTTGTGGTTGGGGCACGTCTTATCTGAGCAGCGCTCGGGAATGGTCTTGGTGCTTTCCCGGCCCGAAACGCTCCGAGAGCGAAGCATATCGGTGCGGGCGGGCATCATGAGGACTTCTCTATTTTGTCGGGGCGATGATTAGGACACTCTTTCTTGCTGCAGCGTTCCGGGATGGTTTTGGTCCCTTCCATCATCAATGATTGACACAAGGGGCACAGGGTACCCGTCGGCTTGGCCTTGATCGCGTGCTTGCAATCGGGGTAGTTAGAACAACTGTAGAAAATGCCGAAGCGGCCGCGACGTTCGGCCATCTCGCCCTTCTCACAGACGGGACATTTCACGCCAGTGGTTGGCAGATTGGCCGGATCATCTTTTTTCACGTACTTGCATTTCGGGTAGTTGTTGCAGGCGATGAATTTTCCGAAGCGGCCTTCGCGTTCAACGAGCTCACCTTTTTCGCAGGAGGGACATTTTTCCCCCGTCGCTTTCGGTCCTTCGACCACTTTTCCTTCGAGCGTGAGCGCTCCGGTACACTCGGGGAAGCGGCTGCAGCTGTAGAACTTTCCTGTCCGACCGAGCTTGACGATCATATCACTCCTGCAAATGGGGCAGCGCATTTCCTGTGGTGCCGCACCCAAGTTCGACATTTTTTCGAGCTTGTCCTTACTCTTCACCTCCTTCGAGAACGGCCCGTAGAAATCCTTGAGTGTTTTCTCATATCCGCGCTTGCCCTCGGCAATCTCGTCGAGCTGGTCCTCCAGAGTGGCAGTGAACGTGTCCGAGAGAATCTCAGAAAAATGGAGCGAGAGGAAGTCATCGACGACTTCGCCGGTTTCGGTCGGGATCAATGTGCGGCCATCTTTTTCGACATAGCCGCGGGTTTGGATGGTCTGGATGATCGAGGCATAGGTCGAAGGTCGGCCGATACCGCGCTTCTCGAGCTCCTTCACGAGACCGGCTTCGGTGTAGCGCTTGGGCGGTTCGGTCCATTTCTCTTCGCTGGTGAGGTCGACGAGGACGAGGGATTCGCCAGCGGTGACTTTCGGAAGTTCAGTGTCTTCCCCTCGGGCGGCGGTGTCCTCAGCGAGCCAGCCGGGGAAGACCACAATCGAGCCAGTCGTCGCGAAGACGGGCACCTGGGGGTCGCTCGCCCGCGCTGTGATCTTCGTCCGGAGGATCTCGGCGTCCGCCATCTGCGAAGCGATAGTGCGACTCCGGATGAGCGCATAGAGATGTTTCTCCTCTTCGGTCCGGCCATAGATTTTCGTATCGATATGGGTCGGGCGGATCGCTTCGTGAGCTTCCTGCGCATTTTTACTCTTCGTCTTGAAGACGCGTGGCATCACAAAACGCTGGCCATGGATTTTCTCGACGAGCGCGTGGATGGCGGTGACCGCATCCTTGTTCAGGTTCGTCGAATCAGTCCGCATGTAGGTGATGTGGCCAGCTTCGTAGAGCTTCTGAGCGACTTTCATCGCACGGCTGGGGGCAAAGCCAAGACGCGAGCTCGCTGCCTGTTGCAGAGTGGACGTGGTGAAAGGTGCATAGGGACTGCGTTTGGCGGGAGTCTCCTTCACATCTTCGACCGTCCACGTCGCCTGTGTTCCCAGGGAGACAATCCGGTCCGCTTCCTCCCTCGCTGTCACCTCATCGGCTTTGGGTCGCGGTTCGGTGGTATGTGAGAGGGTCAGGGATTTCTGAAGCGCGTTTGTGAAGTTACCCGTGAATTGGAAGAATACTTCCGGGATGAAGGCGCGGATTTCTTTCTCGCGCAGGGCGAGGATATGGAGTGCCGGAGACTGGACGCGGCCAGCCGAGAGGCCATAGCGCAGTTTTTTCCAAATGAGACCGGACAGATCGTAACCGACGAGTCGATCGAGGACGCGGCGCGCCTCTTGGGCCTTGCGGAGATTGACATCGAGCGGCCGGGGATGAGCGATAGCTTCCTTTACCGCGGCCGGCGTGATTTCATAAAACAGCACGCGGGCTGGTTTTTTCAGTCCGCACGTCTCGGCGACATGCCAGGCGATCGCCTCACCTTCGCGGTCAGGGTCGGTCGCGAGGAGGATGGTCGTGCTCTTCTTGGCGAGCGCTTTGATCGACTCGACGATGTGTTCTTTGCCAGGACTAATGACGTAGTTCGGTACGAACCCGGCTTTGATGTCGATGGCTGACTTGTTACTCTTGGGGAGGTCGCGGACATGACCAACCGAAGCGACGACTTTGTATTCGCCATCGAGATATTTTTCGATCGTCTTCGCTTTGGAAGGGGATTCGACGATGAGGAGTTTCATAGAATAGCTAACAACTCACAACTTACAACCGACGACTGAGCCAGATGGTGTTTCATTTTCATGGTAAGTAGTTGGTAGCAGGTTGTGGGTTACAGACGGATGTAATGCATGTTCCCGATATTTTTGGCGAGCCCGCGGAGTTCGAGAGTGGTCAATGCCATATTTACGCGTGTTGCTTCCAGTCTAACGAGCGCCGCGAGCTTGTCAATGTGTAGCCCCTCGTGTGAGAGCTGCACATAGAGCGTCATCTCGTCTGGGTTGAGGTCAGTGGGTTCGGTTTCGTCGGAAGCGGTGGTGAATTGTTTCGACACGGCACCGAGCTCTTCGAGGATGTCCCGGATACCAGTCACCAGTCGGGCACCATCTTTCAGGAGTTGGTGCGTCCCAGCGGAAGCGGGCGAGAAAATCGACCCCGGCACGGCAAAGACTTCCCGGTTGTAGTCGAGAGCGAGTCGTGCAGTGATGAGACTACCAGAATCTTCGGCCGCTTCGACAACGATGGTGCCGAGGCACATCCCAGCCATGATGCGGTTTCGAGCGGGAAAAGTGCCGACGCTGGCATTTGTCCCTGGCGCGAGTTCGGAGAGGAGAATGCCGCGCTCCATGACCGCCTGGGCCAATCGCAGATGTGACTGGGGCGAGATGCTCTGGTCATCGATACCACTGCCGAGTACAGCGAGGGTACAGCCATCGGCCTCCAAGGTCGCTTCATGAGCGATGGAGTCGATCCCGAAGGCCAGACCGGACACGATCACATACCCGGCCTGCGAGAGGGCACGAGCGAGTTCGGTGGCGACTTGTTTGCCATAGGCGGTGAATTTCCGCGAGCCGACGATGGCGAGGAGTGGCCGCTCGTTCCAGGCACGGAAGTTTCCCCTGACATACAAGAGTGCCGGGGCATCTGGGATTTCGGCGAGGAGAGCGGGGAAACGGGGGTCGGTGAAGGGGATGACCTCGATGTGATTGTGCTCGAGACTGTCTGTCTCGGTCTCGGGTGCCAGTGTGCTTCGCTTAGGCGCTAGAGCGGCGAGTCGGGGCTGGCCGAGCGCTGCCCAGGCCGGATCGGGTGCTTCCCAGGCTGCCTGAGCCGATCCAAAAGCACCCACCAGAAAGCGGAGCGTCTTGGCGCCCACACCCGGGAGGCGGTTCAGGAGATGGAAGGCGAGGGATTCATTCATATTATATAGAGAACTATTCTAGGCGAAGGTTAGTCTTTGGGCAAATATTAGCGATGTATTAATGTTCGAAGCGAAGTTTAGCTAAAGCATCTGGTGAATCCTGAGTAGTGTATTTTGGGAATGCGGAATGTATGTAAAAAAGTTCAAGGGGCAGCTAGACATTTGCCTTGCTGCCCCTGAATTCAGATCCGATCGGTGTCGATGGAAAAGACGAAGACATCTACTGGCAGGATCGTATTGGGTTCTCGTCCCAGTCGGGTCCAGAGGTACTCGGCCTCGGCAATGCCTTTGAAGCCAAGGTTGGCGTCCTGTGACACTAGTCCAACTAGTCTGGGCTTCTCTCCCTCAACACCTGTCGCGAAGCTAGTCCGGTTATCGTGGTTGCCTGCTACAAACGTCCAGACGATCGGCGTCGGTGCCAACTCAAGCAGAGACTTACGCCTGTAAAAAGAACGATCATCTGTCTTCTCGGTTTCTAGCAGGAGGTTGCAGGCTGCTTCCCAGCTCGTTGCCTTACATCCTTCCATGAGGCCAATGTGGGCGATCGCGCTCGCCAGCGTAGCGTGCTTCACGGCCCGCGTTCGATCAAAGTCCATGGCACGGACGGGCAGCATGCGGAAGCACTCCTTCAATCCGGAGCATTGCTTAGGACCGCTTTTTCGTAAGAGCCCATCTGCCTTTCCTCCGACGGGTGATACGCTGAAGCCTGCATGAGAGAATTGCTCTAATAGGTTGCGAATGTTGCCTGCATTGCCAATCTCGAGCATGTAGAACTCTGTACTCGTACCGAGAAGAAAGCGTTTGATTGCCTGGAGCCACAGCCTTCCCCGGTGGCCGGCGAGTCGTTCGAAGAGGTCTTTGAGGAAACCGTGAGAATCCTCGTGCGTCAACTTTAACCGATCATCCATGATGTCAGCCTTTCCTGTAAGGAACATCCACAATCATCCCCATGACGAAAGTGGCACTGCCATATAAGCATCAATTGACTACTTCCGCAAGTATCGAGTGTCTGTGTGCGTGAGCCGCTGGTCTCTCGCATGAGACTCGGGCCCAAAATATTTTGTATACTGAAATTATGAAACAACCAACCCTTCGACTTCGCTCAGGACAAGCTCTCGAGAGAGCAAAGCAATACTGGCTCATGAAAAGTGAGCCGGGAGAATATTCGATCGATGATTTGGCGCGCGACAAACAGGTGCCGTGGTACGGCGTGCGGAACTATCAGGCGCGCAATTGTATGCGTGACGGGATGCGACCGGGCGACGCGGTACTCTTTTATCATTCGAGTTGTCCGGAGCCGGGAGTCGCTGGGCTGGCTGAAGTAGCGAGCGGTCCCTATCCTGACACGACTCAGTTCAATCCGAAAAGTGTGTACTACGATCCAAAGGCAACAAAAGAAAAACCACGCTGGACTTTAGTGGATGTGAAATTCAAAAAGTGTTTCAAACGGGTTGTTTCGCTGGCAACATTGCGGGAAGAAAAACGACTTGCTGATCTTATTATCCTGCGCCCAGGAAACCGCTTGTCGATTACGCCGGTAACCGAGAAAGAGTTTGAAGTGATTGCTGCGCTGGCTGCTTAGTGGCCGCCGGGGACGATATTTTGGCAGGAGCCATCGACGAAGCAGGTGATGTTATCAACCGTGGTCTCGAGGATCCGATGGAGGGCTTCCTCGGAGTAGAAGGCAATATGCGGCGTGTAGACGACATCATCACGGCCGAGGAGGATATGGTCTTTGACGAGTTCCTGGAGCTCCTGCGGGTCACGATTGGTGGCCAGGAGCTCTTTTTCTTCACGGATGAGGTGTTCACCCTCGATGACATCGAGACCGGCACCACGCAGGATCCCAGCATCCAGTCCATGGATGAGCGCGTCATTGTCCACGAGCTCGCCCCGCGCCGTATTGATGAGGATCGCCCCACGTTTTATCTGCTCGATGTTTTTCTCATTGATGAGGTGATGGGTCGCAGGGGTGTAGGGCGTGTGCAGGCTGATGATGTCGGATTCGGCCAAGAGCTGCTCGAAGGGAACGTACTGGAAATGGAGCACTTCCGAGAGAAAGGTATTCTGATAGTTGTCGAACGCGAGGACATTCATACCGAAACCACGAGCGATTCTGATGACATGCAGGCCGATCTTGCCGGCACCGACGACCCCCAGAGTCTTGCCTTTGAGGTCGAAACCCTTGAGTCCTTCGATGGAGAAGTTGTTGCGCAGGCGGCGGACATGCGAGCGGTGGACATTGCGTGAGAGCGCGAGGATGAGCGCGAAGGCGTGCTCGGCGACCGTGTTCTCGCCATACGAGGGGACATTGGCGACGATGATGCCACGTTCCTTGGCGGCCGCGACGTCGATATGATCGAAACCAGTGGACCGTGTCGCGATGAGTTTGAGTTTGGGGAGCTTCTCAAGTATCTCTCGCGTAATACGGCTGTAGATAAAAATTGAGAGTACCTCACACTCGGCGAGCTCTGCCAGCTGACTTTCTTCGAGTGGTTGATCAAAAAATTGCAGGGTATGACCGGCCAGACGTTCTTCGAGCACCGGCTTCTCCCAATTCTGCATCTCAGTAAAGGCGATACGCATAGCAGTTCATCTCATGGGTTGACAATGCTATTATACAATCTACCCGGGTAAAAGCGAATCATGACCACCTGAGCGCCGTTCCCTCGCGTATGCATGCCAGTCTCACGTTTCCACTCTCAGACCACTCACTCTCCGGCAATATCCTCCTGACGGATGCGGCGGGCGTCGCGACGTATGCCAATGAGGGAATCGCCCGGCGGACCGGCTTCTCGGTGGCGGAGATCATCGGTGCCAAGCCGGGTCGGCTCTGGGGTGGTCAGATGCCGCGGTCGTTTTATGATCGCATGTGGCAGTTGCTTCGGACCGACCGAAGACCGTTCGTCGGTCGAGTGACGAATCGAACCAAGCAAGGTGAACGCTACGAAGAGCTGTTGGCAGTCACGCCGTTCATGCGTTCCGATGGGGCGGTCGCTTATCTCGCGCTTCGCCCAGCGCGATTCGAAGACCAGGATCGATTCCTCAGTGAGTGGAACGGGCTATTTGGTTCGCGTCCACTGAATGCGGCGGGCGCGCTGCCGTGGTTGCATCGTTGGTTCCCAGCTGATGTCTCGGCGGAGACGGAAGGACGCGGTGCTCTGATAGATTGGATGGAGGCATCTTGGGTGAGTCCACTGCGAGCACGGTTCCAGTCTCGGATGGATGATCGGCTGCTTATCGAGGCGGCACAACGGGACCCGAGCCAATATGTTCGGCTGTACGAAAAATACTCCGCGACGGTGCGACAGTATTTCGCCCGACACTTGCCTGGCCAGACGGACCAGGTACTAGACCTGACGCAGGATACGTTTGTGCGCGCCCTGGAGCGGTTGGACGGCTATGAAGTCCGGAATGCTGCGTATGGGACCTATCTCCTCCGCATCGCGCACAGTATTCTCCTCAATACCTATCGGCGACAGTCGATGTTCGAGCTTTCGCCCGACTTCAGTCTGCCATCAGAGGCACGTTCGACCGAGATGACTTGGATTTGGGAGACGCCCGAACTCAGTCGACGGGAACGACAGGTCCTCTCGGCCTATTATCGAGAGGGCTTTTCGGTCCGAGAGATCAGCCGCGGTCTTGAGATCTCCGAGAATGCGACCAAACTGCTGCTCTCGCGGGCGCGGAAGAAAATCCGTCCATTATTGGGTAGTATCTGATTGGTATGAAAAATACCATAGGTTGTGTATTTGGTGTTAAACGACACCTTTTTTGGTGTTTGGTGTTTAGTAGAGTAGGTGCGCTGCTTTCGCCCGCGTGGGTGTGTGCTTCGACAGTCGTCACCGGGTAATTCGAATATCAAAACAGCATGCCACTCTACAAAATCCAGAAACGCAATGGGGCGATCGTCGATTTCGAATTAGGGAAGATCGAGCAGGCGATCCATAAGGCACTCGCCGCCGTCCGAACCGCTGAACCGGCGCGGGCGAAAATCCTGGCCGAGGACGTCGTGACGCTCGCCGAGGAACGTTTCGGGGAGAAAATCCCGAGTGTTGAAGACATTCAGGATTTGGTCGAAGAGACGCTGATCCGGTATGACTACGCGGACGTGGCGAAAGCCTATATCCTCTATCGCGAGAAACGTCGGGAGGTGCGGGAAGACCACAACGTCGTCGTCGAAGTCGAAAAGACGATTCAGGAGTACCTCGACAAGCTTGATTGGCGCGTGAATGAGAATGCTAATCAGGGCTATTCGCTCGGCGGCATGATCCTGAATACGTCGGGCAAGGTCATCGCCAATTACTGGCTCTCGCATATCTACCCGAAAGCGGTCGGGGACGCACATCGCAACGGCGACTACCACATCCATGACCTGAGCATGTTCTCGGGCTATTGCGCCGGTTGGAGTTTGCGCGTGCTCCTGGAAGAGGGTTTCAATGGAGTGCCGAACAAAATCGAGTCGGGTCCCCCGAAACATCTATCGTCGGCGGTGGCGATGATGGTGAATTACCTCGGGACGCTTCAGAACGAATGGGCGGGCGCACAGGCGTTCTCCAGCTTTGATACGTATCTTGCGCCCTTCGTGAAGAAGTTCGAACTCGAACTCCGAGCGGATGTCGAAGGCTATGGTATCCGGTTTGCGAGTGAGGCGGATCAGGAACGCTATATCGCTGACAAGGTCGCGGCGCATGTACACCAACAGGTGCAGTCCTTTGTCTTTAACCTGAATATTCCGTCGCGCTGGGGGACACAGACACCGTTTACCAATATCACGCTCGACTGGGACTGTCCTGTCGATATGCGTGACAAACGGCTCAAGCTCGGCGGGAAGCCGTTTGCCTACACTTTCGGCGAATTGCAGCCCGAGATGGATATCCTCAACCGGGCGTTCATCGAGGTCATGTCGACCGGTGATGCGAAGGGACGCACGTTCACCTTTCCTATCCCGACATACAATGTGACCAAGGATTTCCAGTGGGAGGATCCGAAGAATTTGCCGCTCTTTGAGATGACGGCCAAGTACGGGACGCCGTATTTTCAGAATTTCGTGAACTCAGATCTCAATCCGAGCGATGTCCGTTCGATGTGTTGCCGGCTCCAACTCGATCTCCGCGAGCTCAGGAAGCGCGGCGGCGGACTCTTTGGTTCGGCCGAAATGACCGGCTCCATCGGCGTCGTGACCATCAATGCCGCCCGTATCGGGTATCTCTGCGCCGGCGACAAAGGAGCTTTCCTGAAGCGGATCGAACACGTGATGGCGCTGGCCAAGACATCGCTCGAGATCAAACGAGCAGAAATCCAGCGCTGGATCGACCGGGGACTGTTCCCGTATACGAAGCGCTATCTCGGCTATCTGAAGAATCACTTCTCGACGATCGGCATCAACGGTATCAACGAGGCGATCCGGAACTTCACTGGCGACACGGAGAACATTACGACGCCAGCGGGTCAACAATTTGCCGAGGAAATCCTTGATTTCATGCGCGAAAAGATCAAAGACTTCCAGGAGGAGACGGGAAACTTCTACAATCTCGAAGCGACACCCGCCGAAGGGACGACGACGCGCTTCGCCAAGGAAGACAAGAAGCGCTTCCCAGAAATCCTTCAAGCCGGGACACCGGAGGCGCCGTACTACACAAATTCGTCTCAGCTCCCGGTCGGTTTCACGGACGATGTGTTCGAGGTACTCACGCTCCAGGATCGGCTCCAGACGAAGTATACGGGCGGAACCGTCCTCCATTGCTACATGAACGAGCGGGTGAGTTCGGGCGAGGCCTGCCGGAGCCTGGTGCGAAATATCCTGTCGAATTTCCGGCTGCCCTATATCACGATCACGCCGACGTTTTCGATCTGTCCCAAGCACGGTTACCTCGATGGCGAGTATGACTTCTGTCCGAAATGTGACGAAGCGCTTGGGATCAGGGACGGTGCGCGCTATGATACTGAACTGCGCAAGACGTATGCGCGTTCGCAGGCAGCCGAATAATTCGAAATCTTTAAACAAAAATAGTATGCACGAAGCAATAATAGAGCAGTCAGGAGACGGGCTTTCCGTGGCGAATGAACAGCGCACGCGCTGCGAAGTATGGACGCGAGTGATGGGGTACCATCGGCCGGTTTCACATTTCAATGTCGGCAAGAAGGCGGAACACTATTCCCGCAAGCATTTCGAGGAATGCGTGGCTGACAACAGCCGGTTTGTCGAGGGTTACCCCGCGATCGGACAGGCATGAAACTCTCGGCGATTCAAAAGTTCACCCTGCTCGACTTTCCCGGTCGGGTCGCTTGCATCGCCTTCACGCCGGGCTGCGATCTGCGCTGCGGGTTTTGCCATAATCCTGAGTTTGTCTTGCCTGAACGGATTTGTCAGTTGGCCGCGAGCTTTATCCCGGTCGCGAATTTCCTCCGCTTTCTCCGGGAGCGTCAGGGGCTGCTCGAAGGGGTCGTCGTGACCGGCGGGGAACCGACGATTTGGTCGGACTTGCCGGACTTCCTCGCACAGATACAGGCCCTCGGGTTCGCAGTGAAACTCGATACCAATGGCAACAACCCGGCGATGCTGAAGCGCTGCGTCGCGGCTGGATTGATCGACTATATCGCGATGGATGTGAAGACTTCGATCGGGCAGTATCCGTCACTTGTCGGACCGAGTATCCGGCCAGAGCGGATCCGAGAAAGCATCGCGTTCATCCGAGAGAGCGGTGTGGCATACGAGTTCCGATCGACGCTCATCCGGGAACATCACACTGAATCGGTGCTCCAGGCGATGCAGGAGTTGCTCCAGGGGGCGGAGCGAGTATTTGTGCAAGCCTTCCGTTCGGAGCAGACACTCGATCCGGCTTTCTCGACAGCCTCGAGTTTTTCCCAGAGTGAACTCGAGACAATCGCCGCGCGTTTCGGCACGCCCGATCGACCCGCCGGCATCCGGATCTGATATACTCAAAAAAGAGGCCGTTCAAAACAATCACCCGCATGTCCGAATACAAACTTTCAAATTTCCGTGACTACTTCATCGCCACTTTGATGGGCGGAGTACTCACTGTTTTTCTTGGTGCGTACCTGTTCCTGCGGCGTGGCTATATGTTCGCGGCCCCCGTCTCGGCCGGGGCACTCTATGTGCCGAACAAGGTCCTGGCCGGTGTTGCCGTTGTGCTCATCGCCCTCTCGTTTCTCATCGGCCCACTCACTCGCTATTTCAACCGCTTTGATACCTGGCTCAATTACCGGAAGGAAATCGGTGTCGTCGGCGGCTTGCTCGGTATCCTCCACGGGATCATTTCTGCCTTCCTGGTCCCGGCGAAGTTCACCCTTGACGGACTCTTTTCCTCTTATTCGTTGACGACGACGATCGCCGGACTCATCGCGACGGTGGTCTTTGCGGCGTTGATCGTGATTTCGTATCAGGCGCTGATCCAGAAAATCGGCGGTGCCCGGTGGTGGTTCTTCCAACGTTGGGGGATCCGGATCGGCGTTGTCACACTCGTCTCTCATGTCATCGTGATGAAGTGGGCAAGTTGGGTGAAATGGTTTCAGGTCGGCGTTCCGCAAACACCCGAACTCGCTAACCCCTGGATGGCGCCGGCGAGCCTCCTCGTCACATTGTTCCTCGCGTGGGTGGTACTCATCCGGCTCTATGAATCAGTCTTCCTCTACAAGGGTTTCGGCTGGTCAGGGACTCGGGAGATCTCAAACGATGTCGAGCTCTTGCGCCGCGGCCGGCGTTTCGTCCGGTACAGCCTGATGCTGCTGATCGGAGCATATGCGGTGGTCTTGTTCCGCTGGATGCTCTAGGACAGCTGTGTCCCGATATGAGACGCGAGTGTTCGTGTCGGCCAGACTGATTCATGGCAGCTATGGACACTCGATGACTCGACAGAAGAGAGGTCGAACGTAGATCGGTGATGGGTCGGATTTCGCATCGCAATCAGGAGCCAACCGAAGAGTACGCCGAGGAGTATGGCATGCAAGCAGCCCTTCCAGGTTATCAGCGTAGGGTGTCGCATAGCGGATCGGTTATCTTTGGTGGGGTGGCTGAGATCATTCTGCCCATAGGGGCATGGCATGATTGGGCGCTTTTCACTATAATAGCAATACATATGGGGACACTCAAAACACGTTGGTTCTTGATAGTGTTTGTCGGATTAGCCTTCCTGGGGCCCTTTGTTGGTATCCTCACTATCGAAAAAGCGAAACGTGCGGAGAAACTGGTGAGACAACAGCAGGAAATCGCGATTGCCCAGAGGGATGCTGAAATCGCCCGGTATCAGTACTATCTCGATTTGGCGGACCGGAAAAACAACCTCAAACAGGCCATGCAGGAGGCCAAAGCGCAGTACGAGCAGCTGTTGAAGGATCAACCCGGGTTGATCAAAGAGAAGCAGACCGCGGTTACTCAGACTGTCATTCAGCCGGTCGTGACACAGAAGGTAGTGGAGCAAGCGGCCCCCGCTTCGAGCTCCAAGACGACCGCGAGCAAGCCGAAAGCATCGGCTACGACGAAGACTTCTTAACTTTGAGGGTATGCGGACAATGGCTAGAAAATTCTCACTCCTGTTCTTGGCCCTGCCGGTTGTGTTCCTTACAGCCAATGTCGTTGTGCCGGGTGACTTCTTCGCGCGCCCGCTGCTCCTCATGACGGCACTGGCCGAAGAAGACGAAGAAGAACACGAGGAAGACGAGAGAGAAGAAGACGATGGTGAGAAGGAGTCAGAACAGCCGAAAGCTGCTTCAAAGACGAGTCAGTCCAAGCCAAAAACCGTGAAAGTGGTCAAGGATGTAGTCGAATACCGGCCGGTCGCTCGGACGGTTATCGTTACTGAGGAAGCCTATGCGACCGATACGGATGGCGACCTCCTCGTCGATGCCATCGATCCCGATCCGAAGGTGCCTCAAAGCGAGTACTTCACCGATGTGGATGAGGATGGCGTCCCGAATGCGATCGACCGACATCCTGACGAAGATGACTTCTCCTACTATGAATTCGAAACTGACGGCGATAACAACGGCATCCTCGATTCCTACGAGGAGTGATCGGGAGTGGAGGAGTCTTCGCCAGGAAGTACGGGGGGAAATCATGAAGACGGATGTCGCCTGCGAGATCTTGTTCCCTGCAGGTCAGGAAGCATTAGCGGAGGCGGCCTTACGAGAGGTATTTGATTTGTTTCGGGGCTTTGAGTCACGCTACAGCCGTTTCATCGAAGGCAACGAGTTGTGGGAGTTCAATCGAGGGTCGCGTCGCGTTCTTTCTTCGGAGTTTTTCCGTCTGCTCAGTGAGGCGAAACGCTACCATGAGGAGACGAACGGATTGTTCGATCCGAGCATCCTCCCAGTGCTCGAACACGAAGGCTATGTCGGGGTGGCGAGCGGCGTGACACCAAAGCAGCAGCGGGGGTTTGCTGAATTGTCGCTTGACAAAGAGACCTTGACTGCCACCAAACCGCGCGAGCTCGTGGTTGACTTGGGCGGTATTGGCAAGGGCTTTATCGTCGATCAAGTCGTCGATTTCCTGAGCCAACATTTCGATAACTTCCTCATCGATGCCGGCGGAGATATCTTTGCGAAAGGTGCCAATCGGAAGGAAGGCTACCCATACTGGGCGATCGAGGTTGAACATCCGGACAGAGTGAGTCAACCACCCGCGCTCCTCATGCTGACGGATATGGCGGTGGCCACGTCGGGGATCAATCGACGATGCTGGGAGAAAGACGGGGAGCAGAAACACCACATCATCGACCCTGCGATCGGGCAAAGCGCGGCACCAGACTTTCTCTCGGTGACCGTCGTCGCACCCGATACGACCGCGGCGGATGTCTGGGCGAAGTCATTGTATATCGCGGGAAAAGTCGGAGCCGAGGCTTTGGCTCAATCATTGCATATCCCGGCGATATTCGTCGGGACCGATCATAATTCGTATCCGAACCCGTATGTCAAACCCTATCTCTGGAAAGCCTAGATCATTGATCATCACAGGCATCTTCAGTAGTATCATTTTTTGTGTGGTCGCGTTTCCGACGTTTGTCCACGCGGCACTGAAGGATACGGATGCCGACGGGTTGACGGATACGGCCGAAACGGAGCTGTATCTCACGAGTCCAACAAATTCGGACACTGATGGGGATGGGATATCTGACCTTCAGGAAATCAAACAGGGGACGAATCCACTCGTCGTGAATGTCGCATCCTCGCTCGATCGGCAGTTGCAGACGGATCAGCAGCTGCCGCTGGCGTGGTATATCGGTCGAGCCAGCGGGATACTCGCCTTCATTCTCCTCACAATTGTCGTCGTGAACGGATTGCTGATGACCACCCGCCTGGTATTCCGTTTTCTCCCACCAGCGCTCAATTACGAGATGCACCGATTCCTGTCCTGGATGGCACTCATCACGGTGCTCGGGCATTTTGCGAGTTTCACCTTTGATACTTATCTGCGAGTGTCGATATTCGAAGGTCTCGTGCCATTTACGCTCGTTCGTAATTTCCCTTCGGTTCCCGGCTACAGCCTGCAATGGACGATCGGTATCGGCACCGTTGCGATGTACGGCATCGTCGCCCAAGTCCTCACATCTCAGCTCAAGGGGCGGTTGATCGGACTCAAGACGTGGCGGTGGCTGCACTATCTCGGATTCCCTACCTACCTCTTGTTCCTCGCACATGGTTTTTTCGCCGGGACGGATTCCCGAGACTGGTGGATGATCTGGCTCTACTGTCTATCAGCCGGTCTGGTTTCTCTCCTCGTGGTATTCCGGATTGGGGCGTCGATCCGAAACGTGCGGAAAACGGTAGCAGAATCAGCCATCAGTGAGTAGTGGGCTGATCGTGTGGATGGTTTTGTCCGCAACGGATACCGAAGAGCGAAGGTTACTTCTCCTTGATTGGTTCGAAGTGCATGGTCATCATGTCGGTGATGCCGACGAGCGTCTCGAGTCGCAGTTGTTTGGCGACCGGAGCGAGGATGTCACGGGAGACCGTCGAAAAGTATCCGGCCTTGGCGAGAGCGAGACCGCGCTCGTTCAAGTCTGAGTAGGGTGCCGAAACGAGGAGGAGGGTGCCGGACTGTCGGGGGACACGCTGATGTTTGAAGTTGTCGAGGACGACGCTGCCGGCTACCTGCACGGCGTCGCGCCAGGTACGCTCGGCATCGCCGTAGGGTCCGATGATGAGTGCGCGATTGGGGAGGTGGAGCCAATCGAAGCCGCGGCCGACACAGATGATGTTTTCACCGTGGACGAGTTCTGCGATAGGGCGATCCTGGGTGTGATTTCGGCGCACGTGTTCGCGGTTTCCGGTTGCGATCGGGGCGATATCAGCCAGCATGGCAGCCGGCAGGGTGGCATAGAGCTTCGCGAGTGCGCGGAGCAATTGGTCGTCCGTGGCCGTGGCAAAGCTGGCCACCGAGACATCATCGCGCTCGTGTTCACCGCAGAAGATGATCGCGTTTTCATCGGTTTCGATACCGATAACTATGGCGCGGATCGCCGGATTGTCGGCACCGAAAATGGTTTCGAATTCACGTTTGAGCGCGAAGGCCCCGCGCCGTGCCGCTTCGGTGTCATAATTGTGCCCCGCGCAGCCGCGATGGGTGCTGCCTTTGGAGAAGTGGTACGTACACAAAGCGAGGGTGCTCTGGCCGGCGCGCACGGCGGTCTCTTTGGCGTCGAGGACGAGTCGTCCGAGATAGGGGTAGCCGAGGGTGAATTTGCCGCCGATATTCCGGAAGGGGTGGAGGATGCCGAGCGGGATGCCGGTGATGAGCGGGAGGTGGATCCGGCCATCCATGCATTTGAAGACGAGGACATGGGTGGGATGCTGGCTGGCATACAGCGCGCGGGCATCATGGGCGGCGGGTTGACAGAAAGCGCGACTGCGCTCTCGATTGAGTTTCGAAATTTCTGTCGCGAGAGACATAGGCGAGTGATAATTGATTACAGGGCTGGGAGTCAATACTCCGTTTTCTATCATGTTCCGTGGCTCCGTGTAAACCCTATAGGTAAGTGGGGTATAAAAAAAACGACCGCCACACCTCACGCGGGAGGGTGGCGGATGCGAATGGAATAACGTCAATTCTGAGCCAGGCAGTTACATTGCTGCAGTCTGCCCTAGGAGTGTGCGTTGCTGCTCGAAAAGCAAACATAGCGGCAGGTCGCTCTGACGGAAGTGGTTCACGAATCGCTCGAGCTTCATACGATAGACGGCGTTCTCGTCCGGGCCGATATCGACCCACAGAAGAGTTGATACCTCCGGGAAAAGCCGAGTGTGCTTCAACCGAGCTTTACTGAGAAGTGCCCATGCTATCGATGTGGAAAGAGAGATTCCAGCCTCTTTGGCCGCGCCGCATGGCCAGTGATGGAGAAGATTGAACTGCCGGATACCTCCATTATTCACGAACCGCTGTGCTTGCTTCAACTGGGGCTCAAGGAAATTGAATGCTGCGTCATCAGGATTCAGGGGGTTCCCAAGGCCGAAGCGCATGGCGATGCCGTGGGCCGAATATCGGAAGATGGAGAGATTGTCGTCTCTGCTGCAGCCCTCGGTTCGTCGGTAGTACGTTTCGCTGATCCAGCGTTTGATGTGGGGGCGCCGCCCATCCGAACAATCGGCCAGGCATTGTGCAGGGTCGAATTTTTCTTCGGCGAACGGAATGAGGCAACCATCGGATACCCATCGGTTGATCTCTTTGAGATCCTCTAGGGTGGCAAAACTCATGGCGTGAGGCATGTTCTTCCTCTCTCGTTCGATAAGAACTGCGGAAAATAAAAAGTGATCACGTTACGAAATCCTTCCTTCATTCCGGGTTTCCGGGCAAGTGTCAGATTGGGTAATACGACCAACTGGTACATTGTGGTGTCAGAGGCATATATTGTCAAGAGTTTCCTGATCGCGTCAGGCTTGCCCGAGGGTGGTGTGAGATATGGGCGTCTCGGGGTGGATGCTCCAAGTCCGAGAGAGTGGATCTGCGTGTGGCCGAGACGCTTGACGGGATGCGCGAAGTGTTGGAGACTGTGGGCGAGTAAGCGTACTCATCCCTAGACCCCACCAAAGGAGGTGACCCATGCAGCGCCGAGTGGTTGTTCTTTACTTGATTTTTAGCCTCTGGGTGCCAATTTCCTGCGCACCAGCGATGGCTGAATCTCCGCCACTGTTTGACAAAGTTACGCTGAACCGTGGTTTTTCGGTGCTAGCAGCTGTTCCGCGCGAGTCGTCCGGACTCGATCCTCCCAATGTGGCCACCTCTCAGGTGTTCAGTCTTGGACGGAAGGGTCAGTGGAGCTCGAGCCAGCAGCATACACTCCAGCTCGATTCGTTGCCAGCCAGTCAGGTGGAACGGAATCCTGACTGGGCGAAGTCACATCCCTCGATCGGGGTGGCGTTTCAGAACCAAGGATGGACGGCGGCGATCGAATATGCCCGGAAGAATCAGTCACCCTGGATTGATCGAGGCGGGTTCAATAGTGGGAAGTTCTTTGCTGGGATAGGCTATCAAGAGGGGAGTGTCTCAGCCTATCTTGGTTTGTCGCGCGGCCCATCAGCCGGTATTCACTGGCGAGGCAAAGACGGTGATGAAGCAGCCCTCACCTTCGTTGCTCGGTCACCAAATCGCGACATACGCCATCTCTTTGATGGACAAACCACGGATCCGCTCCGAAATGTCGTAACCCTGACCTATCGGAAGCCGTTGTAGGAAAAGCAGCATTTGGGTCGAAACTGACCCACCGGATGCCCCTCGCCACTTTTGGTAAGGGGTCATTTCTTTTGTGCTAAAGGAAAAGAAAACAGCTACCAAGCCGAAACCTGGTAGCATGTAATTTGCGGGTGTCCCGCGCGCGGTTATTGGGGGTGGCCGTCCTCGGCCGATTTGGTGTTGTCGCCTAGATTGATCAGGATCGGGGTAAGCTGAAAAGCGCGTTGCGCCAGGGACACAAGCAATAGCAGGAACCAAGATAGCCCAACGAGCTGTTCCTGGGTATGGTCAACACCCATCACGTCGAGCACTAGCGACAACTGGTCCGGCGGACTGCCGGCCTCGCCGTTGTTGACGATGCCCTCGATTTTCGAGTAACGCGGATCGTTCCTGAATGAATCCATGAGTGCACCCATATCACCCTCTTGTAACTTATGGCGGGTGTGTTCGGCTCGTGGCACCGCGGCGTATTCTGCCGCAGCCCGTCGGGCACCCAGGTGGTCGAGTGTGATGTTGTCGCTGTACCAGCGGGGCACATCGCCATCTCGATCGATCAAGGCACCTTTGTCGTCGCTCCAGTGGAACGGGTTGCGGGTGGTAAGTGGTACGGAAACGGGCTTATCGTGCGATATCTGGGATAGGTGGAGTCCACCCTCGTCGTCGACACGTAGCACTGTCACATCGAACGTGGTCGCTACCTCGATAAGTGGCGGCGCGACGTAGACCTTGAGCAGGTCACCTGCAACAAGGGAAGAAAACAGGGACTTGGCACTGGTTGTCATTTTATGACTCCTCTAGGTTGTGGCCGTACGTATTGGCCGTTGAAGGTACGTGTGCCCAATTTGGGCACCCTGCTTTATATACTAAAATCTAAACTCTGTCAAAGCAAACTGAGGATGGTTCAACTTGGTACTGAGACGAATCGAAAAGCTCATGGCAGTATGAAAAAGAAAAAAGAGCTGGTCAGGCTCTTGTTGTTTTGTGACCGTGGGCCACTCAAAGTCGTTGCGCAAGCGGGAAGGTGTGTCGGGTGCTCTCCATGAAAGCATCCCAATCACGCTTATTGATGTCTCGCGTGAAACAGTCAGCAGGTGCCCGGCACCAAATCAGTGACCGATAGAACGGACGAGGACGGGCGCAGGGAACGCCGGGAGGCGGACCGTATACATAACCCATCCAGTTCTGGTCAACGGTCACTGCTCCGAACTTGACCGCCGGAAGATTACAGCCTGCCTCGGCAGACCCATCCACAACTGCAAAGGCCGCATACGAGGTCGAGTAGGTTTCGATGACACTCGGATTTGCGGGTGGTTGCAGCACGGAAACAGCAATCAGTTGGAGAATCATCAGCGCCAGGAGCGCAGACAAAATGCGAATAGACGCCAAAGCGAAGTCCATCTTGAGCTCCTTGTTAAGTTGCTATTCGTCCGGATTGGACTTAGTAGAGTACTAAATATTCACCATCTTGTCCATACCAAGGTTCGAAGGTTCCGTCGTCCCATATAAAAAAGAGGCTTTATGAAACCTCTTTTTATTAGCGGGGACGGCGGGATCGGTCACGAGTATTTTCCTTGCCGTCGCAAGTAAAATCTCTCGACCCCAGCTCGCGGTCTCGCGTATTCGCTCGACAATGCTCCGTCTTTCTCGTCCCGACGGAAGTGAAGCGGTTCACTTCCTCCGTCTCCACGAAGAACCAAAACCCGACCACATAGGCCGGGTTTTGGTTTTGCGGGGACGGCGGGACTCGAACCCGTGACCTTCTGCGTGACAGGCAGACGCTCTAACCAGCTGAGCTACGCCCCCATTTTCTGAACTCACGACCTACAACCGACAACTCACAACGAGAAAAAATGTATTAAAGTATCACTCACTGTTGTTGGTTGTTCGTGGTGGGTTATCAGTTTTTTTTGGTACCAGGGGCGAGATTCGAACTCGCGACCCCGGGCTTACTCGCCCCGTACCAAAACAGTAGCAGGGGTGGGGATCGAACCCACGACATCAGGCTTATGAGTCCTGTGCTCTACCAACTGAGCTACCCTGCCGGAAATGTTTTGGTACGGGGCGAATCCCGCTGCTCCCTGCCTGCCGGCAGGCAGGTAACCAACTGAGCCCCGCCCGCATGATTCGCTTGCTCATCAAGCGTATCGGGCGGGTACCCTGGCGAGGTTTATACGATGAAACCCTGACCGCGTCGCAAGGCACGGAAATAAAGCGAGGAGCGGGGAAGATGCCACAGTATCTGTCACCTGCTGATGGCTATATTTGTTGCGGGGGGTGGATTTGAACCACCGACCTCTTGGTTATGAGCCAAGCGAGCTGCCAGACTGCTCTACCCCGCTGTATATGATCTCAAGTAATTTCCTGCCACCCTTCAAATTCTTGAGATAGTTTTCCCTCTTTCGCGCTTCGGTGTAACTCGCATAGTCTTCTTTGTGAACGAGTACCCATCGTTGGCGTCTCTTGGTCCACTGGGAGCGACCCTGATTGTGAGCAGTAATCCTCTCCGTAACGTCAGCGGAGATACCGATGTACCTGCGCCCATTTTCGGATTGTATTACATAGACGCTGAACGGTAAACTCGTGTCGAGCATAGGGAGTCTCATGAGCCAATCCCGCCCGGGCGGGACAGACTGCTCTACCCCGCTGTATATTTGAGAACCTATAACCCACCACCCACAACCTACGACGAGACCTACTTTCTTCTTGCTGTCGGTTGTTAGTCGTGAGTTGTCGGTTATCTCAAGTGGGTGATCATGGACTCGAACCATGGACCTCGACATTATCAGTGTCGCGCTCTAACCACCTGAGCTAATCACCCTTTTGTCTGAGGATGACGAGCCCTCAATGACGAATGGAGAGTGGTCCTGAACCAGCTGCCCGATCGCATGTGGAGGGAGAAAATCATCCATTGAGAAGCACCCCGAATCCTACAATAGCCTGCCGAAACAATCAAGGGGTGGACCGTGCCAGAACACTCACCGCTCTTCTTTCGGACTGTGCTCTGTAGGGCTTCCGCCCTCTTGCTTTCGCTTAGGCTCGGTCACCCCGAACAGGAAAACAGATGTTTTCCCGACCCCTTTCTCGTTCGAATCCGTCACTGGTGGACCGTGCCGGAGTCGAACCGGCGACCTCCGCGTTGCAAACGCGGCGCTCTACCAACTAAGCTAACGGCCCATGGGGAGATTGTATCGAGTGAGAACAAATGGCCCCAAGAGTACCATTGCGATTATACGGAAAAGACGTCCCGGTGTCTACGGCTGATGGGGTAGGCTCTCGGTCAAAAAGGTGTAGAATGGACATGTATCATTAAAGGCATAGGTATGGGTCTCTTTTTTATGGATAAGAAACCCTCTTCGGGTAATCAGGCAGGAAAGGGTCAACAATTCGCTTCGGTCCCCCCGGACGAGCGAGAACGGCCAAAGCCGCATACTTCTGGTCAAGTGACTCCGAGAGAATTTCGAACAGATGTCGTGGGGCGGTGGCGTCGGTCGGGTCTGAGCCAACATGATATAGATATGGCTAAAAACGCGGCGGCTGGTTTTCTGGATAAGGATCCGTCAGGCGGTATCGGCATGAACTACCGTGAGAAAGGGGAATTCGTCGATCATTTGAAGGAGGATGCTCATCGGTTGGGTTTGGATAAGAAGGATATCGCTCGGATTGATGAGGCGCTTGATCAGTCGCTGTAACGGATGATTTGGACGAGCACGTTACGCGGGCGGTATGATGGTTGAATCACATAATGATTTTATATGGCCCTTTTTATTCCTTCACGTCGATCAGAGCAGAAACCCGGTGTGTCCCTCTCGGATCACAGCCGGCAGTCCTCAGCTGCGAACAATCCGAAGGGTTGGAATCGCTTGCGTCTCCGTGAAGCACTCGATCGGCTGGCACGGGGTGATCTGGGACGACTGGATGAGGCTCAGCTCAGTCGGATTCGCGAAATCGTCGAACGTTCGGCCGGAGCAGACGGAGACCTGAGTGCTGCCCAGACGCGTGAGGCAATCCATGCTATCGAAGTGAACCGAGTGAGTCTCGGTCTAGACCAAGGCATGATGGAAAGCCTCGCGACCTTTTTAGCTGATGGCCCGGGCAATTCATGATCCTTTCTTCCATGCCTGTCTGGATCCAGCATATCGAAATCAGCATCCGTGAATTGGCGCGGATTGTTCCGTTGGAACTTTTCATTTCTTTCGGCGCTTTTGCCGAAGAGATTATCGCGCCGATTCCTTCGATGCTGGTGACGACCACCGCAGGATTTTTCGCCCAGGTCGAGGGCCGTACCGCGTTCTTCGTCGTTTGGCTCGCCATCCTCGGCGGTCTCGGAAAACTCGCTGGGTCATTCATCTATTATCTGCTCGGTGACAAGCTCGAAGACGTAGTTGTCGGCCGCTATGGCCGCTATCTGGGACTGAACCACGCCGATGTGGAACGGATCGGCCGGCGATTCAACGGCCACCACTGGCAAGACGGGGCGCTTATCTTCACGTTGCGTGTCATCCCATTCGTACCGACGGTCCTGGTCTCGATCGCGTGCGGGGTCGTCCGGATCCAGACTCGTGTCTTCCTCATCGCATCGTATGCGGGCAACTTCTGCAAAGACCTCTTCTATGTCTTCGTCGGGTACTATGGTATCCGGGCGCTCAAGGTCTATCTCATGGATATCGAGCGGGTCCGTTTCGGTGTCGGGGTCGTCGCCACGGGACTTGTCATCGGCAGCCTCGTGTTTCTCTACGTCCATCGCCATCACAGCCTCCACTTGTTTCGCCGTCTGATGCGGTGGTTGAAACCGGGCCGTACCTCACGGGATTGAATCAATATTCAGCCACTCACGATCACACATGTATGTCAGCCTCTCCCTTCCACCTGAAATCCGATTGGCCGCCCGCCGGCGATCAGCCCAAAGCGATTGCTTCACTCGTCGCGGGTCTTAAACGTGGGGATGATTTCCAGACGCTTCTCGGCGTGACCGGATCGGGGAAGACGTTCACCATGGCGAATGCGATCGCGCAGATCGGGAAACCGACCCTCGTCATCGCGCACAATAAAACACTGGCGGCGCAATTGGCTCAGGAGTTTGAAGAATTTTTCCCGGACGCGGCCGTGCACTATTTCGTTTCCTACTACGACTACTATCAGCCCGAGGCGTACATGCCGATCACGGATACCTATATCGAGAAGGATGCTTCGATCAATGAAGAGATTGACCGCCTGCGCCACGCGTCGACGCAGTCGCTTCTGACTCGCCGAGATGTCATCATCGTCGCGAGTGTCTCCTGTATTTACGGTCTCGGTAGTCCCGAGGAATATCTGCGGGAGAACATCAAGCTTTCCGTCGGTGAAACGATCACGCGGGAAGGACTCCTCCGTCGGCTCATCGCGATTTTCTTCGAACGGACCAATGCCGATATCACTCCGGGACATTTCCGGTCCATCGGCAATCGGATCGAAGTGATGCCGATTTCTGAAAAGTTCATCTACTCCATCGAGCTCGGGGGCAACCGGATCGAGGCCATCACGAAGATCGACCCGGTTTCACAGACGATTCTCCGAGAGGAGGAAGCGATCACACTTTTTCCGACCAAACACTTCATCACGGATGCTGACAAGAAGGAGCAGGCCTTGCTCACGATCCGAGAGGAGCTCACGACGCAACTCGGCATATTTGCA
>JBATNG010000004.1:0-60387 GCA_049290235.1 Candidatus Moraniibacteriota bacterium | reverse complement strand
TTCCGCGATGAAGAAGAACTTCGAACCATCTGGAGTGTGCCGGATACTAGAGAAAAACTATTAGCAGCATTGGCGGAAGAGGGATTTGGAAAGGAGCAGCTGGCCGAGATGCAGAAAATAATCGATGCTGAAAAGAGTGATCTCTTCGATGTGCTTGCATATATCGCTTACGCAAAACCACCAGTGAGTCGTGAGGAGCGCTCTTCAAATGCACGGTCTGCAATACAGGCAGAATTTAATGATCGTCAGAAAGCATTTCTCGATTTTGTGCTTTCGCATTATGTTCAGGTCGGTATTGAGGAACTAGGGCAGGACAAGCTCACGCCGCTGCTCCGTCTCAAGTACGACAATTCAATTGCTGATGCTCTTTCTGACCTCGGTACCCCGCGTGAGATCGGACAAATGTTTATTGGTTTCCAACCATACCTCTACGCTCAAGAAAAACGTGAACGACAACGCGTAGCGTAATCATTGTATAGATGAAAAAACTGTATCTTGATATCGACTGGGTACTCATCGATCGGGTGTAGTAAAGGGAATAACCATGAGCCTCTCCTCGCTTTTCCGACCAACGATATTCCAACATTCTTGAGAATGTGAGAATGTTGAATACTATGAACATGAAGCGACTTTATCTCAATAACAAGCAAAAATCATCCAAGCATCAAAGATAGCTATGCCGAAAAAGATTGCCAAGATGGGTTACCGGAAAAAAACAGAAACTGACCCTCTCGTACGGGCGAGTGCTGCGTTGAAGCGACTCAGGGTAGAGGCGGGAAAAATGGATGAGAAAAACCTGCCCGAGATAAAGGAGAAATTCTCGGATATCCTTCAGGTGGCTATCGATGAATTGAACAAGGGGATAGAGCCAACTGTGAAGTGTCTTAAGCTCTGTGTGCAGCTAAAAGATGAAAAGTCGGTACTGAAGGTATTTAACTTGTCCCATACACCTGACAAGGAAAAAATTAGGCGCTTTATACAGAAGGTCGAAGGATTCACTCGGGGTGAGCGTCTGTACCTTCACGGCGTTCTCCGGCGTCATGCCGCGTATTTCGACGGTACCCTTGATGCCAAGATGCAGGCCTTGCAAGAGAGTGGGAAACACCGCGCCGGTCTCGCGCTCGTCAGGGAGTGGCTCGCCAAGATAGTGGAGGATGACGTTCTCCTGGCCCGCGAGAGTCTGCATCTCTCGGGTCTTGGTCGTCACCTTGAGGCGATCGCTTCCCTTGACCAGGCGATCGCGCTCGACGCGAGCATCTCCGCGTGGTGGGTATTCCGAGGCAATGCGTATGCGGCGCTCGGTGAATACGAGCAGGCAATCCGCGACTACTCGATCTCGCTCGCACTGGACCCTGAAAATTGGGCGGTCTCTGACAAGATCGGCCACGGCTATTTCTTCCTGGGTCAGACGGAGCGGGGAATTGGATGGACAGAGCAGGCGTTTGAACGGGGTCGGCAGCCGGATACGGCGCTCATCCTCAGCTCGATGCTCGAACGGTGCGGCCGGATCGATGAGGCGCTGGCGCGGACTCGGGCGTGGATCAGGGAGTTCCCGGGCGACGAGCGCTTTCGGGAGCGTTTGCAGGAATTGAAAAGGATTCCGCCATCGCGCGAGGACTCGAAACGTAAACCTGAGAAATGACTCGACTCCCTCTCGATATTGATGGGGGGCTGGCGGATCGGGCGGGGTGTATAGTAAAGGGAGTACCCATGAGCCTCTCCTCGCTTTTTTAGACCAACTATATTCCAACATTCTTGAGAATGTGAGAATGTTTCAGTTGGTGTTTGGGTGGGTGTAGAATAGGGGCATGGCGAACACAAATGTGCGCTGGGTGGGGGAAGATCTTGGCACAGCGGGAAGTGTGGGAGTTTCTGACGAGCATTCATAATTACATACGGTATCTATGGCCTTGGCAGCGACACATATGCGCTTTGCACTTGAGATGAAGGATGTGCTTGGCGTACGTGATCTCGAGAAATATCTGTCGGGTTCGATGTACCCTGATTCGCGCTATTACAGCGGTATCAATCGAGAGGCGACGCATGACCCAGCGCCCTTCGTCAATGGAGTTATGCACCTCGATGATTTTCGCAAGGGCTGGGCCATGCACCTGTCCTGTGACGTGGCACAAGCAGAGGCTATCTCGCATTACTTCCCCGAGGATCTTGCGCGCGCCGAATCGAACGAAGAAAAATGGATTTTCCGCACCGCTATCAAGTGCCTCCAAGACAGGGATGATGCCAAGCATTTTGATGCCAGGAAGTACAACCAGATGATGACTTGTTATGAGGGACCGAATGGTGAGACGGAAGAACAACTCTCATTCTTCTACGGATTATTTATCGAACTCTATGAGAGAGAGCAGCTGACGCTCGATGATGAATTTGATGTCTGGGTGCGTATCGGCATGCCCGAGTCGGGAGTCAAACTCCAAAGACAGCTTGCTGCGAGACTTTCACGAGATGCAACGGTTATGGATTGTATTGCCAAGCTGTACAGCGAGACACTCACTCGATATCGATTGGTGTCGATCAGCCAGGAACCGTCATGAAGTCAGTCCCTTCAATACAAAACAAACGAAATACTCCGACATTCTTGAGAATGTGAGAATGTTGTGCTAGGCTGGTGGACCAAGCAATAACCACATGATGTATGGCCAGAGCGGGGAGTAAGACGTACAAGCAGTTGGAGCGGTATTTCAAGGGCGTGGCGAACCATCGCCGAATCAGCATTCTTCAACTCGTAAGCCGTTCCGAGGGGATTACGCTTGACGATATGAGCCGACGCCTCGAATGCAACTTGAAGACCATTTCCGAACATACTCGTCGCCTCGTCCAGGCCGGACTTTTGAATAAAACCTACCAGGGCCGAACGGTCGCGCACAGCCTTTCACCTTATGGGAAAAAGATGCTCTCTTGTCTCAAGATATTCCAACATTCTTGAGAATGTTGGAATATTTCGGGGCACTGATTGGGCGGGTGTAGAATAGAGGGGCTAATACATCACATCAATCCATTATGTCGGAAGCCAAGTTTACCAAGGATATGGAGCACGCGACGCTCGTCGTGGAGCGTGTGTTCGACGCGCCGGTCGCAAGTGTGTGGGACGCCCATACGAAGAGCGAATGGCTCGAACAGTGGTGGGCGCCGAAGCCCTGGAAAGCGGTGACGGTCGAGATGGATTTCCGCGAGGGCGGACGCTGGTTCTACTATATGCTCGGGCCAGACGGCGAGCGGCACTACTGCATCCAGACATACGACGGAATTGTGGTAGGTCAGAGTACGGTCGGCGATGACTATTTCTGTGATGAAGAGGGCGTGAAGAAAACCGACATGCCCGTCTCGCGCTGGAAGACGGAACTCGTTGCCGAAGGGACTGGTACCAAGCTCGTCTCGACGGTGACGTATGCGACCCGGGCCGAACTCGAGACGGTCCTCGCGATGGGGATGGAAGCCGGATACGCGATGGGGCTGAGTCAGCTCGAGGCGCTCCTCAAACAGGCATAAGCGGATTTTGTGTTTACTTTGGGACACATCAAGGCGGCGCATGGCGCGGTGGAAAGTGAGGTGGATTTCCCGCGATGTATGTGCAGGCGCTCATCACGCTCGGCGTGAAACGTTATGAAGGGATAATTCCGAGTGTTAACCCTATGTCAGAATCAAAAGACAAAACCGGACCACTGCATCGGATGCCACAGGATCTGCGGGCGTTCCTCGCTGCGCACCGTGATGTCGCGGCGCTCTGGGACGAGCTGACGCCACTCGCCCGGAACGAATGGATCTGCTATGTGACGATTCCGAAGAAGTTCGAGACACGGGCGGATCACCTCCGGCGGCTCGGGGAAGATTTACAGGGCGGCAAACGCCGTCCCTGCTGCTGGCCGGGCTGCCCGCATCGCCGGCCTGGTGCTGCGAAGTGGTTCGCCCCGCGTCCGAAGAAGGGTTGATAACCTCGATCCCGGCCGAACCATAGCTCCCCCCTCGTATCTATTCTCAAATTCTTGAGAACCTGAGCATATCTACGTCCCATGCTAGGATCGGGGGCTATGAAAAACTATCGCCAACTCGAACGCCATATGAAGGGGGTGGCCAACCATCGTCGACTCGAAGTCTCCTTCCTCTTGGAGAAGTCACCGGAACTCTCGGTCAGCGAGATAGCCGAAGCACTCGAGGTCAACTTCAAGACTATCTCCGAGCACGTCCGGCGCTTGGCTTTGGCGGGTATCGTCATGAAACGCAATGATGGGAACGCTGTCCGCCACGCCCTCACACCGCTTGGGAAATCTATTCTCAAATTCTTGAGAATATTGGAATAGGGCGCATACTTTTCCGTAGCTGAGGAGGGGGAGAGCGAGCGGGTGTAGAATAGAGGTGTAACAATTATCATTTTCCAATATGGCAGCTTATGTAGACGGGTATGTGTTGTCGATTCCGAAGAAGAACCGGGCGGCCTACAAGAAGATGGCGCGCGATGGGGCGGCGGCGTGGATGAAGTTCGGCGCTATCGAGTATCGGGAGTGTCGCGCCGACGATGTAGCCGGGCAGCCAGGCTGTTCTTCATTTCCGAAGTTGGCGAAGTCGAAGCCGGATGAGGAAGTGTGGTTCTCGTTCGTTGTCTTTCGCTCCAAGAAGGATCGAAACCGGATCAACAAACAGGTAATGGAGTACTTCACCAAAAAGTACGATGAGAAACAGATGGCGTCGATGCCGTTTGATATGAAGCGCATGGCAATGGGCGGGTTCACCGTCGAAGTTGAAGCCTGACCTCGCTCGACAGCTGTATCGGGTATACTGGAGCATATGACTCGGCCAACCATCAAAACCGGGACGCTCCACCGAGTGCCGCAGGACTTGCGGACCATACTCGTGTCTCATGTAGCGACGCGGGAGCTCTGGAATGGTCTGAATCCGCTCGCGCGCAACGAATGGATCTGCTATGTGACGATTCCGAAGAAACCCGAGACACGGGCGGATCACCTCCGGCGGCTCGCCGAAGATCTGCGTCGCGGCAAACGCCGTCCCTGCTGCTGGCCGGGCTGTCCGCATCGTCGCCCAAATGCTGCGAAGTGGTTCCATAGTCCCAAAGTAAATAATTAACATTAACTCCAAAAAGTATGGAAAGTAGAAACAAATATTGCCAAAGCTGTGGGTATCCCATGCAGAAGGACGAGAAAGGCGGGGGAAGCGAGAAAGACGGTACCAAGAGCGCCACATACTGCTCGATGTGCTACGAGAATGGGGAATTCTTGAGTCCACCAGAAGTCGATACCGCCGAGAAAATGCAAAAATTTTGTATCCAAGAGATGAAAAAGGGTGGCATGAATGGAATCCTCGCCTGGGTCCTCACGCGTCCCATTCCCAGATTGGATCGGTGGCGGAAAAAGTAATCTGATGAATCAGGGGATCTTTCGTGGTTCATCCTGCAGTCCGCAGCTGCGTATCAGTCAGGGTTTGGTTATGTCTGGCGATGATAGATGGAGCAGTGTAAGATACTGATATGGAAATTTTTAAAGATCGGTTTCTCACAGGGCTGTTCGCGGTGTATGCGGTGCTCTTTCTCGTCCTTGCGGTCGCTCCGGTGGATCGTATGACGTGGTTCGCCGAAAATCTGACGGTGTGGATTATCCTTGGCGTCATCCTCGGGCTGTACTGGAGCGGCGTGCAATTTTCACGGATGGCCTACGCACTCATGTTCGTCCTCATCTATCTGCACACCATCGGTGGGCACTGGACGTTCGCGCTGGTTCCCTTTGATTGGGTGACGAATTTCTTCGGATTCGAACGCAATCACTATGATCGGATCGCGCATTTCTCAGTCGGCTTCTATGCTTTTGCGGTGGCGGAGTGGCTCTATGCCAAACGGCTCGTCGCGAATCGTCTGCTCCTCTTCACCTACCCGGTCTTTCTCATCGCGACGATTGCGATGAGCTATGAGATCATCGAGTGGTGGTACGCGGCGGGCGCGGCGCCGGAAGCCGGGATGGCGTACCTCGGGAGTCAGGGTGATATCTGGGACGCGCAGAAAGACATGCTCGCTGATACGCTCGGCGCCCTCGTGGCGGTCAGTCTCTTCTTCTATTCCCGCCGGCCGAAATTCGATGACGCAGCCGTGGACTAAGAGCCTCTCCCCATAGGGTCTCCGTCACGAGCGACGTGAGCTTCGAGTGAAAAGGAGTGAAACCCTGCGGAACCCTATCGAGAGATAGGGTGCCAAGGGGGTTCGCGCGTTTACGCCGAAGAGCCTGTCGCGCAGTCGGTATGTTCCTATGGGGAGAGGCTCTAAATAATGCTTGCACGTCCTATGAAAAAGGTGAGCGAGAAAAAGACGAAGACCTACTGCCGAGGCCATGCGTTTCAGCGGTCGCCCCAGCAGCCGACCTGTCCGGTGTGCTGGCCGGGTCGCTATCGCGAGACCGGAGAAAAGAAATCACAATGAAGCGCTATTTTTACATCGCAGCGTTCATGTTTCTGGGATTCCTCGTCAGTCTGCTGGTGCATGCAGCGGTAGAAATCCCGACCCTCGCGATCATCATGGCTGACCCGGACGAGATGGCGGACAATTATCTCTGGCAACACTAGCGGCTCTTTCACGGTGTCGGGGGCGAGGTCTTTTGCTTTCGTCGCCTTTGGCTTCATCTTGGGACGGAAATGCTGGCAGATCCTGTACGTGGAAAAGCGCTTTGGCACCCCTCGCTGGTGATCTATGTTCCACTCCTCCCTTCTCGTTGGGATACAATTCGCGCTCATCGGTCTGCTTGCCTGGTACGGGGGAATTTGGGGTGGTGCATTTGCGAATGCGTTCGTCAGAGTCGGTATTTTCATCGGAGTTACCGCGGTCGTGACGATGCGGTTTCGGTTCAATGTGTTGCTCGAGGTGCGTGATGATCAGACGCTCTACACCAGCGGGCCGTATGACTTTGTTCGACACCCGATGTACACCGCCGTTCTCCTGGTGATGCTCGGCTTCGCCCTCGATCAGCCGGATGGAGTTTCAGCCGCGCTCTGGCTCGCACTCGCTATCGATCTTCGTGTGAAGCTCGGGTGCGAGGAACGCGTGCTCGCCGAACGTTTCCCGGCTACGCGTCTTATATGGCTCGGACGAAGCAGCTCATCCCATGGGTCTACTAAAAATGCGGCTGCTTGGTGTGACGGCAATATAAGAACCAGGGGCAGCGCTACCCCCGGTTCATATTGCGGACGACATACTATTTCGGGAGGAGAACTGTGTCGATGACGTGGATGACGCCGTTCGACGCCGGGACATCCGCCGTGACGACAGTCGCGTTGTTGACCTTGACGCCGTTCTTGGCATCGATGGTAACGTTCTGGCCGTTGACGGTCTTGGCAGAGGTGAGCTTGACCACGTCGGTCGACATCACTTTGCCGCTCACCACATGATAGGTGAGGATAGCCTTCAGCTTCTCCTTGTCTTTAAGGAGGGACTCGACAGTGCCAGCGGGAAGCTTGGCAAAGGCGGCGTCGGTCGGAGCAAAGACGGTGAACGGGCCGGTGCCCGAGAGGGTCTCGGCGAGTCCGGCTGCCTGGACGGCTGCCACGAGGGTCTTGAAGCTGCCGTTGGCGACAGCGACATCGACGATGGTACCGGTCTTCTTCTCAGTCATCTCCTTCTTCTCCATCGAGTCGGTCTTGGCGGTCTCTGGAGCGGGCTTGGTCTCAGTTTTCTTCATAGTCTCTTCCGAATTCGGTTGGGACGATGAGGTGAGTATCCAGATCGCAGCGCCGGTGACGACGACAACGAGGGCGATAATGAGGGGTTTCATATCTGATCACCCCCTTTCTTTCTTGCTGGATCAGGGAAACGTTTACCGGTGAGCGCGGGATAGATGAGACCAGCGATTGAGCGGATGAGGTGCGTGCGCTCGGTGCCCTTGGGGGCCAGCGGATAGTACTCCATGACGAAGCCGTTGATGGCATGGGCGATCACCTTAGCGTTCTCGGCGATGTCGATGACGGGGAGGAGGACACCGTTTCTCTTACCGATGGCTAGTACCTCCTCGATATGGAGTGCCGCTTTCTCCGGCACATAGCCACCCTCCTTGCGGTGGGGGAAAGTGCGCCGGGCATGCAGATAGTATTTCAGGACGGCCGTGACTGCCTCGCCTTGATCGAACTGGAAACCGATGCGCTGCTCGAGCAGGCGGGGGAAACTTCGGAGCGCTGGCAGTGCTCGGCGCTTCTTGCCGAGGAGGATATTCGTCTCATCGAACATGGCACGGAGCAGCTGGTCCTTGTCCGGGAAATAATAGTAGAGGACGGACTGAGTGATACCGATCCGCCGTCCGAGCGTGCGCATCGAGACGCCTTCGGCACCGTCGCGCGCGATGATTGATCTCACGGCCCGGATGATCTTGGAACGAGTTGTCTTCGATGTGTTTCTTTTCATAGAACGAATGTTCTATAACAAATATATAGCATGCCGAAAAATGATGCAAGTCCAATCCGGTACAGGGAAAGGTGCCGGTTTTCGTTTGGAGGCAGGCAGTTTACCCTCGGGTGTATACTGAGGGCGTAATCAATAGCATCGAACCTATGAAAAATGGATTCAAGGGGAACTTGGAAGAATTGACGCTCGCGAATACAAATTTCCGGCAGGTACTGTATACCGCGAAGGATTGCCAGCTCGTCCTCATGTCGCTCCTGCCGGGCGAAGAGATCGGCCTGGAGACGCATACGGAAGGGGACCAGTTCTTTCGCTTTGAGGAGGGGATGGGCAAGGTTATCGTGGATGAGACGGAGTACGAGGTCGGCGACGGCGACGCGGTCATCATCCCGATGGGCGCACGACACAATGTCATCAATACATCCGATACCGACCCGCTCCGACTCTACACCATCTATGCCCCGCCGCATCACCGGGGAGCAGTAGTCCGTGCGACGAAGGCCGAAGCTGAGGCTGACGCCCCTGAGTTCGACGGAGTGACGACCGAATAGTCGCTCATGCGTCTAGAGCATTCTCTGTCAGATAAAGACGACCGCTAGGCGCGCAAGGCGACGAGCGGGAAAGGGGGAGCTGATCGTTGATCATTCGGGGCGGACGGCGGTGAGCGGTCCGAGTTTCTCGACGTATAGCCGACGCTCCTGTTGTGACGTCCCTGTCGGGATATCCAGGATGATAGTATTTTTCCAATGTCCCTTCTCCGAGTGCTTGTGCACTGAGCATCGTGCGCCTGGCCCGAAGACAATGTCGGCGATCGCCACGATTTCTTTGTGGGATGGGAATATCACTCTTTGATTCTTGATTGGCTCTTTCGGCTTAATCTCCCATTTGGACCACCCAGTTGTTCGGGAGAATATCCCCTGAATCTGTTTCATTACGAGCTGCATGTGCTGCCTCCTCTACGGTTGACGGGAACTGCCTCTTTCTTAGCATGCGGGCTGGGAACGGTCAATCAGATACGAGAGAAAAAGGGATCCGCTCGGCACACAAGGCGACGAGCGGAAAAGGGGAGCCGATAGGTTGATCAGGCAGGGAGGCTCGTGTCCGATGTCGGAGCGAGCGATGTGCGAGTCCCCAGCTCATGGATGAAGGCTTGGCGTGGCCTCGGTCGGGTGCCGGTCGGGAGGATGAGGACAAGTTGATTTGTCCAAGCACCCTGTCCTGAGACCTGATGGATGCGGCAATTGCCACCGAAATGTTCCCAGGCAAGCCGTACGACATTCTCATCAGCTGGGTACCGGGGTGTTTGATCAGCGTGTCTGGGTCGGGCGCGCCAGCATGAGGAACCTTTCTCCACCGACAGTATCCCTTCGATGTATTCCAGTACGAGTAACATATCCTGCCTCCTTCACGGTTATCGGGAACTGCTTGGTTTATAGTATTTCGCCGGGGGACGGTCAACAGTGGCGGAAAGTATGACGACTCAGCCGCGTGCTCAGAGCGGCGGTTCTGTGCTCTCCCGACGTTTGTATGCATTGAAACGGCCATCAGGAGTGGTAAAATACGAGAGGCATATGAATAAACTCATCTCCAACATTTCGGGCTGGAAGTATCGACATGTGGTGAAGCCGATATTGTTTCATTATCCGCCCGATGATATCCACGAGCTGTTCTTGTCATTTGGCAAGGTGCTCGGTGGCTGTCGTCTCATGCGCTGGCTGTTCGCGGCCATGTGGCGCTATGATGATTCGATGCTCGAGCAGACCGTGGTGGGGCTCCGGTTCCGGAACCCGATCGGACTGTCGGCGGGTTTCGACTATCGAGCGGACTTGGTCAATGTACTCCCGAGTCTCGGCTTTGGTTTCCACTCGATCGGGACACTGACGAACGGATCCTATGCTGGCAATCCGCGACCGATGATGCAGCGCTTGCCGAAATCACGCTCGCTGCTCGTGAACAAAGGCTTCAAGAATGACGGTGTTGTAACGACGCTTGCAAGGCTCCAGACGGCGCCGCCACTCGGGGCAATCCGGGGGGTGAGTATCGGTTCGACGAATCAGGTCTACGCGGATTTCGAGGCGATGATCGAGGATGTTGTCTCTGGCTTCCAAGCCGCGGAACGCTGTTTGCTCTTTGATTATTACGAATTGAATATCAGCTGCCCCAATCTCCTTAATTTGGAAAATTTGAAAGAGCAGCTAGCCTCGCCATCAGGACTGACACAGCTATTGACGCGCTTGCAGACCCTCGGGTTGCGCCGCCCGGTGTTCATCAAACTGCCGCTCGAGCGAAGCGAGGACGAGATGCGTTTGCTACTCGATGCGGCTCGGCCGTTTGATTTCGTCACCGGACTCATCCTGTCCAATCTCGCCAAGGACCGGTTGAATCCCGCCTTTCATCCAGAAGAGATTGCGCGCGCCGGTGTGGGAAACTTCAGTGGCAAGCCGACTCAGGCACGGTCGAATGCACTCCTCCGCTATGTCTATCGCCACTATCATGATCGTTTTATCCTGATTGGTGTGGGCGGTGTCTTTTCGGCCGAAGACGCATATATGAAGATCCTCTATGGTGCTTCGCTCGTTCAAATGATCACAGGGATGATTTATATGGGACCGCAGGAAATCGGGGCGATCAATGCCGGTATCGTCGCATTGCTCAAGCGTGACGGGTATGCGTCCGTCAGCGAAGCGGTCGGTACGCGCGCCTGACAGTGTATCGAAACGGACCATGTCATCTTTTCTTCTGCGTTGCTGCTGTGCGCCGTGTGGCATCGCCGTTATCGATGAACTACGCGCGGCCTATGCGCTCACGGTTTTTTTCTACAACCCCAACATTGATCCCGAGGAGGAATATCAGCGGCGCAAACGTGAAGTCGTCCGAGTCTGCGAGGAGTGGCAGGTGCCGATGATTGACGGGGACTATGAACCAGCGGTGTGGGCCGCAGCCATCCGGGGGCGCGAAACGGCACCCGAGGGAGGATTGCGTTGTCAGTCGTGCATCGGACTTCGGCTGCAGCGGACCGCCGAGGAGGCACACGCACGGGGGATAGAGCAGTTCGGGACGACACTCACCATGGGCCGACGGAAACGTGCCGATATGGTGACACCGCTCGGGGTTGCGGCAGGAGAGACTGCTGGTGTCGCGTATCATGTGGCGGATTGGAAGAAGCAGGGCCGTGAAGCCAAAGCAAGACAAATGGTGGCCGAACGCGGTATCTATCGTCAGACGTATTGCGGTTGTCGATACTCGCGGGAACGTCAGTTCGATTTGGATTAGAATATGGAAGCGTGCCGACTCTGAGTTCTGGGAATGCTAACATATCAACAGAATCATATGCTTTCTCCGGATACTCTCCTCCTAGCGGTCTTCCTCGCGATAAATGTGGCGGCGTTTCTCATCATGGGCTGGGACAAGCAGCGATCGCGGCAGAGCGGGGCGGAACGGATCCCAGAGGGATTGCTTTTTTTCATAGCCATCACTTTCGGGAGTGTGGGAGTTTTGGTAGGGATGTTCGTATTCCGACACAAAACGCAGACCTGGTATTTTCTCCTCGGTGTCCCACTCACCATCATCCAGAATATCGCTACGCTCAGAGTACTGGCCTGGCTTCTCGACACCCTCCGCTAGCGGGCAGCTACCACATCGATGCATGGTGTGGTGGTATACTCGGAGTATAAGTGTTAACTCAATGTATGGAGACCGAAAAATTGTCCCAGTATGTGGCCGACCGCATCCGCTCGGGCGTCGGGAAAGATGAAGTAAAATCAGAACTCGTGACGATCGGCTGGACCGAAGACGAGGCAGAGGCAGCTTTCCGCTTTGGTGTCATCGCGCTCGGCGCTCCCGTTCCGAGCGAAGGCAATCGGCCGACTACCTCGAAGCAGGCGTCCACAGTCGATGTGGTGATTAATTTCTTTTCGTTTATCCTGCTCGGCATCGTCGCGACGGCTCTCGGCACATTGTATTTCCAGATCATCAATGTGTCGTTCCCGGATGCGCTCGATACGACGATCTGGTACAGCTATTCGGCAGCGACGAGCGCGATCCATTATTCGATCGCCGCGCTCCTCATCGGCTTCCCATTGTATTACTTCGCGCTGCGGCTTTGGTTCCGCAAGTTCCGTGAGGACGAGGGCCGGACCGAATCGAAATTGTCGAAGTGGCTGACGTATCTCGTCTTGCTCGTTGCGGCGGTGACGGTGGTCGGCGATCTCATCGCGACCGTGTACACGCTCCTGCAAGGCGAGATCACGGTGCGCTTCTTTCTGAAGGCTCTGACGATATTCGGTATCGCGGGGGCCATCTTCGGCTTCTACTATCTCGAACGGCGGCGAATCCAGTATCATGCTGATATTCCACGGCGGACATTTCAACTCATCGGGCGGGGAGTCACAGGGGTGGTCCTCATCGGAGTGATCATCGGTTTCTGGCTGGGTGGTTCGCCTGTGACCGAACGCAATCGCTCTTTCGACGCGACACGCGCGGAACATCTCTCGGGCCTGGCAAGTTGTGTCGAGCAATATGCCACGAGTCTCGGTGCGTTGCCGACATCGCTCACTGAGCTGACACGTTCGAGCCAGTACAACTATTGCGATGCGTACACGACAGACCCGGAAAATGGTATGCCATACGAATACCGCATCGTCACTCCGTCGAAGGCACAGGGTGCGGGCCGAGTCGGCGAATTCGAACTGTGTGCGACCTTTGCACTGACGACCGATCCGGCCGCTCCCCGAAAGGGCTATGGAGCGAATGGTACCTGGTATGAGCACGGTGCGGGCCACAGCTGCGATACAGTGAGTGCCCAGTTGCTCGTCCCGGGTGCGCCCGTTGTCTCACCGATGAATACTGGTACTGGGGTTGGATTCTAACGTTCATAGCTATGCAACAACACGTCTTTCGTTTCATCGTCGGTCTCGGGGTTGCGTTCGGTTTCATGGCGCTTCTCGGTGCGGTCGCTGTATTTCTCCGGCTCAATTTCGTCCACTCCGGATATCGATTGCCAGAAAAAGAAGTGATGTGCACCATGGAGGCACGACTGTGTCCGGATGGATCAGCGGTCGGGCGCTCTGGACCAAATTGTGAATTCGCTCCGTGTCCGCAGCAGTCAAATCCATCCGTGACCGACTTCGAAAGTTGTGCGGCGCGCGGCAATCCGGTGATGGAGAGCTCGCCGAGGCGCTGTTCGGCCAACAGTCAGACCTATACGGAAGGCACCAGTGTTTCGGCTGACTTGTCCGATGACGTCCGGGTAGCCGCGCCCCAGCCTGATGCAGCAGTCGTGAGTCCACTCACAGTACGTGGCGTCGCGCGCGGTACTTGGTTTTTCGAAGCGTCCTTCCCAGTTCGGTTGGTAGACGCCGATGGTCGGATACTGGCATCAGGAGCGGCCCAGGCTGAGAGCGATTGGATGACAACGGAATTTGTTCCGTTTGAGACGACACTCAGCTTCGCTCTTCCGATGACAGCGACCGGGACACTCATCCTCGAGCAAGACAATCCCTCAGGTCTCCCAGAGAATACCGCCAATTTTCGTCTCCCGGTACAGTTTGAGACACATCGATAGTCAATCTCACATCCCACACCGATGACGAAGATCTCTGTGAATCTCGCGGTCTAGATGGCTCACTTTATAGCAAAGGAAAACCCGCCTTCCTGAGACGGGTTGTTGATTGCCTCGACACCCGTCAATTCCTTCCGTAATTCCGCCGGGCCTCCTGGTCCTCTTCTTGGTCGATACGGGCGAGTCGCTCAAACTCGACCGCTGGATCCTTGATGCCGGTGCGGAGTTCTTCATCAGACAATTCGCGAAACGTTGGATCTTTGCCGACGAAGCGCTTATAGCCGGCCGCAAGTTCCAGGCGAGAGAGCTCAGGAAGTGCGGCGAGGATTTCCTCGTGAGTGGCTGTTTTCATATCCACGGGCTTACTCTCGGCAGCTTCTTTGGGGGCGAGGCTAAGTGACAATTGTTCCATCGGACTTCCCATAGGTTACGTCTTTAAATGCGTTACACCGCTATTATACACGACTGCCCAGGCAAGTGGTAAAATACTTTCGTCCCTATGCACTTCTTCGTCACCGTCAAAACCCGTGCCCGGGCCGAGCATGTCGAGCCGATCGATGCGACACACTTCAGCGTGTCGGTGAAGGCTGCGCCGGTCGAGGGCAAAGCGAATATGGCAGTGGAGCGACTCCTCGCTCGGTATCTCGGCGTGCCGCGAAGCCGACTCGCGCTCCGATCGGGTACGACCGGGAAACGAAAAGTTTTTGATTTCAAAACGGAATGAACCGTACTATCGCGCTCGGCACGACAACTTATGACTACACGCTTCGGCAGGACCGGCGGGCCAAACGTCTGCGACTCTCGGTTTCGGCGGGCGGGGTACTGGCAGTCTCGGCTCCTTCGTGGGTGAGCGGCCGTTTCATCGAACGATTCCTGCGGGAACACGCAGAGTGGATCGGGGAGCAGGTGCGGCGTTTCTCGCAACGTGTTCCGCATCCATTCTCACATGGGGGGAAGCGCGAATTTGCACAGCATAAGGAAACCGCCCGGACCTTGGCCATGGCCCGCCTGGTCCATTTCAATCAGGCCTATGGCTACGATTATTATCAGATCAGCATCCGCAACCAGAAGACGCGCTGGGGCAGCTGTTCGAAACAGGGGAATCTGTCATTCAATTATCGCATCGCGCTGTTACCGCCAGCGCTAGCAGACTATGTCATTCTCCACGAGCTCTGCCATCTCGGTGCCTTCGATCATTCGGCACGGTTTTGGTCGCTCGTCGCGCGGACGATGCCGGATTTCCGGGAGCGGCGACGCGCTCTGCGACAGCTCGGTGCCCAACAATTGTCCTAGAGCGTATGATGTATCATCTGTATATTCTCCGCTGTGCGGACGACACATATTATACAGGGATCACGACGGACCTGGTGCGGCGGGTGCGTGAGCACAATACTTCCCGGCTCGGGGCGAAGTACACGCGGGGTCGGTGTCCAGTCACGCTCGTCTATACTCGACATTTCCGTACTCGCTCGAACGCCGCACGCGAAGAAGCCCGGATCAAGCGGCTCTCACGTTCTGCAAAGCTTTCACTCATCGAATCCTAATACGTCTATGGCCAGTTTCCGCGCTCATATCTCACTCGGTATCGCCTCCGGAATCTTGGGAGCGATGGGACTGATTTCACTCGCCTTTTCGGATGAACTCGGTTTCATCTCGATTGTCTTCGTCGTGGCAGTGCTCGGCTCGATCATGCCGGATATGGACAGTGACTCGGGTGTGCCCTTTCATGTGACGTTCGGATCGTTCTCGCTCGTCGCGGCGGCGCTCGTCGGTCTCTCGCTGTATCATGAGACGCCCCTCGTCTGGGAACGGTTACTGCTCTGGACGGTGGGTACCTTTGCCTTCATCTATCTGGTCGTCGGATATTTCTTCAAACGCTTCACGCGGCATCGGGGGATGGCCCATTCGCTCCCGGCGGCTTTCTTGGCCGGGCTGGTTACGTTCTTTCTCGCGGTGCATTTCTCATTCGCAGACATGGAGGCATTCGTCTTGGCTGTGGCGATGATCGCGGGATATATCGGCCACCTCATCCTCGACGAACTGTATGCGGCGGTGAATTTCCATGGGACGCCATTTATCCCCAATAAGGCACTGGGGAGTGCGTTGAAGCTGTTTTCAGATGATACGCTCATCAATCTCGCGGTCTTCGGCAGCATCCTTTTTCTCTCGGCGGGCCATATCGGCCGGTTTGCGAACCTCGCCGAGAAATTCTGGCGGACAATCGTCTGATTTTCTGCTAGCATGAAAAGGCTAATCACTGTGGAAGAATACGATGGCCTACGGAAAGATCATTCCGGGATTGATGATCGATGGCGTTCCAGCACCCTATGGCGTGGTGAATGAACGCGAAGTCCGAGCGGCGGCGGGTATCATGTTTGCGCTCGGCTTTTTCGCCCTGCTTTCGGTGTACTTCGAGAAGAATATCACACTGGCCTTCTGGGTCGTGCTCACTTATTGGGTGGATTTCCTCTTGAAGGTTGGTCTCGGACCGGAGTGGTCCCTCTATGGTCGGCTCGGGGCGCTCCTCGTTCGGAATCAGCGGCCGGAGTATGTCGGCGCGGTCCAGAAACGTTTCGCCTGGGGCATCGGTCTCGTCATGTCGAGCGCGGTACTCTTTTTGATTGGGAAGCAGCTGTATTTCGTGGCGGCGTGCAATTCCTCGACACTCAGCGGGACATCACCATGCCTGATCCCGATGATACTTTGTAGTCTCTGCCTCGTCTTCATGTGGCTGGAGACAGCGCTCGGATTTTGTGTCGGTTGTACCATCTATACCTGGCTCGTTCGGAAAGGTTTCATCAAGCCGACTCAGTACGCGCCGGCCTGTCCGGGTGGTGTCTGTGCGGTGAAGCGATAAGTCCGTCATACATGGGAGCCGAAGGAGAGTGGTATGCCAATCTAATCAAGCCGACTTGGGCGCCGCCCGAGTGGTTGTTCGGTCCGGTTTGGACGGTCCTTTACATCATCATTGCGGTTAGTTTCGTGGCGGTCTGCATCCGATTTTGGCAAGGCCGAATCGGTCTCGGACTGCTCATCCCATTCCTCTTGAATCTCGGGTTCAATCTGGCTTTCTCACCAATCCAATTCGGTCTCCGGAATAACTGGCTCGCTGCGGCGGATATCCTCCTCGTCTGGGGGACGCTCGTCTGGGCTCTGTCACGGATCAGTCCGATCATGCCCTGGGTCGCGTATGTGAATATCCCGTATTTCCTCTGGGTTTCGTTCGCGTTGGTCTTGCAGTTCACGATCACCTGGCTGAATCGATAGCCAGATTTCAGCGCGGTGGAGCGGGGACGAGAATATTCTACTGGCAAATCATCATGTCTCAGCGAAAGAGAAGTCTGCATCCTCATCCGGCACTGTTCTGGCAATTGCGTCAGTCGATTGACTATTGGTCAGTGCCACATTTCCTCCTCGGTACGCTCGTTGCCATGGTGGTCCGAGTGTTTGAGTATCCGGCGGTTCCGCTTTTTTTCATCACGCTCCTCGTTGCGGTGCTCTGGGAAGTTTTCGAGATGCGAGTCAGGATTCGAGAGTCGCGGATCAATGTCATCTCAGACATCGTCCTCCCGCTCCTGGCCTATGTCTTGACGTTGTGGTTGACGACGAGCCAGGCGATGCGGCATGAACAGCTCGTTGCCTTGCTCGATGTCACGATCATCACGTATGCGCTGGTCAGCTATGCTGCCTGGCGGGCGCGTTTCGACCGGGATCCGGATTTCCAGGGTTGAGATCAGTTGATCTGCTTGCCGGGGCTACCTATCCTCTTTCATCGCTTTCACTTCCCGCAAGAGTTCCTCGAGAGCCGTTTGGATATGGGTGATTTTCTGGATATCGTGGGACCGGTCGGCTGAGTATTCCTGGTCATCCTTCTCGATTTCTTCACCGAGGTCCTCGACTTCCTCGCTGATTTCCTTGACATCTTCCTGGATATCATCGAGACCCTTGGAGATCTCCTCCACATCTTCGGAGATACCTTCGACATCTTCGCCGATCTCCTCCACGTCCTCACTGATTTCATCGACGTCCTCACTGACTTCGGTGAGCTTCATCGCCTGGTGGTTGACGGTGATCTGGATGAAGATAGAGAGATAGATCGCCTCGAGCGAGACGACCGTCGTGAGGATGAGCATGATTTCCTCGAAGCTGTAGCCGGTCCACTGGAGGACAAAGATCCCGACGAAGAAAATCGAGTGCAGGACAAGCGAGAGCGGTGAGCCGATATAGCGCGGTGCAGCGAGGGCGATCCGTTCGAGGGCAGGGCGTTTGTCGGAAGCGGTCTGTAGAGTGAGCTTTTTTGTTTCCATACGAGTCCCGTGCTTATGAGTACCACCCTAGCCTACGGGGTTTCCCACTGATTGAAAAGGGGCGCGAGCGATGCTAGGGTAGTGATGATTCACTCTATGCCCAAAGAAAACCAAGTGATCATCGTTAACGATAGGATGCAGCAGGGGTACCGCTACACTTGCAGTGAGCCGGTCGGTACGAACTTCCATCCTGATTTCAAACCCGACCTGACCCCGGCCGAGATGCTTGCACTCGGTGTCTTTGGTGGAAAATACATGACCGATTGCCGAGACGAATTTCCGGCCGACTGGTTTCGTCACGCCAAGCTTTCGCCAGAGCGGTACGATCCGGAATTAAATTACTTCGGAGTGCGCGCCTCTCAGCCATTGTCCACGTGGCAGGCGAAGGGCTGGATTTTCCCAGATGATCCGCGCGGTTGGTTCCAATGGTATTGCCGATACTATCAAGGACGTCGCATTCCGGGCGAGGACGTCCGTCAGATTCGCCGCTGGCATGCGATCTCGCGGCATACCGCGCAACTCACGGCGCATTGCCGACGCGGTGACCGAACCTGCCGGCCCAGGCAGCGACAGGCGATCTTACACTGGGCTTACGACAGTCGGTCGTTGTAAATGCGTTGTATACACACAAAAAAAAGCGCGCGGGCGCTTTGACTTCTCTTTTTGGACGAAAAGCCCTCAATGCAGGTCGGACGACTGAATCCCAAAAATGATAGTGTCGGAAAAATCATTTCCCTGAAGACCAGGTGGGTTTCAATTTTTCGTGTGACCGTTCTGAAGGCTTTCCGCTCTCAGTATAGCACTTCTCCTGGGATGTCAACAGCCGGCCGTGGAGTGCGGTGATATACTGTGGGTACACAAATACGGAAGCCTATGAAACGCATCTTCACCTACCTTTTCTTCCTCTCTCTGTCCGTCGGCCTATTTGTCGCGGTATATTGGTTTCGTTGGTTGAGTCCGTTCCTACGGCCGGGTCAAGAGGTGACGTTTATCGCACCGCCGCCGGTCGTACCTGATAGGCCCATTGTACGCGATGCGCCCGATATCGAGGCGCGTGTTTCGGATCGGAATCCTCCGATAGCCATCGAAGCAGTGGCGACGGGTCTCGATACGCCCTGGGATATCGTCTTCACATCGCCGACGCGTTTGCTCGTCACCGAACGGCCGGGGCAGATCCGAGTTATCGAAAACGGCGTCCTCGAGAAGCAGCCGATCCATGTGTTTTCCGAAGTTGTCGAAAAGGGTGAGGATGGACTGATGTCATTGGCCCTCGATCCGAACTATCCGCAAAACCATTTCCTCTATGCGGCGATCGCCTATGCCGATGGTCAGCGACTCTGGCTGAAGGTGATGCGTTTCGTCGACGCTGGTGACACCCTCGCGGACTCCTTCATGGTCATCGATCGCATCCCGGCAGCACAGTACCACTCGGGATGCCGCATCGCTTTCGGACCAGACGGCAAGCTCTACATCACGACGGGGGACGCGACAGATGGGAACTTGGCTCAGGATTTGGAGTCGCTCGCAGGGAAGATCCTTCGCATCAACTCTGACGGAACGATTCCGGCGGATAATCCTTTTGTCGGAAGTGCGATCTGGTCATACGGTCATCGGAATCCGCAGGGCCTCGCCTGGCAGCTGGACACGGGTATCCTGTATGAGACCGAGCATGGCCCGACGGTTTTTGATGGTCCGGCGGGCGGGGACGAGGTGAACGTGATCGAGCGGGGAGGTAATTATGGCTGGCCTCTCGTTTCACACGAGAAGAGTCGCGCCGGTATGATCTCACCACTCTTGGTCTTCACGCCGGCCGAAGCGCCCGGCTCGCTCATGATCTATTCTGGTCGCGTCTTCCCGGAGTGGCGCGGTGACTTGTTCTTCGGGGCGCTCAAAGGTGAGGGGCTGATGCGGATTCGGCTCGATGAAAGTAATCCAAAACAGATCGCGAGTTACGGCAAACTTCGCGAGGTGTCGTTCGGCCGCATCCGCGCAGTAGTGGAGGGACCCGACGGCAATATCTATTTCACCACATCGAACCGCGACGGCCGCGGCCAACCCTCACCACTCGATGACCGCATCTTTCGTCTCCGTGCGGGAGACTAAGTTTGACTCTGATACCCCACGGGGGTATGATGGAACGGTATGTGATCCGGTAACTTTTTTGTATGGCCAATCCATTTGAGAGCGCACAACAGCAGCTGCAGGCAGTTCGATCCATAATCCCTATCCCAGAGAATATTTTCGTTCAACTTCGGGAGCCAGTTCGTGTCCTGACGGTCAACATTCCCGTCAGGATGGACGACGGAACTGTGAGGGTATTCACAGGGTTTCGTTCGCAGCACAATGATGCCCGTGGGCCGCACAAAGGAGGAGTCCGATTTCATCCCGGCGTGACGCTCGATGAGGTGAAAGCTCTGTCTATGTGGATGACGTGGAAAACCGCAGTGGTAGATATCCCACTCGGCGGAGGAAAGGGCGGTGTCGTGGTGAATCCGAAAGAACTTTCCAGTGGTGAGTTGGAGCGATTGTCGCGCGGATATGCGAGAGCGTTTGTGAATTTCATCGGACCAGACACGGATGTGCCAGCCCCTGATGTTCAGACTGATCCACGTATCATGGGCTGGATGCTCGACGAATATGAGGCGGTGGTTGGTCACCATCGGCCGGGGGTCATCACTGGCAAGCCGCTGTCTATCGGCGGATCCCGAGTCCGTGAATACGCCACGGCGCAAGGAGCTTTCTATGTTATTGAAGCGGCACGGAAAAAGCTACATATCAGGGATGGTGCGACGGTGGCCATCCAAGGGGTTGGGAACGGCGGTAGCTATCTGGCGCGTATTCTCTCTCAGGCTGGCTACACGATCGTCGCGTTGGCTGATTCCCAAGCGACCATCTATCGGAGTGAAGGTCTCGATGTCGAAGGAGTTCTCTCGCATAAACGGGCGACTGGCAGCCTCATGAAGTGCATTGGGTGCGAGGAACTTCCGAGCGATGCCGTGCTCTCGGTACCGACCGATATTCTTGTCCCGGCTGCTTTGGAGAACGCGATTCATGTCGGCAATGTTCAGGATATAAAGGCCAAAGTTATTATCGAGGTGGCCAATGGACCGGTAACACCGGAGGCGGAAACCGTGCTGGTGGATCGGAACGTGATTGTGGTCCCAGATATTCTTGCCAACGCCGGCGGAGTGACAGTGAGTTACTTCGAACAGATCCAGAATGCATTGAACTATGGTTGGGAGGAGCAAGATATTCTCGATAAGCTGCGCCGAATCATGGACACTTCCTTTGATGCAGTGTGGCAGGCAAGTGAGACGCACAATTCGACGCTGCGCATGGGGGCTTATATTGTGGCGGTCAAGCGTGTCATCCAAGCTATGCATGATCGGGGGCGCTCGTAATTTCAGTTCTACATAATTATGGCAATGAAAAAGACGGTGAAGAAGAACTATGCCAAGCTCGCCCTCGCGCTTCACAAAAAACTGCGCGGCAAGGTGGAAGTCATACCGAAGATACCAGTGATGAATAAAGAGGATTTGGCGGTCGTCTACACGCCCGGCGTCGGAGCCGTGTCGAGCCATCTCGCGCTGCATCCGGAGGAAGCGGTGAAATACACGATGAAGGGGAATATGGTCGCGGTCGTGTCGGATGGTTCGGCCGTCTTGGGCCTGGGCAATATCGGGCCGGAGGCGGCACTCCCAGTCATGGAGGGGAAGTCGATGCTCTTCAAATCGCTGGCCGGCGTCGACGCCTTTCCGATCGTGCTCGCCACGCAGGATACGGAGGAAATCGTCGAGACGGTCAAACGGATCGCGCCCGGCTTCGGCGGTATCAATCTGGAAGACATCGCGGCGCCACGGTGCTTCGAGATCGAGCGGCGGCTCCAGGATGCATTGAATATTCCCGTCATGCACGATGATCAGCACGGGACGGCGATGGTGGTCTTGACCGGCTTCATCAATGCGCTGAAAGTCGTGAAGAAGAAAAAGGAAGCGGTCTGGGTCGTCATCTCGGGCGCGGGGGCGGCGGGTCAAGCGATCGCGGAACTCCTGCTCCTCTACGGCGTACAAAATATCGTCATGCTTGATAGTCGCGGTATCCTCGGCCCCAACCGTAGTGATTTGGACCAGCACAAACAGGCGCTCCGTGCTCGGACGAATCCGGAGGCGATTGACGGTGATCTCTCAGTCGCGATTGCTGGTGCGGACGTTTTTATTGGCGTTTCCAAGGGTGGTCTCCTCACGGAGCAACATGTTCAAACGATGGCGGAAGATGCGATTATTTTCGCGCTTGCCAATCCGGTCCCCGAGATCATGCCTGACATTGCGCTCGCGGCCGGCGCTCGAGTCGTGGCGACAGGACGCTCGGATTTCGCCAATCAGATCAATAACTCACTCGGTTTTCCGGGAATCTTTCGCGGTGCGCTCGATCATCGGGTGAAGCGCATCACGGATGTGATGCTCGTCAAGGCAGCCAGAAATCTCGCGGCGCTCGTCCGTCGTCCGACGGCTGGCAACATCATCCCAAACACCTTTGAAAAACGTGTGGTGCCCGCCGTCGCCCGAGCGATCCGGTAGCGCACACGAGGGGATGTTATAATAAATGGATGAGTACATTGCTTTGGGTCAAACTCTACCTTCTCACGGTCCCGGTCTTCTTTGTCATCGATATGTTCTGGCTGGGGTTTTTTGCCAAGGACTTTTATCGTGCGCAGATCGGTTTTCTTCTTCGGCCTGAATTCAATTGGGTCGCAGCCATCCTCTTCTATCTGATCTTTATTGGCGGAGTGATTTTCTTTGCGGTGGTTCCGGCGCTCGAGTTTGGTGGTTGGCAGCGAGCCCTTCTCTACGGCGCACTATTCGGTTTTATGACTTATGCGACGTATGATCTGACGAACCTCGCGACTGTACGCGATTGGCCGTTAACCGTTACCGTGGTGGATCTCGTCTGGGGGACGGTACTCTCCGGCCTCGTCGCCCTCGGATCCTACCGCATCGGTGTATTCCTTCAATCGTAATATGAACACCAGAGCAGCATTCAAAATCGCCGCTGTGCCGGTCATCATCGCGTCCTTGTGTTGTCTCTCACCGGTCATCTTGGTGCTCCTCGGTCTCTCGACAGTCGGCTTTGCCGCGTCGCTTTCGGACACCTTCTACGGCGAGTACAAGTGGCTGTTCCGTCTGGCCGGACTCCTCGCGCTCGGACTCGCCTATCTCGTTCACTTGCGCCGACAGGGCATTTGTACGCTCGATCAGGCCAAGCGTGAGCGAAACCGCATCGTGAACGGCCTCCTTGTCACACTCATCGCGGGTGTCATCGGGTACATCTTCTTCCTCTACGTGGTCGTCGAGTATCTCGGTCGCTGGCTTCACATCTGGGAGTAATACGCTCGCGTCACTATGCTGGACAGCCCAATTTTTTATTTGGTCCGGAAGATCTGGCAACTCTCGAACGAGAATCGTCGCCAGGTGGTTTTCTACGTGGGGCTGTTTGTGATGTCGAACGCTGTCATGCTGCTCCAGCCAATCATCATGGCGCATATCCTGAACTTGATCCAGGAGAACGGGGTGAATCAGGAGAATATCGTCTGGCTCATCGCTTTTATGGCCTCGTTGCCGCTGCTTGATTTCGTGACATGGTGTTTCCACGGTCCGGCGCGTGTCATGGAGCGGAAGAATGCGTTTCTTGTCCGAGCGAACTATCGGCAGTATCTCTTGTCAGGGACGATGGCGCTCCCCATGGAGTGGCATGTCGATCATCATTCCGGCGATACGATCGATCGGATTGAAAAGGGATGCAATGCGGTGTATCAGTTCACTGAGCATGGCTTCCAGGTTGTCGAGGCGATTGTTCGTTTCACCGGTTCTCTCATCGCACTCGCGCTTTTCGACCTCAGTGCGATCTGGGTGGTCTCCTTGGTCGTCTTCGTCGCGCTTCGGATTATCCTCACCTTTGATAAGCGGCTCGTTCCACAGTATCGCGAGCTCAATCGTGCCGAAAACCGGATCGCCGCCAAGGTCTATGATGCGCTGAGCAATATCTCGACCGTCATCATCCTGCGGGTCGAGCACCTCATCGAACACGATCTGGTGAAGGCGATTCACAAGCCACTCGCACTCTTCATGCACAACAGCCGATTGAATGAATGGAAGTGGTTTTCGGCGAGTATGAGCGCGGGCCTCTTGCAGTTTCTCGTGCTGGGGATGTATACGCTCCTCGCTTTTCGCCATGGAGAAGTGCTTTTAGCCGGGACCCTCTTCGCTCTCTTCAGTTATACGAATCGGATCAATGACGTCTTCTTCACCTTTGCCTACCTCTACAATGACATCGTGCGCGAACGGACGGCGGTCATGAACGCCGAAGAAATCGCCGAGTCATTTCCGACGCAGATCGATCAGGAATCCAAGACTCCGCATCAATGGGAGGTGTGTCGAGTGCACCATCTCAACTTCGCCTATGCAGCGGCGACGCGGGCGAAGCAGCAGCTTTCAGATATTGAACTCACGTGGCGACGGGGTGAAAAGATCGCGGTCATCGGCGAGAGTGGCAGTGGCAAGACGACGTTTCTGAAGATCGTTCGGGGACTGCATACGCCGAGCGCTGGCGTGGTAGAGCTCGACGGCCGACCACTGAAGAACGGATTCATCAGCATGAGCGAGGACATTGCGCTCATTCCGCAGGATCCGGAGATCTTTGCGACGACAATCCGGGACAATATCACGATGGGTGTGGACCACTCCGACGAGGAAGTGCTGCAGTATGCCGAGCGGGCCCGCTTCGCCTCAGTCATCGGACGGTTGCCCCGGGGACTGGACTCCTCTATCGTAGAGAAAGGCGTTAATTTGAGCGGCGGGGAGAAGCAGCGTTTGGCCCTCGCGCGTGGGCTCTTGGCCTCCGAGGAGAAATCAATTCTGCTCTTGGATGAGTCGACTTCGAGCGTGGATGCGACGAATGAATTGGCGATCTACGAACAGATCTTCGAGACCTATCGCGACAAGACTGTGATCGCATCGATTCATCGTCTCCATCTGCTCCAGATGTTTGATAGGATTTACATGTTCGAGCACGGGGTGATCGTTGCTCAGGGCTCTTTCACCGAGCTTCTCGAGTCGTCTGAACGCTTTGCGAAGCAGTGGGAGCAATACTCAAAAACGCACAAGAGTTGACGCCATGAGCAGAATGTGCCAGAATAACTTGATTTCGTAACTAACACTATCCGCATGAGTTTCCACCACCTCGGTATCGCCCCCGGACTCCTCGCTGTCCTCGACGAGCTTAAGTTCATCACCCCGACGCCTATCCAGGAACGCTCCATCCCGATCGCCATCACTGGCAAGGATGTGATGGGTATCGCGCAGACGGGTACAGGCAAGACACTCGCCTTCGGTATCCCGATGATCGGACGTATCCTCGAAGACCGGACGCGCCAAGGCCTCATCATGCTCCCGACGCGCGAACTCGCCCTTCAAGTCGACGAGACCTTTCAGCGTATCGGACGGAAGCTCGGCATCCGCACGGCGGTCCTCATCGGTGGTGACTCGATGGAGAAGCAAAAGCGTCAGATCCGAGCGAATCCACATGTCATCATCGCGACTCCAGGCCGTCTGAACGATCACCTCGGCCAGCGCACCGTGACCCTCGAACGCGTCCGCATCCTCGTCCTCGACGAAGCCGACCACATGCTCGATATGGGATTCGCGCCGCAGATCGCCGAAGTCGTGAAGCATGTCCCGAAAGCACGCCAGACGATGCTCTTTTCAGCGACCATGCCGAACGAAGTCGTCCGGCTCGCTACGTCGTATCTGCAGATTCCAGTCCGGGTCGAAGTCGCCCCGCCGGGTACTGCCGTGGAAAAGATCGCGCAGGAGCTCTTCTTCGTCCCGCATATGGAAAAGCTCGACCTCCTTTTGAAGCTCCTCGGCGAGTATTCGGGCAGCGTGCTCGTCTTCACTCGGACCAAATTCATCGCCAAGCGCATCGCGTTGTCGCTCCGTAACAAGGGGCATCAGGCGGTGGAAATCCACTCGAACCGTTCGCTCAGCCAGCGCCGCGAAGCCCTCGATGGTTTCAAGGCGGGTCGGTACCGTGTCATGGTGGCGACGGATATCGCCGCGCGCGGGATCGATGTCTCGGGTATCGAAGTGGTCATCAATTATGATCTGCCGGAAAAGGCGGAAGACTATGTCCACCGCATCGGCCGCACCGCTCGCGCGGGTCGTGAGGGCCGGGCGATTTCCTTCGCGACACCCGATCAAAAGGGCAATGTCCGCGACATCGAACGCCTCATGCGTATCACGCTCCCAATCAAGGGCGGAGTAGTCCCAGAGGGTGAGCCTCGGGCAGTGAAGAGTGTCCGCCGTGTGGCAACGTCACCACGTTCCTCATCCCGCACCGGTACACGTCACTTCGGCCGCCGCCGCTAGCTTTTGTCCTGGGAAATATTTGGTGCTAGGTTCGGAGGACTATTCTTTTCAAATTCATTTTGAGGAGCACGACGATACGACCTCACTATCGAGCGTTATGGTATTACGGTGGGCCGTATAGGTCACGACAGGAAAGAAATCCTTCAACGGTTTTTTCTTTGGTTGAACGAAAGGAGGTTGTACAGTATGGGAGTCGAAATGAGGCGATATCGTTCACGGACCGCCTGGGCCGTCCCACGATCGATCATTGGCGTCGCGTTCATTGATCCGCATCAGGGTGTTGATGAGGCTAAGGGGGGCTGGCAACAACACGTGAAGACATCGGTCATGCACGCTGTCCGGCTATGCTATCATCCCGATGACACACGCGAATTCGAAGCGATACATTTTTCCGTTGGGCCGCCGCGCGGGCCACGTCGATACAACGCTGTCGCGTACATCGAACTTGTCTACGGTTTCATAGGTACGAAGAACGGATGGCGGTGTGGTTTCCGAGTGTCTTATTCCGAGGTGAATGGCTTTCGTCTTTGGGGAGAAATCCGGAATCCTATCCGAAAACTATGAGCTCCTCGATTCAGGCCCCTGTTGCGCGCTGCGTGGCGGGGACTTTTCTTTATAATGCTACGATAGAGGCATGAATTTCCGAAAGGCGATTATTTTTATTCTCGGGGCGGCCGCTATTGGTTGGGGAGTTTACTATTCCTTGAAGTATTTTACCGAGCGAGCCGATGAGGGGATGACATTCGATCAGGCGATTCCTGCGCCGGTTGTCGAGGAAGAGCAAGTGATCGAGGCCGAACCGGTTCCCGTCCCTGAAATTATTCCCGAAGTCTCGGTAGCCGCCAAGCCGAGGACCTGGCCAGATGTGCCATTTATTTCCCAGGCGCCGACAGGGGAGCGGGCCAGAAGTGAATTTCAAAACGGCTGTGAGGAAGCTTCGGCGCTGATGGTCGCGGCCTGGCGAACCGGAAAGACATATACGCCGGCCACAGCCAAACAGGCGCTCATTGCGATGGCTCGCTTTCAGGAGAAAGTGATCGGTCAGGGCGTCGATACGGATGTAGCGGATACGGCCGAGATTTTGCTCAGGGACTACTTCGATATCACGGACTACAAAATCGCATACGATTTCACGCTCGATGAGTTGAGACGGGCGACGGCCGAGGGACTCATCATAATCCCGACGAATGGCCAGGCACTCAAGAACCCCAACTTCACACAGCCCGGACCACTGCAGCATATGCTCGTCATCACGGGATACGATGCAGCGACCCAGGAATTCATCACCAATGATCCGGGCACGCGCAAAGGCGCTGGCTACCGCTATCCCGAAGCGACACTCTACGCCGCGATCCGCGAGTATCCGACGGGCAAACACCTCCCCATCAAAACAGAACGCAAGGCGATGATTGTTGTTCCAAAGAGTTGACTTGTAAAATTAGCCTCGGTAAAATATATGTACCTCACAAGGGGTTAATCAATTAAGGAAAGGTCTATGACCCAACTTTTGAGAAACCCCTGCGCTCGAGAGCTTTCTTAGAGTGACCCAACCCTCTTGTCCCAAAAAGGACTTAAGGAGGCGAATCTGATAAAGTTTGGTGTTGGCTACAGGGGTGAATGTTTTTCCTTACCAACACTAAGGAAAGCAACACCCAGTCTGAAAAACTCTTTTAGGCAAAGAGCTGATAAACCTGTGTCGCAGAGAGAACTGCGTTATAAACTCCAGGAGTCTGTAGGACTGTCGAGTACTATGTGTGTTGGAGAAACCGGTTGCAGGCCTAACTGCACCGGTTTTTAGTCACCCTTGATTTTTTGGTGTTTTGTGCTAACGTAGCAGCACAGTTTTTCTGTTCGTTCCACAACTACACGGAGGTTTCTATGGTTGACAAGCTGAAGGTGAGGTATTTCCTCGAAATTAAGTCAGGGGAATCGAATGCGGTGGTGGCGGCATATTTGGCCGAATACTGTATCGGTGAAGAGGCCTGGTCGCGCAATCAGGAAGATACGAAGGGGGGGGTTCATGATGTGTGCGAGGTGCCGGGGTTCAAAGTACTGAAGCTCGCACAGTCCATCGCACGTCAGGATTCGCGTATTCGGTTTGGCTATTGGGAGCGCAAGAGTGTTCGAGCGCGGCTATCCCCAGCGTCATTCCTTCTCGAACAGGGGAAAACCCGCCGATCGGCAAAGTACCGGAGAGCCGAAGCGGCCACACCACCACCTAAGTCAAGGCTCACGTCAGCACTTGGGTAAGTCTTGAAGACGTCGAAAAGTATTAGCCGGCCGGGGAGCAACAGCTTCCCAGCCGGTTTTTTCATGGTCGTAAACTCGGGTAGTAATAGGTGAAGCGAGCGTGTGTTATTCAGAAGATAGAAAAAGACCACGTACCAATTGCTCAGGGTAGTACGTGGTTGGAGGGGGCGCCCCTCCAAAAAAACGATGAATCATCAGATGAGCGTGAGCTGGTCCTTGGGTGCCGCTGCGCGGGCACGCCTCATCTTGTCTCTGACGAGGTCACCGATTATACGCCGATGGGTAAGGTAGCCATCTGTAAAAGGGATCACGTTGTGCGGCCTGGCTGCCTTGGGGAAGCGCTGATTGAATGTGGTTTGGTCGAATTTCGGGCCCATCTCGGCGATGATAGCATCGCGGATGGTGTAGTAATGAGTAGGATGCACCATTGCCTTCCTTGCCATTTCTCCACTCCCTTTGGTAAGTTACTTTCGTGATAGGATACACCGTTAGTACAGGATTGTCAACGAGGTCGAGTTGCGATAGCATGACTACTCACTATGTCTCATCCCTGGCAGAAGAAAATCAGTGTGACTCGCTTCCTCGAGGCGAATCCCTTGCCGGAAACCCCGGGCATATATTTCTTTCTGGGTCTGGACGATGAAATCCTCTACATCGGCAAGGCCACAATCTTGTCAGACCGGGTGAAGAGCTATTTCGGCTCCGACCTGGAGGAGACGCGCGGGCCGAAGCTCGTCCTCATGCGTGAGCGCGTCCTGGCCATCGGTTGGATCCAGCTCGATTCGGTGCTCGAGGCGCTCATCCGGGAAGGACAGCTCATCAAGCAGCACTTACCGCCGTACAATACCGATGCGAAGGACGACAAGAGCTATAACTTTGTCGTCATCACGAAAGAAAACTATCCGCGCATCCTGCTCGTCCGCGAGCGCGACATCGAGACAGGGAAATTCGTCTTCCCGATCAAGGAGAAATTCGGGCCCTACCCGCGCGGGGAAGCACTTCGGACGGCACTTCGGATCGTGCGGCAGATCTTCCCGTATCGGGACAAGTGTGTGCCGTATGCCGAACTCACTGATGAACAAAGGAAAAAAGCGCGCCCGTGTTTCCAGGCGCAGATCGGCCTGTGCCCGGGCGTTTGTGCCGGTACCATCACGGGGGCCGAGTATCGGAGGACCGTGAAACGGATCGCACTATTTTTTGGCGGACAGAAAGCCGATCTCGTGAAGAATCTGGAACGCGAGATGAAAGTCGCAGCCAAGGACTTGCGTTTTGAGGAAGCACAGGAGATCAAAAAGCTTCTCTTTGATCTGGGCCATATCCGCGATGTTGCGCTCATGAAGGCGGACCGCGAGGAAACATCCGCAGCGCGGATCGAGGCGTATGATACGGCGCACCTCCAGGGTGAGGCGACGGTCGGCGTCATGACGGTCGTGCAGCACGCACTCGCGAAGAAGAGCCAGTACCGGTTGTTCAAGCTCCGCAATGCTCATGGGGGTGATGACCTGTCAGCCTTGGAAGAAATCCTGACGCGCCGCCTGGCGCACAGCGAGTGGACCTTGCCCGAGCTCATCGTCGTCGACGGGGCGCTGCTCCAGAGTGATGTCGCGACCCGGATATTGAAGAAAAAAAAGCTGACTATCCCCGTTGTCGGCGTCGTGAAGAATGCGAAGCACCGGCCTGACCGCATCATCGGGCCGCGCTCTCTCGTGAAGCGTTTCGAACACGACATCCTCCTCGCCAATGCCGAAGCGCACCGCTTTGCGATCGGCTTCCATCGCAAGAAGCGGCGTGAGCAGTTCCTCCAGGGCTAAGAGAACCCTTGAGGAAGCCCTTACTCGACTCTGGACAGAACGCCTAAAAAGGTGTATACTGCCGTTTAGCACCTTAATAATCACAGACCGTTTGCCAAAGCACAGAGTCCTTTAGTTTGGAGGTCGAACCTCCAAGTGAGGAGAGGTTTCTTTGCTCTGGCAAACTCGAATCTTTCGAGAGCTTAGGGCACGCTACCCGCAAGGACTAGCATATAGTTAGGAGACTGCAACATGTGCACCTCTACTATTTCATTCCCTCAAGTCACGAAGCTCTACGACACCCTCGTTCAAAAGGGTGTCACACCGGAAGTGTTTCAAGAAAGATTGTTAGGTGAAGGCCGTATCGCGGATGTCGCCGAAGCTTGTGTGGTCGGGACCATTCCGTCTCGCGAAGAGTTCCGCAAGCTCCTCGGCCTCGACCCGCTTTACAAGACCGACAAGCACGGCCGCTTTCTCATCACCGTCACCGGTCTCGGTCTGACGGGAGAAGAGTGGCTGGTGCGTCTCAACGCCGCTGGTTCCATGCCCACCAAATGGGCCCGCGATGTGCTCACTCGCCCGGACTACGACGCGAAGCATCGTCTGGAACCCGGCAAGCAATACACGGTGGCGCTTTTGTTCGGCAAGAAGGAGTTCGACACTGATGTCGAGCGTACCACGGCCAACCTGCGGGCCCGAGGCGAGCGTGATTACGGGAAGTCCAATGACCTCCGCGGTGAACTGGCACTCCTCATCCGGGAAGCGATTTCGGATGAGCAACTGGAGCGCTGGGGCATCTACTACGTCGCCGTGCCCCACGAACCCATCATCGATTCCGACGGTCGCCCGAGCATCCTCGGATCGAGCCGTGACGACGTTGGGCAGCAGGTGAATGCCTACTTCGGTCGCCCGGGCAACTACTGGCACGATGATGGAGCCTTCGCGTTCCCCGTCTCGCAAGTTAGCACTTCGGACTCTGTACCTTTGGTCTCTTAGACCCTTGATACTTGGTCCTTTGACCCCGCATTTTACCGAACGGTAGCGGCGGGGTTTTCTTTTTCTCAATCCGACAATGGGGAGCGGATACATGAAATATCGGCGACCTTGGCCGTTGGATGGTCGGGCTCGCTCTCTCAATTCCATACTTTTCACTCTAGCAGGTGCGGCGGTTTACCCACGCGCGAAAATCTGCTATACTCGGAAACAATTCGTCTTCTGGACCGCAACCTATGCCTGGAAAAAAGAGTGTCATTGAAATTCGTGGAGCTCGCGTGAACAATCTGAAGAACATCGACATCGATATCCCACGAGATGCCCTGGTCGTCGTGACTGGGCTGTCGGGGTCGGGGAAGTCATCGCTCGCGTTTGATACGCTCTATGCCGAGGCGAACCGGCGCTATGTCGAGAGCCTCTCGGCGTATGCGCGGAACTTCATGGAGGGCTATGACAAACCGGATGTGGACACGATCCGCAATCTGTCGCCTGCGATCTCGATCGACCAGAAGAGCGTCTCGCGCAGTCCACGTTCGACGGTGGGCACGATGACGGAGGTATACGACTATCTGCGCCTCTTGTTTGCCAAGGTCGGCCAGCCGCATTGCCCGAAATGCCATCAGACGCTGTCTCGTAAGACGGCCGTCGCTATCCTCGAAGAAATTCTCTCTTTGCCCAACGGTTCTCCCTTGGTTTTCGCCGCGGACAGTCCGCTCCTGGCGGGGAAAAACTGGGCGGAGGCACTCGATCTCATCGATGACTGGGGGTTTGTCCGGGTCTGGCACCACGACACGGCGATTGCTCTACCCGAGCTTCGCCAGACGGTCGATCTGACGGCGCCGGCAGAGTGCCTCGTCGTCATCGATCGTCTGGCACTTGATACTGTGCGGCCGGACAAGGAGCGCATGCTCGACTCGATCCACACAGCATTTCAGACCGGCCATGGGGTGATGCGTCTCCTCGTCGATGGCAAACATCGGCACACCTATCATGAACGCTACCGCTGTGAATCCTGCCAGATCGAGTTGCCAGAGTTTTCACCGGCCCATTTTTCATTCAATAGTCCCGAAGGCGCCTGTCCGACCTGCGCTGGCCTCGGTGTGACGCTCGAATTCGACCCCGCGCTCGTCATCCCCAATGACACGCTGTCTATCTCCGAAGGCGCGATCCGTCCGTGGAGCAAGATGAATAGCGACCGCGGTAACGGCAATGGCCCGATGGCGCTCCTGCGCGAGATGGCGAAGCGCGAGAGGATTCCGCTCGATGTGCCAGTGAAGAAACTGACGGCGAAACAACGGACCTATATCCTCCGTGGCGATGTGTCGCGCGACCTCGCCGACGAATTCGGTTTCCCGGGCGTGCTGGGATTGCTCGAGCGCAAATACCGTGAGACGAAATCCGATCATCTCCGCGCCGAGATCGAGACCTTCATGTTCATGCGGCGCTGTCCGGATTGTGGCGGGAAGCGGCTGCGGACCGAATCACTCGCAGTCTTCATCGCCGAAAAGAATATCAATGATTTCGTCAGCCAGTCGATCGAGGACCTTCGGTTGTTCTTCCGCGATCTCCGCTCACAACTCTTGAAAGCAGGCGAGGTGAAATCGCTCATCGATCCGTTGTTCAATGAGATGGAGATGCGGCTCGCGGCTGTCGACAAGGTCGGTCTCGGCTATCTGTCGTTGTCGCGGAGCGCCGATACGCTCTCGGGCGGCGAGGCACAGCGGATCCGTCTCTCTGTTCAGATCCGGTCCGGTCTGTCGGGTATCATCTATGTCCTGGATGAGCCGTCCGTCGGACTCCACAGTCGCGACACCGATCGGCTCATCCGGGCGCTCGAAGAATTGCGAGGTGCGAACAATTCGCTGGTTGTCGTCGAACATGATGTCTCGATCATGCGCAAAGCCGACTGGATCATTGATCTCGGTCCTGGCGCGGGCAAAGAGGGTGGTGAGATTATCTTTTCTGGGACGCCCGACAAACTCATGAAGTCGAAACTGCTGACGGGCCAGTATCTCTCCGGCAAGCGCTCTGTGATGCAACGCGATGCCCCGCGCCATGGCTCGGGCAAGGCGATCATTATCGTCGGCGCGACCGAACACAACCTGAAGGATGTGACAGTCGAGATCCCGCTCGGGAAATTCATCACCGTGTCGGGAGTGTCGGGTTCGGGGAAGTCGACTCTGGTCCACGATATCCTCTCGCGGGCATTGTCTCGGCACTTCTATCAGGCGCGGACGGATCCGGGTGCACACCAGGCGCTCAAGGGGATCGAACATATCGACAAGGTCATCACGGTGACCCAAGATCCTATCGGCCGGACACCGCGCTCGAACGCAGCGACCTACACAGGCATCTTCAGTCTCATCCGGGATGTGTTCGCGGCGACGAGCGAGGCGGAAAAGGAACGCTACTCGGCTTCGTATTTCAGTTTCAATATGCGCGGCGGACGGTGCGAGGTTTGCCAGGGCGGGGGACTGAAGAAGATCGAGATGTATCTGTTGCCGGATGTCTACATCCCTTGCGAGGTCTGCGGCGGCACTCGGTACAATGCGAAAACGCTCGCGATCCAATACCGGGGCTTGAATATCTCGGATGTGCTCCGAATGACGGTGACCGAAGCGCGGCATTTCTTCCTCGACCAGCCGATGATCGAAGAGAAGCTGCGCGTGCTCGAAGAAGTCGGTCTCGGCTACCTCGTCCTGGGTCAGAGTGCGCCCAATCTCTCGGGCGGTGAGGCCCAGCGGATCAAGCTCGCCACGGAATTGGCTCGGAAATCGACCGGCAAGACACTCTATATCCTCGACGAACCGACGATTGGTCTCCACTTTGAAGACGTTCGGAGGTTGCTCGAGGTTTTGAATGCGCTCGTCGACAAGGGGAATACCGTCCTGGTCGTCGAACACAATATCGATGTCATCCGTGCTTCGGACTGGGTCATCGATATGGGGCCAGACGGCGGCGACCGAGGTGGCACGCTGGTTTTCTGTGGCGTCCCGGAAAAACTGAAAAAAATCAAAGCAGGCTTCACCGGCAAGTACTTGTAATCGGTTCCACTATGCTGCGGAAAGCGGTTTTGGCGACTATCGTCTACTATGACGCATTGGAGTACCCGATGACGGAGTTCGAAGTGTGGAAGCATCTCATCACGACGCGGGACGTTCCGATGGCGGAGGTGCCGATGTTGGGGCAGGTGGCGGTGGCGCTCGACGGACTCATCCAAGATCAGGTGATCACTCAATCCCAAGGCTTCGTGACGCTGCCTGGGCGAGAAGTCTTGGTGCGAGAACGGATTCGACGGGAAAAATACTCGGTAGCCAAGATCAAACGGGCCGCTCGGCTGGTCCGGTCGCTCGCTTGGGTGCCCTTCGTCCGACTCATCGCCTTGACGGGCAGCCTCTCGATGAAGCACGGCGATCGAGAGAGTGACTGGGACCTGTTCGTCGTGCTCCGACAGGGGGCGATCTGGCGTGGTCGCACGGCGCTCTCGCTCATTCTCCAACTCATGGGGAAGCGTCGCCATGGCCGGCATATCGAGAACCGCGCTTGTCTGAATCATTTCGTGACCGACAGTAGTCTGGAGATTGCCATGCAGGACTATTTTTCGGCGAGCGAGTACCGGTTCATGTACACGCTTTCGGGGCGTGAGACGGAGCGGCGCTTCGAGCTGGCGAATCGTTGGATGGTTCGGATGAAGCCGACCTATCAGCCAACGGTCATCCCGAATCACTGGCTGTGCCAACCGACACCGTTCACGAGCCGGATGCAAAAGTGGCTGGAATCGGCTCTGGTGTGGACGGGCTGGGAGGATCGGTTATCACGCTGGCAGAAAGGGAAAATCGCGCGCAATCCGAAATCTCAAACCCCGGGAGCATTCATCCTCGCGACGGACGAGGCACTTATCTTTCTCCCACATCCGAAGGGTCCAGTGGTCTTCGATCGTTTCAAAGAACGGCTCGCTATCCACGGGCTTTCAGTTTGACGTACCTGTCGCGGTTTCTCTGGTGTACCCCTTTGGTTGACCCTTCGAAGAATCGTGGCTGATGCCCGGGCGTGATGGTATACTAGAGGAAAAGAAACACACACAAGAAAACGGCCATGCCGAAATATTTATATACTGCCAAGAACATCTCTTCTGGGGAGACCAAGGGTGGCGAGGTCACCGGGAAGGATGAGAAGCAAGTGGCTCAGGAACTTCGGACGCAAGGCTTTCTCGTCACGTCCATGAAATGCATCGAAGCCTCGTCTGAGGGGCCGCAGGTGAAATTTTTCGACCGATTTCGGACGGTGCCGCTCAAGGAGAAGATGGTTTTCACGCGCAACCTCGCGGTCATGGTCTCGTCGGGCCTGACGGTATCACGGGCGATTCACAACCTTTCGGTCCAGACGCGGAATAAACGCTTTCAGGGAATCCTGCTCAGCGTGTACGATGATGTCCAGGCCGGGAAACAGCTCTCCGAGGGTCTGGCCAAGTATCCGGCGGTGTTCAATGAACTGTTCGTCAACATGATCTCGGTCGGAGAGGTTTCGGGCAACCTCGAAGAAGTGCTCGAAATCCTCGCGCTGCAGCTCGAAAAGGAGAATGATCTCATCTCCAAGGTCCGAGGTGCGATGATTTATCCGGCGGTCATCGTCGTCGCGATGATCGGCATCGCGACTCTGATGCTAACCTATATCTTGCCCAAGATTACCGGGGTGTTCATCGATATGGATGTGAAACTGCCGGTGACGACACTCTTCATCATCCATCTCTCGGATCTGCTCCGTGCCCATTGGCTGATCGCCATCCTCATCGTAGTCGGTTCGATCATCGGTTTCCGGACCGCCGCCCGGACCGCCGCCGGCGGGTACGCCATCGATTGGCTCGTCATCCGGTTGCCGATCGTGGGCAATATCATCATCAAGGTGAACTGCGCTCGTTTCGCCCGCATCTACAGCTCGCTTCTGAAGAGCGGTGTCTCGGTTATCAGCGCGCTGACTATCGTGTCGCGGACGTTGGGCAATGTCCACTACAAGGAGGCGCTCGTGCTGGCGATCGAGGAAGTCCAGAAGGGAACCGAGCTTTCCAAAATCATCGAACGGTACCCGGCCCTCTTTCCGATTCTCGTGCCGCAGATCATCCAAGTCGGGGAAGAAACCGGTAAGACGGAAAATGTCCTGCAGCGGTTGGCAGAGTTCTATGAGGAAGAGGTCTCGCAGATCACCAAGAACATGTCATCGATCATAGAACCGATTCTGATGCTTCTCATCGGTGGAATGGTTGGTTTCATGGCGGTGGCGATGCTCCAGCCGATGTACAGCGTCCTCGAAAACATCCAGTAGTACCCTATGCAATACCTGAGTCAGCGGAGATGGCACCGAAGGGGGTTCACCCTCATTGAGGCGCTGGTGTTTCTTTTCCTTTTTGCATTGATCACGACCGTGTTCTTTCAGACCTTCGCCTATGGCACGGCGCTCATCCAGCAGTCGAAGAACCGGCTGGGAGCCATCGCGCTCGCCAATCAGAAAATGGAGATCGTCCGGAGTCTGGACTATGACAATATCGGGACAATCTCAGGCATCCCCGCTGGCGATATTGCACAGGACGAAACAGTTCAGGTGAACAATATGCACTATGAGGTGCATACGTTCATCCAATATGTCGATGATGCCTATGACGGCACGCTGGGTGGCAGCCCGAATGATCTCGTTCCCAATGATTCCAAACGGGTGCGCATCGAAGTCGCTTGGGGAGACGAAAGCGAAGCGGAAAAGGTGGCGCTCTTTTCGACCTTTGCTCCGCCGGGCATCGAGCAGTCCGTGGGTGGCGGCATCTTGTCGATCAATATCCTCGACTCAGAGGGCAACGGTCTGTCGGGCGCGACGGTGCATATCAGCAATAGTTCGGTCAGCCCATCGGTAGACGTGACGACGACGACGGATGCGACGGGCAATCTCTTCCTCATTGGCGCCCCGGCGAGTTCTCAGGGGTACCACGTGACCTTTTCGAAGGGGGGTCATTTCGGGAGCGCCACGTATGCGCCGTATCCGACGACGGCTTTTATCCCGGTGGATGTCCATGCTTCGGTCGTGAACGCAGTCGTGAATCAAGCTTCCTTCGTGATGGATCAGTCCTCGACGCTTGAGCTTCGGACGAAGGATCCGTTCGATGCGGATATCCCAGATATCGATTATCGAATCGATGGCGGTCGCCAGATCGGGACGCAGTCGGGGACGGGCGTGGCGGTATCAGACTTTGGGATGGATGATTCGACCGATACGGATGGCGAACATGACTACGCCAATCGTAGCTACGGCAGTTATACCTGGACGCTTGATCCTGGAGAGACCGGGTACACGTTCATTCGTCTCGAGCCTGAGTCGACCTCGGCCCCGAACCTTATCCCGTTGGCGCCGGGAACGACTCAAGGAGTGGCGATGATTCTCGCCGACGAAGCCGTGAATGGAGTCCTCTTCACCGTGACAAATGCCACTGATGCGACGGAGGTTAGCGGTGCGTCGGTCCAGCTCACCAACACGACGCTCACGTATGATGAGACGGTCACCACGAGTCAATATGGAAAAGCCTATTTCCCCGAGACGGCGACGCCGGGTATGGTCGCGGCGACCTATGATTATGAGATTACGGCTGCGGGGTACGATACTGAAACGGGGACGGTCACGGTCACTGCCGGACTCGAACCGATAACCGTCGATCTGACTCCATCTTGATGACCGAACAACGTATGTCGCTGTTTCAAAAACACCTCAAAGGGATGACTTTAGTCGAGATGCTCGTGGCGATTTTCATTATGGGTATCGGTACTATTGGCTTTACACTCCTCTTTTCGAGCAGCTGGAAGACGAATAAGTTCATCCTTGAGACCGGGGTGACGGCGGTCCAGGTGAACCGGGCCTCGAGCGACATCATCAACAACCTTCGCAAAGTTCGTCAGGCCGATAATGGCGATTATCCCATCGAGTCAGGCGATGATTTCGATATCCAGGTGTATCTCGACATCGATAATGATGGGGTGACGGAACGGGTGCACTATTGGCTCGATACAGCCAATGATCAGCTGATGCGTGGCGTGCGCGAGCCATCGGCGGCGACACCACCGACGTATGCGTCAGGGGACGGCACGACGAGCATTATCGCGAACTACATCGTCAATGAAGCGGCTCAGCCCGTGTTCTACTACTATAATGAGAACTATCCGGGTGATACCGTGAACAATCCGATCGCGACACCGATTGCCATCGAGGATGTGCGGCTCGTCCGGGTGCTCCTCCGGATGAATATCGATCCGATCAAGGCGCCGAATAATATCAATGTGGAATCCTTCGTGGACCTCCGTAACTTGGAATCCTATGACAACTAGCCGACCGATGAGAAGCCAGCGCGGGAGTGCGCTCGTCTACGGTCTCATCATTATGGCCGTGGTGCAGATCATTCTCGTGTCCATCATCCAATTCGTCACCTCCAACATTAAGTACTCGCTCCAGATCCGCTCGCGTGAGCAGTCGATCCAAATTGCCGAAGCAGGGATCGATTTCTATCGTTGGTATCTGGCGCACAATGTCGAAGGGAAGACGGCCTCGCAGATCCAGGCGTTCTGGACGAGCGGAACCGCCTATGGAGTGGGGACCCCGTACGAACATGATTACGCGGATCCATCGGGCGGAGTGGTTGGACGGTATCGTCTGGAAGTGACGCCGCCGACCACAGGATCGACTATTGCGATTGTGAAGTCCACCGCCTGGACTTATCGGTATCCGGATCTGGTCCGCGTCCTCCAAGTCCGGCTCAGGCGGCCGTCTTGGAGTGAGAGTGCTGTCTTGGCGAATGACTTCATGCGTTTTGGGGCAGGCACCGAAGTATTTGGGAAAATTCACTCGAATGTCGGAATCCGCTTTGATGGTGTTGCCCACAATGTCATCACGAGTGCAGTTATCGATTACAATGACCCGGACCATACCGGCGGCAATGAGTTCGGGGTGCATACCCATGATTCACCGACGGATCCCTTGCCCCCGGCTGCTGTCCCGGCTCGAACGGATGTCTTCGAGGCAGGCCGACAGTTCCCGGTAGCCACGATCGATTTCAACGGTGTCTTGGGCGACCTCAGTCTGATGAAGACAGCGGCTCAGGGAACAGGGTCGTATTACAATGGTACGGGCGCGAATAATCTCGGGACGCGGATCATTTTGAAATCCAACGGGACATACGATACGTGTAAAGTGAACACGTATAACACGAGTTATTCGATAACGAGGTATACCCGGAACAGCGGGGGTGGTACGTGTAGCTCATGTTCCGGGCTCTGTCTCAGCAATCATTCGATACCCGATGATGGAGTGATATTTGTCGAGGACAATGTCTGGGTGGAGGGGACGATCAATGACCGGAAGGTGACGATCGCGGCGGCGGATCTCTTGGGCGGACCCGCACCTTCGGTCTACATCTTGAACGATGTCCGGTATACGAATACTGATGGGCGCGACATCATTGGCATCGTTGGTCAGAACAATATCGAAATCGGATGGGCGAGCGAGAATGATTTGCGGATCGACGCAGCACTACTGGCGCAACAGGGTCGAGTCGGTCGTGAGCACTACGTCGATAAGGGCTACTCGCCCGACTCGAAATCTGTCATCACTGTGTACGGTGCGATCGCGACCAATCTCCGCTACGGTTTTGCCTGGACGGACGGTACTGGCTACACGACGCGCAACCTGTACTATGATAACAACCTGTTGTACTATCCGCCGCCGTATTTTCCAACCGGGACACAATACGAACTCGATCTTTGGGAGGAATTGTAGGGGGAACGCATGGTATGATTGAAGAGGACGAAACACCAACACGGTTGTAAACAAACATTCTGGTATGAGTTTTTTTCGGAAGAAGGTATTTGATCTCTTTCCCCAGCCGTTTGGTCTGGACCTGTCTGATCTCTCTGTCAAAGCCATCTGGCTGGAACGCGAGGGGGATGAAGACGTGGTCTCGAGCTTCGGTTCGGTGCCGATCGCGCTCGGGAGTATCGTCGATGGCGATATCGTCAAGGAGGACGTCGTCGCGCAAGCGATTCAGCAGTTGTTGGATACGACCGAGCCGAAACCCGTGAAGACAAGGAAAGTCATCTGCTCGTTGCCTGAGACGAAAGCGTTCCTCCGGGTCGTCGCGCTGCCGACGATGGCGCCAGAAGAGGTGAAAGAGGCGATCAAGTGGGAGATCGAAGCCAATATCCCGCTGACACTGGACCAGGTATACTACGACTATCAGGTACTCGACCGGAAGCTGTTCAAAGAACAGAACAAGATGAGTGTCCTCGTCATCGCTGTGGCACGGTCCACGGTGGACCAAATCCATAGTCTCCTGGAAAAAGTCGGACTCGAAGTCATCGGGCTCGAAACGGAATCTATCGCTCAGGCGCGGAGTCTTCTCCTCGATAAAGATGAGAGCAAGACCCGTCTGATTGTCGATATCGGCGATCGGCGGACCAGTTTCCTCGTGGCGATCGGCCACACGCCGTGCTTTACGTCGAGTGTCCCACTCTCGTCTCAGATGATCACGGATGCGATTTCGAAGGAGATGCGTATTCCCTTCGAGGAGGCAGAAGCGATGAAGTTAAAGTATGGCCTCGGATCACTCGCGATGAAGAGCCCACTCTTCAAAGCCGCTCAGCCGATTCTCGAGAACCTCGCCATCGAGATCGAACGATCAACGAATTTCTACCTCACAAACCTCGGTTATTCGACCACGATCGACAGTATCGTGCTCTGCGGCGGTGGCTCCAATATGAAAGGCCTCTTGCCATTTCTCACCAAGCGTCTGAACCAGTCGGTAGAATTCGGTAATCCATGGGTAAACATCAAGCTCGGCCGGTCGCTGCCGCCCATCGATCGGGGGCGCTCGGTACAGTATTCGACCGCTATTGGCCTCGCGCTCCGCGGCCTGGATGAATATGAAGATCTTACTTAATCTCCTCCCCGAAGCGAAAAAGGATGCCCTGGTGCGAAAGTTCCGCTACCGGTTTTTCGTGTGGCAAACGACACTCGTGCTCTTGCTCGAGCTGTACTATGTGATCATCCTCGGTGGGATCTACACGATTCTCAATTTTCAAGTGAAGGTTGGGCAAGACACGCTCGCCGCCTTCGAGCAATACAATGCGGAAGCGAAGCAGCTGGTGAATTATCAGGATGAGTTCAAGCGGGTCAATGCCGAAACCGAGAGCATCGCCCAGTATCAGCGGTCCCATCTCCATTGGAGTAAACTGTTCTCATCGCTTCAGTCACTCACACCGGAAGGCGTCGTGGTAGTCGAACTGATGACCAAGGACTACACTGTTTCGATCGCCGGCCAAGCGGGCACGCGCGATCAGTTCCTCCAGTTCGAGGCGGCCTTGAAGGGAGACGAATGCGTCAGCGATGTGCGTGTTCCGATCTCGAACCTGTTCTCGCAGAAGGAAATTGATTTTCAAATCGACTTCAGGTTCCGTCGCGAATGCCTGATCCAATCCTAAACGCTATGCCGAATCCGATGTGGGAAAAAATAAAGCCGACCGTGATCCAGCTCGTTCTCTTTGGGACGATCGGGTTGGTTGGGTGGTTCGGTATCCGTCTCTTGTTGTCGACTATCCAGACGAAAATGGACGATATCCAAAAGCATGCTGTGACGCGCGAGCATCGAGAGAAACAGTTGGAGCGGCTGCCCGAACTCGAGGCTCAGCACGCGCTCATCGCAGAACACGTCGGTAGTCTCGGCATCATCCTGACGAAGGATCGGCTGGTCGAGTTCATCGAGCGGCTGGAGCACCTCGCGGGGGAGGAAGGTGTCGCGATCGAGATCGAATCCCGTGATAATGCGTTCCTGGAGAGCAAGATCACGGCGACTGAGAAGAAAACCGGTACGGCGAAGCCAGCTGTGGCTGATGAGGGGAAAGCTGAGGATGCTGCTGAACCGTCGGCGAAAAAGGCGAGTCCGACCAGTAAAGAAACCGGTCTCGTGGCCGAACTCCCGCTCAAGAAGTACTTGAAACTGACGATCACCGTGACTGGTGCCTATGGCGATATCGTTCGTTACCTCTCGCGGCTCGAGTCGCTGCCATACGCACTCGATATCATCGGAATGAATATCAAAGCCCAACTTGACGAAGTCGACCGAGTCGCCCCAGAGTCCGGCGCTCTCGATCCGTTCGGTGTCCCGCTGACTGAACCCGCCACTCGCCCGCACCCGGACACGTTGAATGCTGTCTTTGAAACGGTTGTCTATATGAAAGACTGATGTACCCTATGAAGCTCTCATTCAAAAAAATATCTTTCGCAGCCGCCCGTAAACGAGGATTGTATTTCTGGATCCGCCATTACAAGACGCTCTTTTCTTTGTGTTTCATCGTCATCACGGGGTTTGTCGCCTACCAGTGGCACCGTGATCTCTACCGCTATCGGTGGACCGAAGGACAGCGTAAGGCATACCTCGAGCAGACCGCCAAAGAAACGGCCTTTCAGGAGAAAAAATTTCTTGAGGCGCTTGAACGCCTGGACCATGACCAAGAGGTGCATCAAGCGACACTTGAAACGGGCCGGGACCTCTTCGCGGGCATGAGAAAGAAGAAGCCGTAGTCTTGACGCTCGGACGCGGTCGGGGTACAGTGCTTGGACCCCCGACTATGGAAACACGCTCCGCAACGCTGACCAATCTGTTTGCAGGCCAACCGGCTTTCCGTCTCCGGCAAGTGGAGGCGGCTTTGTTTCGGCCGGATTGGAAATCCTGGGAGGATGTGACCGTCCTGTCCAAAGACATCCGGAAAGAACTCAAGGAACATGCGACGTGGCTGTCTCTGACACCCGTCGCTTTGTTGCAGAGCGTCAAACTCGATACGTTCAAGGCGGTGCTCGAAACGGTGGATGGGAAGCGGATTGAGACGGTGCTCATGCAGAATGCGCGCGGGTTTTGGAGCATCTGTGTCTCTTCCCAAGTCGGCTGTGCGATGGCCTGTACGTTTTGTGCGACCGGGACGATGGGTTTCACCCGCAATCTCTCGGCGGATGAAATCATCGATCAGTACCGCTATTGGATGTATTTCCTCGATGCACATCACGAGCTCGAACAGCGGATTTCAAATGTCGTCTATATGGGCATGGGGGAGCCACTGGCGAATTATGCGAATGTGAAGGCGTCGCTCCAAGCCTTCCTCGCCCACACGGATATGGGACCGACGCGGCTGACGGTTTCGACGGTGGGTCTCATTCCGATGCTTCGGCAACTCCTCGCCGATGAGACCTGGCCACCGGTGCGTCTGGCGGTCTCATTGCACAGTGCAGATGGGGCGACACGCACGGCCATCATGCCTTCGTCCTATCCGAAATTCCTTGACGATCTGGCAGAGTGGACAATAGAATATTTCTTGAAGTTTGAAAGCCGGCGTCGGCATCTGACCTTTGAATACGTAATGCTCGCGGGGGTGAATGACACGTCTGCCCATGCCGATAAGCTCGTAGCCTTTGCTCGCAAAGTCGGAAAAGTAAAGATTAATCTGATTCCCTACAATGACACCAAGAGTCGGTATGCAACGAGCGAGAGTGTCGCGCTTGTCGCTTTTGAGAAGAGGCTCTTGGACGCGCGGATCGATGTGACGCGCCGCAGGACGATGGGGGCGGATATCGACGCTGCTTGTGGCCAGCTCGTCGTAGAGAAAAAACACGGATGACCATACCCCTGAAACATCATTTTCGTCTCTTCCAGTTACTCGCTGCGTGCATGGGCGCGGCGGGGTGTTTTTGGCTCCTGACTCGAGCGGTCGACCCGCATCCAGAAGCACCGACGGTCTTCTGGTCGCTTAACCAATCGACGACTCCTCAAGAGACACAGGAAGGTGATACGGTGACGGTGCTCTTTGGCGGAGATATGCAATTCGACCGGTGGATTCGGACGGTCACGGCGAGACGGGGCGGGGACTTCATCCTGGCGCCGCTCTCCGACACGCTCCAGTCGGCTGATCTCGTCGTCGCTAACCTGGAAGGGCCGATCACGGACCAGAAATCGGTGAGTGAGACGAGTGCCGAAGGGGCACACGACAACTATGTCTTCACCTTTCCGCCCGAGACGGCTGCGCTCCTGAAACGCGAAAACATCACTCTCGTGAATATCGGGAACAACCATATCTTGAATTTCCAAGAAGACGGTGTCCAGCAAACAAAAGCGCTCCTCGAGCAGTCTGGTGTCGCCCAGTTCGGTTCACCCCTCGTCGGTGATACCCGCTACGTCATCCGCGATATCCGTGGCACACGGATCGCTTTCGTGAATTACAATCAGTTTGTCTCAAACAGTCGCGCGAAAGCATTCGAAGATATCACGGCAGTCAAGGAGCTTAGTGATTTCATCGTCATCTATGCTCACTGGGGCGAGGAATACGTCGAGGCTCTGCCCGCTGTAAAACAGCTCGCTCATGAATTCGTCGATGTCGGCGCGGATCTCGTCATCGGGTCGCATCCGCATGTGGTCCAGGAACGCGAAGACTATCAGGGGAAACCGATTTATTATTCGCTCGGTAATTTCATCTTTGACCAGTATTTCCGTCCCGAAACCCAGTCCGGCCTCCTCGTCCGCGCGACATTTGATACCGCGACTGACACGATCACCACCGAAGACATCCCAATCCATCTCCGGTCAAACGGCCAGACCGAACTCGTAAGTCAATAAAGGCGATCAATTAAAGTTCCTTTTGATTCTTTCCGCTATTCCCGTTACAATCGTGGGACGTATGCCCCAGAAATACTTTATTCAAACCTTCGGCTGCCAGCAGAACACGGCCGATTCGGAGCGGATCGCGAGCCTGTACGAGGCGCGCGGTTTTGCGCCGGCTGAGACCTTGGAACAGGCGGACACGCTCATCGTGAACACCTGTATCGTGCGTGACCGGGCCGAGGAAAAGGTGTACGGCTTGGTCCAGAACCTTCGGGAAAAGGCAAAGCGCGGGCCCGAGCGCCTACATATCGTCGTGACGGGTTGCCTGGTTGGGGCGGCAGCGCGCGAACCGTCGGGCAAGCTCATGCGGCGGATGCAGGCGCGTCTCCCAAACGAAGAATTCCTCCCGATGGAAGATGTCGGCTTCGAACACGCACCGAAGCGCGGCAGCGGAAAGATGGCCTCAGTGGTCATCTCAAATGGCTGCAATAATTTCTGCGCGTTCTGTATCGTGCCGTTTTCCCGCGGCAAGGAGCGCTCCCGGGAGTTTGGTGAGATCCTGCATGAAGTGCGCGAAGCCGTGAAGACCGGTAAGACGGAAGTCATGCTCCTCGGTCAGAATGTGAATTCATATGGGGCCGACTTCCTCGCGGAAAACATCAAGGCTGGCTCGGAGTACGCGCTCCCTGGAGGAAAGACCGTGAAACCCGTGATGGTGAAGCATCTCGGCCGGCATCGCATCCCGACCTTGTTCCCGCATCTCCTCGAGGCCGTGGCGGAAATCCCCGGCGTTGAGAAAGTGATGTTTCTCTCGGCCAATCCGTGGGATTTCTCGGATGAACTGATCGACACGATCGCGCGGCATCCGAACATTGACCGGCTGCTTCACCTCCCGATCCAGGCGGGGAGCGACAAAATTATCAAGGCGATGAATCGGTGGTACACGCGCGACGAGTACCTGGCACTCGTCGATCGGATCCGAGCCAAGGTGCCCGATGTTCAGTTCACGACCGATATCATCGTCGGCTTTCCCGGTGAGACACGCGAGGATTTCGAGCAAACACTTGATATCGCTCGACAGGTGAAGTATGCCAAGGCGTATATCGCCTGGTACTCGCCACGCCATGGGACGGCGGCATTGAAGCTGGGGGACGATGTCGATATCCACGAGAAGAAACGGCGCTACACTGAGCTGGATCATCTCGTGCTTCGGCTTTCGGGACGGGAGTATCTCATCGGCAAGGCACCGGCACATTCGACTCAGACCGGAGGATAGCCGCTTTTGAAGCCTCTCGGGAAATGCTAGGATAGGGGAAACGATACACTATGCAAGAACACTACACGCTCATCTCCTGGAACGTGAATGGGCTCCGTTCGGCCGGGAAAAAGGACTTCATCGCCTGGATGCAGCAGGGGAAGTTCCCCATCGTCGCCGTCCAAGAAACCAAGATCAGCGATCCGGACCAACTCACCGAGGATCTCCGCAACCCGGACGGTTATACGAGTTATTTCAATTGTTCGACCGAAAAGAAAGGCTACAGCGGGGTCGGGATCTATGTGAAGAAGCGGCCGTTCGAAGTGAAGACATTCTTTGGAGACAATCTCCTCTCGCGTGAGGGTCGCGTCATCGAGATGGAGTTTCGCCATTTCACGCTCTTGAACGTCTACTTTCCTAATGGCGGATCGGGTGATCTCCGGCTCCAGTACAAGATGCAGTTTTACGATGAATTTCTCCACTACCTCACGCATCTCCGGAAACAGGGGAAGAAGGTCGTCGTCTGTGGCGATGTGAATACCGCCCACCAAGAAATCGATCTCGCCCGGCCCAAGGAGAATGCAAAGACCTCGGGCTTCCTCGCGACGGAGCGTGTCTGGATTGATAAACTCTTGGCCGCCGGTTTCATCGATACGTTTCGACATTTCCATCCGCAGGAAGTCGCCTACACGTGGTGGGACATGAAGACTCGCGCGCGTGATCGAAATGTCGGCTGGCGCATCGATTACTTTTTTGTGGACAACAGTCTCGAGCAAAATATGAAAGAGTCGATCATTCTGTCAGACGTGCCAGGATCAGACCATTGCCCCGTCGGACTCTCGCTTGTCTTTTCGGAGACTGATTTCTAGTCGTCACGTATGGAGCACGATGACCTGACGCCCCCGCCTCTGGCCGAGCGGATGCGTCCGAAGCGACTTTCGGACTTCATCGGCCAGGAGAAAATCCTCGGCGAGGGTTCGTTCTTGCGCCGTGCGATCGAAGCGGATCAGGTGCCGTCACTCCTTTTTTGGGGACCACCGGGGAGCGGCAAGACGACTCTGGCCCGGTTGATCGCGCTCGAAACGAAATCACATTTCATCGCGCTCTCGGCCGTCGAGAGTGGGAAGAAGGACATCCAACGGATCGTCGAAGGAGCGAAGGCGACCGGACGACTCGGCGCGCGGACGATTCTCTTTGTGGATGAGATCCACCGGTGGAACAAATCGCAACAAGATGCCCTCCTGCCGCATGTCGAGGACGGGACGATCACGCTCATCGGGGCGACGACTGAGAATCCGAGTTTCGAAGTGAATGCCGCTTTGCTTTCGAGGACCCGTGTCCTGGTGCTGGAAAAACATACCCCTGAACATCTCGCGGCGTTATTACAAGCGGCACTCCAGGACGATGCGGTTCTGAAGCAGCGGAAGATCCAGGCGACTGATGCGGCACTCCAGTTCATCGCGGGGATTTCAGGTGGGGATGCTCGGGCGGCCTACAATGTCCTCGAAGCCTGTGCGAGTCTCGGCGAGCAGATTACCACCCAGGGAGTCGAGAGAATCGCTTCACGCTCACATCTCCTCTATGACAAGGGTGGCGAGGAACACTACAATATCATCTCGGCCCTGCATAAATCGATGCGAGGCGGGGATGCTGATGCGGCGCTGTACTGGCTCGGCCGCATGCTCGAGGCGGGTGAAGACCCACTGTACGTGGCGCGCCGGCTCGTCCGGTTCGCTTCCGAGGACGTCGGTATGGGGAACTCATTTGCCTTGCCCCAAGCGATCGCGGCGTATCAAGCTGCCCAGTTCATCGGGATGCCGGAGTGTAGTGTCAATCTCGCCCAGGCGGTGGTGTATCTCGCGCAGTCCAAGAAATCCAATGCCCTCTACACAGCCTACGCGAAAGTCAAGGCTGATATCGCTGAGTTTCCCAATGAGCCGGTGCCGCTTCATCTGCGGAATGCACCAACGAAGCTCATGAAATCACTCGACTACGGCAAAGGTTACAAATACACGCCCGATTTCACTGACCCCGAAGCGGCGAAGCAGGACTATCTACCTGACAAATTCCGAGGTCAGAAATATTTGTAGATGCTTGGTCTGATAGCTGCTCGACACCGTGCGTTTTTTCTGATAAACTCTACCAGCCTCGTTCATCAAAGATGGCTCGGCATGTTTCTTTCAAAGGGAGAAGTTGATGTTAAGCAGCAAACAACGCGCTGAAGAAATCGGTATACGACTTCATTTGCATCGGATTCTGATGGCCTCACGTGATTATTTTGAGGCGCCATTAGACGGGACTGTTGCCGATGATGCGGAAGGTTCTTATAAGGAGGAGACGGAAACCCTGAAGAATAAGCAATAATCCGCCACGCCGGAACAATACAATTCCCGTCTTCCGCACAAGCGGGGGGCGGGTTTCTTTTATTGAGAAAATCTATGGACTTGCCTGGTCCGTAGGGGTCCACTGGCTTATGCTACACTGGAGGACATAATGAGATGGATCGGAGCCTATGCCGGGAAAGCCACAGATTGGGAAAATGATTGGGAAAAAAGCGCCGCCGCTCTCTCTGCCTGACCAGAACGGGGAGACCAGGACGCTAAAAGAATTCCTCGGGCAGTGGGTGGTCCTGTATTTCTATCCGAAAGACGATACCCCGGGTTGTACGACAGAGGCGTGTAGTCTCCGGGACAATTTCGCCGCGCTCAAGCGAGCCGGAGCCGTGATCCTCGGTGTTTCTATCGATCCGGTGAAGAAACATGCGAAGTTAGTCGAGAAATACTCGCTCCCGTTCACGCTGCTCTCTGATGAGGAGAAAAAAGTTGTCGAACGCTATGGTGTCTGGGGGAAGAAGAAATTTATGGGCCGCGAATATATGGGCACGCATCGCGTTTCTTTTCTGATCAACCCTCAGGGAAAAATCGCCCAGGTCTATGACCCCGTGAAGCCGGCTGATCATGTGGGAATCGTTCTCGCTGACATCCGTTCCCTCTCGCAGTAATACCATCCAGTTTATGCGTATCCTGACTGACCGCACCCCGCCGAAGAGAATTCCTCGCGTCATTTTTCGACAGCAATCAGAACACGTCTCGTCCCAGACCGATGCGGTGGGTCGTTCGTCGCTCGAGTTGGGTGTCGGTCCGACTGCAACCCTGACTCGGCGCCAATTCATCCTCGCGCTCCGCCGGGTAGTGATCGTAGCCAAAGAGCAGAAATGGACTGGACTCGCAATTGATTTCCGAGCACTCCGGTCATTGGTCAAGGAAGTGCCGGAGGTTGAACTGGCGGAGCTCTTGGCTGTCAATTTTCTCCTCGCCGATTACGCCTTCGAACACTACAAGACCGAGCCGGACAAGGGATTCCCGCATGTGAAAACGGTGTATCTCATGAACGCTGATACTTCACGTGTCCGAAATGGACTCCGCCGTGGCAAGATCATCGGTGAAGAGACAAATCAGGCGCGGCATATCGCGACGATGCCGGCCAGCGAGATGACGCCAGCGCTCCTGGCTCGTCATGCGCGTCAGACATTTCGGAAGCTGCCAGTTCGAGTGACGATCTGGAACGAACGGGAGATCGAGCGCCAAGGGATGGCAGGGGTCATCGCGGTCGGCAAGGGTTCTGTCTCGAAGCCGCGCTTCATCATCCTCGAGTATCGAGGGGACAAGCGAGGGGCGTTACCGACGGTGCTCATCGGCAAGGGAGTCACCTTTGATGCCGGCGGTATCAACTTGAAACCATCGACCGCTATCCTTGGCATGAACATGGATATGTCGGGCGGGGCGAGTGTCATCCATACCCTGGCTGCTTGTGCCCGACTCAAGCTGAAGCAAAATATCATCGCGCTCATCCCAGCGGTGGAGAATATGATTTCCGGTGAGAGTTATCGACCCGGCGACATCATTCGCACCCTGTCAGGCAAGACGGTTGAAGTGCAGGACACGGATGCAGAGGGACGAATTATCCTCGCTGATACCCTCACCTGGGCAGCGAAGTATCACCCCCGGCTCGTGATCGATGTGGCGACGCTGACGGGCTCAGCGATGGTCGCACTCGGCGAACGAAGCTCGGCCATCTTCACCGAAGACGAAGCCCTGGAGACCAAACTCCGCCATATCGGGCTCGCGGTAGGGGATCCGGTCTGGCCCTTGCCGCTTTGGGATGAATACCTCGACGATATCAAAGGCACCTATGCGGACATCGCCAATGTCGGCAATACGAAATGGGGCGGAGCGATCACGGCAGCGATGTTCCTCAAACAATTCGTCACGTACCCCTGGGCACACATCGATATCGCGCCACGGATGATGACCATCTCAGGTGAACATCTTGCCAAGGGTTCTGTTGGTGCTGGAGTGCAACTCCTGGTCCGTTTTTTGGCAGGGAGCGGCACTTGACAGAAACTTGTGGATTGCTCCGCCGGGTGTATACTGGAAGTGCTAATTCCTTCCACCCCCAACCACCAACATTGTCTTTGACGCCCAATCTTGGTCCTGTGGAAGGACCGGCACCTGCAGGATGAGGTTGCACAACGTTGCGCCTCTCTTTCTTTTTAGAAGGACTGATCAAGAAAAGATAGGATATGCAGCGCCGTACGAGCGGCGTTTTTGGCTTTTTATATGGCTATTTGCAGGTTTTTACGAAGTGGCGTAAAATGGGTATTAAGAACAGTGAAGTGGTGAAATGTGGTGAATTTCACAAAAGCACTCCCGCTGTTCGCTTTTGCCACGCTTCGACAAGCTCAGCACAAGAGTTTGTCGGATAAGGTTTTGCGCTTATGTTCATCGGCGAGTACCAACACTCCATCGATCCCAAAAAGCGCCTGGCGCTCCCTTCAAAGTTTCGAGGCGAGCTCGGGACCCGGGTCGTCGTGACACGCGGACTCGACCATTCGCTCTTCGTCTATCCGATGAAGGTGTGGGAGGAACTCGCGAGTAAACTTGGATCGCTCCCAGTGGGCGAGACCGGGACGCGCAGTTTCATCCGGCTCATGCTCGCTGGTGCGACTGATTGCGAGCTTGATAGTCAGGGTCGCGTCCTCATTCCCGAATACCTCAAGACTGAGGCAGGACTGAAGAAGGAAGTGACGGTTGTCGGTCTCTACAATCGGCTCGAGATCTGGGACACGCGAGAGTGGCAGAAATACAAACACCAAGCTGAAAAGAATACCGAAAAGATTGCGAACGAACTGGGCAAGCTCGGTGTCTACTAGTCACGAATACGTACCTCAACAATATGGAACAGGGAAATACGGAGCATACGCCCGTCATGCTTGAGCCGGTACTGGAAGTGCTCGCGCTCCGACCGGGGATGAGAGTGGTGGATGCGACTTTGGGCGGCGGGGGATACACCCGGGCGCTCCTCAAAGCCGTCGGTGCGGCGGGGCGGGTCATCGCCATCGACTGGGACCAGACCGCGATCGATCGTTTCCGGGAGCGGGCGCAGCAAGACGATGTTTTGAAGGCAGAACTCGACACGGGTCGGCTCGTCCTCAGCCGGACATCGTATGCGGCGATCGTGGCAATCCTTCAGGAGAACGGATGGGAACGAGCGGATGCTATCGTGGCCGACCTCGGTCTCTCGAGTGATCAGCTCGCCGATCCGCTGCGCGGCATCAGTTTCCAGCTCGACGGTCCACTCGATATGCGACTCAACACCGCCGAGACGGTCGAAGCGCGGCATATCCTCAATCAGTGGGATGAAGAGGCATTGGCCGATCTCTTCCGGACCTATGGTGATGAACCGGAAGCCGAGCGGATCGCAGCCGCCATCGGGATCGCCCGTCGGAAAGCGCCGCTTGCGACGACGACAGAGCTCCGGGAACTCATCTGGGCGAATGTCGTCTTGGCCCGGCGCCGAAGCAAAACGCATCCAGCGACGAAAGTGTTTCAGGCATTGCGAATGGCCGTCAACAGTGAACGCGCTCATCTCGAGCGCTTCCTCTCGGCACTCCCGGTTGTGCTCCGACCAGGCGGCCGGGCAGCGATTGTCTCCTTCCACTCGGGCGAAGACACACTGGTGAAGCACCTGTTTCAAGCAGAAATCCGATCAGAGAATCCGCGACTGCGCTGGGTGACGAAAAAACCGCTCGTCCCAAGCTCGTCCGAGATCCGAATCAATCCTCGCGCCCGCAGCGCCAAACTCCGGGTCGTCGAGCGGAAATAATCCCAGCCCAAGGCTGGTCCGCCCATGGCGGAAAAAATAAAAAACAAAAATATGCGACATACCACGGAACGCAACAGTCTGAATACCTCTACCACACGAGTAAAACGCTCCGCAGTGCATGCTGGTGCGGCACATGTCGCAATCGTGGTACTATTGTCGTTTTCGCTCGTCTCGGCGGGACTCTATGTTTATGCGGTCAATCGGAGCGCCGTCCAAGGCTATGCGATCCGGACGCTGGAAAAAGATTTAAAAGAATTAAAAAAGGCCAACGCTGAGCTCCGTGTCCGCGAAGCTGAAGCGATATCGCTGACGCGAGTTGAAGCGGGCAGTCTCGATCTGCGGATGGAGAAGGCTGAAACCACGACCGTGATCACGACTCATTCCAATACCGTCGCAATCCGCTGATGATTCAGGTATGCGCACCGCTCGTCGGGCCTCTCGTCCACCCACGGCTCAACTCTCCCGCCTCGCTTCGCATTGGCGGCTGTATTTTTTTCGGGGCGCTTTGTTTGTGGTCGGTCTCATTATCATCGGTCGGCTGTATGTCTTGCAGGTCGTCGGACGTGAGAAATGGGTGACCATGGCCGAGGGGCAGCATCTGGTCGATCAGGCCCTCCGCGCGGAACGGGGTGGCATCGCCTTGCGTGATAGAGACTTGTCGTATCCGGTCGCGGTCAATCGCGAATACAAGCTCGCGTATGTCATCCCGAAGCTCGTCGAGGATGTCGCCGGGACAGCAGTGGCGCTCTCCGCGGTGCTCGGTGTCGAAGAGTCAATGGTGCGTGATCGGCTTTCGGATCGGGCGGACCCTTTTGAAGTCATCAAGAAAAAGATCACACCGGAGGAAGAAGCGAAGCTGCGTGAACTCCATCTGAAGGGAGTGAATTTTCTCCCCGAAATCTACCGGTACTATCCAGCCGGCGAGTTGGCTTCCCAAGTGATCGGTTTTGTCGGACCGAGCGATGTGGGGGAGATCGGTATCTATGGTGTCGAGGCAGGATGGAACAGCGAATTGCACGGGCGAGACGGCAACTTGTCGCAGGAACGCGATGCGGCGGGTCGATGGATATCGCTTACGGATCGCGATCATGTGGAGCCAGTGGATGGCGAAAGCCTGGTCTTGACGATTGACCGGGTGATCCAGTACGAAGTCGAAAAAATACTGTCTGAGGCGCGCGAGCAATACAATGCCGACACAGCCGCAGCGATCGTGCTCGAACCGAAGACGGGGAAAATCCTGGCGATGGCGAGTGTCCCGCAGTTCGATCCGAATGAGTACGGGAAGACCGAAGACATCAGCCGGTTCATGAACCCGCTCATCAGTCTGCCGTACGAATCCGGGTCAGTCTTGAAACCGATCACTATGGCCATCGGTATCGAAGCCGGGAAAGTCAGTCCGAGTACGGAATTCGTCGATACCGGAGCAGTCCAAGAGGCGGGCTATAGCATCCAGAATGCGGAAGGCAAGGTCTATGGTCGGAGCACGATGACGAAGGTTCTCGAGCAATCCATCAATACGGGCGTCATGTATGTCGAGCGTCTGGTCGGCCCGGCTGCGTTCCGAGAGGGTCTCCGAAACTTCGGCTTCGGCACGAAAACGGGTATCCGTCTTCCGGCGGAACACGCGGGGAATCTCCGCAACCTCGATAATGTGAAATCGACCATTCAGTTCATGACAGCGTCGTTCGGTCAGGGGATCACGGTGACGCCATTGCAGCTGGCGATGGCTTACGGTGTGCTGGCCAATGACGGCATCTTGATGAAACCGCGGATTGTCGACCGGATCATCGCGGCCGACGGTCAGGCGCAGCCGATTGAGCCCGAGGAAGTCCGACGTGTGCTCTCGGGAGAGACGGCGAGGCAAATGGGCGTGATGCTCCGGAGTGTCGTCGTGAACGGCCATGGCAAACGGGCCGATGTGCCCGGATATCTCGTCGGTGGCAAGACCGGGACGGCGCAAGTCGCCAAGTCTGGATCGAAGGGATATGACGAGAACATCACCATCGGCTCCTTTGCCGGGTATGCGCCGATCAATGATCCGCGTTTCGTCATCGTGGTGAAGTTCGATAATCCGAAGGATGTGCAGTGGGCCGAGTCGAGTGCTGCCCCGACGTTCGGTGCGATCATGCAGTTTCTCCTCTCGTATGCTAAAGTACCGACGTCTGAGCCGATAAAGAAATGAACCTATGACGCCCGGAATGCGCCTGAAGAAAAAATTCGCCGCGGTGCTCAGTATGCTGGCACGCATCGTACTGCGATCGCGACGACCGATCGTCGTCGGCATCACTGGTTCGGTCGGCAAGAGTTCGGCCAAGGAAGCGATCGCTCTGGTGCTCTCAAAAAATTACACCGTCCGTTTCTCGCCTGGCAACTATAACAATGAATTTGGACTCCCGGCCGCGATTCTCGGGGTCCTAAGCCCGGGACGATCGCTCGTACTGTGGGTCGGGGCAGCTATCCACGCGGCGGCGATCACCTTCCATCTCGAAACCTATCCCGAAGTGCTCGTACTCGAGATGGGGGTCGATCACCCGGGCGACATGGATTATCTCCTCGGGATTGTCCGGCCGGATATTGCGGTGCTGACCCGGATCGCGGAAAGCCATCTGGCGAATTTTGAGAGCCTAGCCCATATCGCGAAGGAGAAAGGGAAACTGATCGCGGCACTTCCCGAGGAGGGCTTCGCGGTGCTCAACGCGGATGATGAGCGGGTGATGCAACAGAACGAGCGGACCCATGGCAAGATCATCTCCTATGGCTTTGCGGTGACATCGACTTTGGTAGCGGACAATATCCGACTCCTCCAGGAAGGAAGCCGAATCGAGGGGATATCCTTCAAGCTCAATTCTGGCGGCAAGAGCATCCCGGTTCGCCTCCCGTATATCATCGCGCGGCATCACTTGTCAGCCGTGTTGGCTGCCGCGGCCGTCGGTATGGCGCTTCGGATGAACCTCGTCGATATCGCGTCGGCGTTGGCCGAATATAAACCATTGCCGGGACGGATGAACGTGCTATTGGGTCGTGACATTCGTATCATCGACGACACCTACAACGCTTCTCAAGTTTCCACTGAGGCGGCGCTGGCGACGGTCCGTGAAATCATCGCGCCGCGGAAAGTCATCATGTTGGGGGATATGCTGGAGATTGGGGCCGATTCGGATGAAGCACACCGGGCGCTTCGGGATGCGGTTATAGCGAGTGGCGCGACTGTCTTCATCGGTGTCGGTCAACACATGCGTTTCTTGGCAGATGCTTTGCGCGGGACAAATTTCCCCGAGAAGAGCATCTTCCATTTTCCTGACCCAGTCGCGGCTGCGGAGAGGATCGGCGAATGCATCCGGCCTGGTGATTTGATCCTGGTGAAGGGTTCACAAGGCCTTCGGATGGAGCTCATCGTGGCACAGCTCTTGGGTGAGTGGGATGAGCGAGAACGACGAGAGAAGCTCTGCCGCCAATCAGCAGCCTGGCGATCGACACCGTTCGTCGCACCCGAAGAATGGAGTTAGCCCTGGACAAGAATTGAATTTTCACCTGGCTTGGCATAAGATAAGAGCATAACCTTAACTCACTCTAGGACGTGTATGACAGACGAAGCACGGGACAAGGAATTTATCGAATACGTGGTGAAGATGCTGGTCGATAATCCGGACAGTGTGAAGGTCGATCGAAAGGTCGATGAGATGGGAGTACTCATCACACTCGATGTGCACGCCGACGATATGGGGATGGTGATCGGTCGCGAGGGGATGACTGCCAAGGCCCTCCGGACGCTGCTGCGTGTCATCGGGGCTCGGAACAGTGCGCGGGTCAATCTGAAGATTAATGAACCGGAAGGCGGTCAGCGGCATGAGCGGAAACGCGAAGAACCCGTCGAGGCACCAGTCAGCCCGAACGAACCGTTTGAGCACGTGGTCCAGCCGACACCGGCCCCGCGGTCGCTCGAGGACGTGATGAATGACATCAAACTGTAGTAAATAGAAAGGCGCCCGGAGAGGAAATCTGAGCGCTTTTTCGTTTCCTGGAGATAGGGTAGGATGAAGGCAAATGATCTGATTATTCTTATGAATGTGACGAAAGCCGATATTGAAGGATTACTTGTTGTTGAACCGGATATTTTTCGCGACGATCGGGGTTATTTCCTCGAATCCTATAATAGTGACCGCTACCGGGAAGCAGGAATCCCGGGTGTGTTTGTTCAGGATAACGTGTCGGTTTCGAAAAAAGGTGTAATTCGTGGGCTACACTACCAGACGCCGCCCTTTGCCCAGGGAAAACTGGTTTCGGTGCTCCGCGGCCGCGTCTTGGATGTGGCGCTCGACATCCGGACTGGTTCGCCGACCTTTGGCCGGTACGTCGCGGTGGAACTTTCAGCCGAGAATCATCGTCAGTTCTGGATCCCAGCTGGTTTCGCGCACGGCTTCGTCGCGCTCGAGGATGAAACGATCTTTTCCTACAAGTGCACGAACGTGTACTCCAAGGCACATGACCGCGGTGTCCGCTGGAATGATCCAACGATCGGGATCGTGTGGGGCGTGGCTGATCCGATCGTGTCGGAGAAAGACAAACAACAACCGCTCCTCACAGAGATCGCTCAAGAGTTCACCTTTAATAATTAGTATATGAAGTTACTCGTTACTGGCGGGGCGGGATTTATCGGCTCCAACTTCATTCACCATATCCTTGATACCTATCCTGAGGACAGTGTCGTCAATCTCGACCTGCTCACATATGCGGGCAACCTGGAAAACGTCGCGAAGTATACTGATGACCCGCGACACAGTTTCGTGCAAGGTGATATCGCGGATGCTTCACTTGTCGATCCGCTCGTGGCGGAGTGCGATGCAATTGTCCACTTCGCCGCTGAGAGTCATGTCGATCGCTCTATCCTCGGTCCGGAGGCTTTCGTCCGGACCAATGTGATGGGTACGTTCACGCTCCTTGAAGCCGCTCGGAAATACGGGAAACGCTTCCATCATGTCTCGACCGATGAGGTGTTCGGCGCGCTTGCTCCGACGGATCCCGCCTTTGACGAATCTACACCATACGATCCGAGGAGTCCCTATAGCGCAAGCAAGGCAGCCTCAGACCATTTGGTACGGGCGTATTTTCATACCTATGGTCTGCCTGTGACGATTTCCAACTGCTCCAACAACTACGGCCCCTACCATTTCCCCGAAAAACTCATCCCGCTCGCGATTACCAATCTCCTCGAAGGAAAATCCGTGCCGGTCTATGGCGACGGCGCCCAGGTGCGCGACTGGCTCTATGTCGAGGATCACTGTCGCGCCATCGATCTCATCCTCCGTCAGGGAAAGATCGGCGAGACGTACTGCATCGGCGGTGACGGCGAAGAGCAAAATATCTGGATCGTGAAGCAGCTCCTCGCGCTCCTCGGCAAAGATGAGAGTCTGATCGAGTATGTGAAAGATCGCCCGGGTCATGACCGGCGCTATGCCATCGACTACGGCAAGATCGAGCGCGAGCTCGGCTGGCAACCGCAAGTGACCCTCGAAGAGGGACTCGCCAAGACGGTGGAATGGTTTCGGACAAATGAAGTCTAGTGGAAGAGCGAAAGAGCGGGGAGTATCAGAAGTACTATTCCGAACAGTATGAAAAAAGATAGCTGTTGAATTATGACCCTCGAAGATTTTCAAAAATTTATCGATGAACAGGACGAATTACTCCGAGTGATGAAGGGTGCGGATTACAGTGAGCGCGAGCGAGTCTTCGCTCGGACGATCAAGCTTGGAGAAGAATACGGCGAATTGTGCGATGCGGTGCTAGCTTCAGTCGGCGATCAGCGGAAGGGCAAGCTCACGGACGGGAAAGCGGGCAACCTCGAAGGGGAATTCGCTGATGTGCTGATTGTCACATTCCTCTTGGCCAAGGTGATGGGTGTCGACGTCATGCCGGCGCTCGCTGCAAAAATAGAAAAAATCAAGGAAAAACACAACAAGGAGCTATGAACATCACGAAATTCGGGCATTGCTGTCTCTTGATCGAGACGAAGGGCGTCCGGCTACTGACCGATCCGGGGAGGTACAATGACACTCCGCTCGTCGGGGATGTCGACGCTATCCTCATCTCGCACGAACATCGGGACCATCTCCATATCGAAAGCCTGCGAGTGATCCTCGGAAAGAACCCAGCGGCACAGGTGATATCGCACACGAGTGTTGGTAAGATGCTTGATGAAGCGGGAATACCCTACACGCCGATCGTTGACGGCGAGACGTTGGATATCAAAGGCGTCCGGGTTGAAAGTTGTGGCAGTGAGCATGCCTGCATCCATCATGATCTGCCGAAGGTGCAGAATACGGGATTCTTCATCGACCACGCGCTGTTTTATCCGGGCGATTCCTTCCATGATCCAAAGAAAGACATCACAGTGCTCGCATTGCCAGTCGCTGGTCCATGGATGCGACTCGAAGAGGCGATTGAGTATGCTAAACAATTGAAGCCGAAGGTTGTCTTTCCTGTTCATGACGGCATGCTCCGGCAGGGGATCGAGCTCGAACCGACGCGCCGCATCCCGACGCTCCTCCTCGAACCGCTTGGTATCGCGTACGTCGATATGATCGAGGGCTCGAGCCGAGATTTCTCGGATGTACTCGGATCACAAGCGGCTCAGTAAGGGGAGACTCGTGAGGGGTTTCTTCGGACGGAAGCGGTTTGCTATACTAGACTGACTATGGAAGCAACATCGCCACAAGAGAAGAAAAAGGTCCTTATCCTGGGGGCCAAGGGTATGCTGGGGCAGGCATTGTCCCAGGAATTTCGCATGGCTGGGTACGTGGTTGTGGCATGGGATATCGATGACATCGATCTGACGGATAGCGAAGCGACACTCGCCAAGATTTCGGCATTGGCTCCTGCAGTTATCATCAATGCGGCCGCTTACAATGCAGTCGACGCCTGCGAGACGGATGACGAAGAGTATCGGAAGGCGCTCATCCTAAACCGCGATGTCCCTGGATACCTGGCCCGCTCGGCTAGGGAACATGGAGTAGTCTTCGTTCACTATTCGACGGACTATGTCTTTGATGGGACAGCCGAAGCTGGATACTCCGAGGACGCGATACCGAATCCGATCTCGCGGTATGGTACTTCGAAGTATGAAGGGGAGAAGGCAGTCCTCGCGGCGGGCGGTATAGCCTACCTCATCCGTCTCTCCAAACTCTTCGGTGAACCAGCGCGTTCGTCTACTGGCAAGCTGAGTTTCTTCGAAGTGATGCTCGCTAAGGGCAAGACCGAAACGCGAGTGGAAGTTGTGGATGACGAGACGAGTTGTTTCACCTATGCGCCGGACCTCGCGCTCGCGACCCGTGAACTCATCGAAGCGGCTCCCGCACCAGGCATCTATCACTTGTCAAACGAAGGCAGCGCGACCTGGTTCCAGGCAGCCTTAGAACTCTTTCGGCGAGCAGGGTTGGGGGTTGAAGTCAGTCCGGTGACAAGTGCTGGGTATGTACGACCAGCTCGCCGGCCCCACGCATCGGTGCTCATCAATACGAAACTGCCGAAACAACGTCTATACACCGAGGCTCTGTCTGAGTTCCTCGAGACCATACTCTCGC
>JBATNG010000003.1:0-8507 GCA_049290235.1 Candidatus Moraniibacteriota bacterium | reverse complement strand
CTGACCCCATCGCCAATGTCGCCTGGAGCGAAGACTATGAGCATATCCTCTTCACTCGCGGCCGCACCCTGAAGATCATCGAGCTCGACGGCCGGAGCGGGCGAGCCATCAATGACATCAAGTCATTCCCTGAGCCACCGAGCCAAGTCCTCCCCTTCTTTGGGGAGAACCAGCTCTTCATCGTTGTCCCAAAGACGGACATCGACTCGATCGTCTTCCCCGAACCCCAAGGACTGTTTGGGCAGTAATTCTCAATACCCTCATAGAAAACGCCCGGCGCATAAATCATACACCGGCAATCCCCACAACGAAGCCGAGACTCGCACCCTCGCAAAAATTCTTGCATTCATCAGCAAGTAAAAAAGAAATGGGAAGGTGGTTGCCTTCCCGCCGGCTCAATTGTTTAGTTCGTCGGTATCGACGACGCCGATTTTTTGGAAATGAACGACCTCGCCGTTTAGTATCTCTTCAGCCTGACAGAACTTCTTTGCTGCGATAGACACAGCGGCGAGATCTACCGGATCCGGCAGGAGAGCCATCCAGTCTCTCATCACCGGGATAGTTTTCCTATATGACCCCTTCGCCTCCCCAGCGACCTGAATAAAGCATTTTGCTTTCTTTGCCATCTCAGCCTCCAAAAGGACTATTGCACGATATTTTAGAGGATTCCTTCTAAAGAGTCAAAAAACCGCCCGGCTGAAATGCTGTAGCATTACGTTGCAGCCGGACGGAACAAGAGGGATTCCCTCATTACCTACGTGAATCAGAAATCACAGAGCGAGATACGTGACGAGAAACTCGCTTATATCTGTTGCTAGTTTTTTTTCCTCGTACTTCATCCTCTTTAGTACAAAACCACGGGGCTATTTCAATCTGAACGGCATTAATCCGATAACGGGCAGAGTAATGACGTGTGGTATATCCAGCACTGTAAGGATCTCCTCCAGGCACCGTTGGTTTCTCTTCAGGTAAGAAGACCCTATACCCCTTCAACCTCAGGTGCCAAGCTAACTCACGATCCACTTCCCTGTGTGGTACAGTCGTTCTATTTCCTGTCCCCAAAATGACATCAAAGCCCGGTGTTGGCGCAAAGCTCGGTTGCCGACCAAACCCGTGAAAGTCGAGGAGGAGTGTCTGATATTCACCATAAAGCGCAATGGATCGCTTAAGATACGTAGCTATCAATCGATGATATTTCTCATAAATTGATCTAAGACGTGGATCCTCATACGGCTCTATCCTCAACGACAGTTCTCGGTTTATCTTTCCCGCTTCTCATTCGGCGATTACCATCGATGTACGCTCTGGCCATCAAGAAACGGACGGCTGCGAGAGAAAATCCAACTCGCCCGGTCTGTACGAGAATATCGTTCACAATAGGCCAAACGCGCAGATCACTCCCCTTCCACCCCTTTGTGCGTTCTTTAAAAACACCTGAGAAGTCATTCCCGATGAGTCCGTCATGAGGAACAGTCATGAGTATTGACGACGAATTGCGCCTTGGGAAATAGGCTACGGAAAAAACGTCGTTCCTAACATTGTAAGGTACGTCTCCGATTCTGATAGGCAACATGAGTAACTCCTGTAAGTGTATCGAGAGCCCCAGGATAGAGACTCTCGCTGCTCTCCATGGGAAAGGGCAGGGTTACTCACTCAAAAAAGCGTCACGCAAATGCGGACCAAGTTTTGAGAGATTGATTCAAAAGCATAAATAGAGGACAAGATTCGTAAGTAAAATCGAAAGATTACCGTTTGGCCCATTGCAGCGCGACATCACTCTACACCGGTCGTTTTTCGAGCACCGTCACTCGCTTCTTGAGATCGTTCATATCGGCAAATACAGCATCAGTCTGATTTTGTGTTCGAAAATCAATCCGCCTGACCGAGACTTTGAGGTCAGCGACGTCATCCTTCAGTCCTGCCACGTCCTCCCCTTCTTTGGGGAGAACCAGCTCTTCATCGTTGTCCCAAAGACGGACATCGACTCCATTGTCTTCCCCGAACCCCAAGGACTGTTTGGGCAATAGCTACTCACCTTCGACCATCGACGAGTTTGTCGACCGGCGCGTCGCCTGAATCCCGCGTCATCGACGCGCATTTCTGACGCATCCCCCCCCGGATGCGTCTTTCTTTTAGATAAAATAAGGGGGCTCTGCTACTTGCGTAGACAGAGCCCCTACTTCATGCGGCATTGCCGAGAAGCTTACCGGATATACCGGAGGCGCGGATGATCCATGACGAAAGTGATGGCTTCGTCGTTCGCGCTGATCACATAGACGGTTGCTGGGATGCCCAGTTCGGTGCCCAGATCGACAGAGCCGTAGTACGTATTGGCCTCGTATCCATGAATCAATGTGTAAGAGCTTCGATTCTTTTCGACGTAGGCCTTCTCCAGGGTGGTTGCGAGAACAATGCGCGCACCCACTCCACCACCACGCTGGAGACCCAGATAGACCAGTGGTTGGCCACCGGGAAGCGAAATGAGCTCGCTCTTCTTGATGGTGTGACGTGGTTCCCCGTTGAAGTTTTGAACAAAAGCCTGGTACTTGGCCAGATCTTCCGCCCACTCCTCCTGTCTGAGATTCCAGAAGAAGCCGATGATGCCAACCAGCACAATGCTACCCGCGCTGATCGCCATGACAGTGCGCCACCAGTGCTTGCGCCGCATCTCCCTGTAGTTCTTCTGGAGACGTGACCACGACCCGCCATCAGCCTTGAGGTCATCGTCGCTCCAACCGACCAGAGCGTAGGTACCGAGGGCAACTGCTGGCGAGCCTTTCATCACGTTGAGCACCTTCACTTCGACTCCTTCCTGCACCATGGGCGTCCGCTTGATAATCTTCTCGAGCGTGATATCGCCGGAGACGATCTGCATGTGCGGCCGCAACCAAACCGGCAGGGACTCGATGAAGTTCCTGACGCGGATCGGAAGTGGTTGATTGAAATCAACGATGTCTTGGCGCTTGGCCCGCACGATGTGATGCTCATGGAGCTCCAAGTCGTGCACTTCGGCATAGCGTCGGCGCTCGAGCGTCGTGTAGGTCGTCCGTTGGCCGAACGGCACTTCGGGATCGTCGGTCACTTCGATGTCAACTCGCTGCTCCTCCAGCTGCGTGCGATGCGTGAAGCTGTGACGATAGTAGTAGTACCGTGCCGTTGCCAGACCAGCCACTTCCACCTGACCCACAAATTCGAAACCGACGAGGGTATCGAACCAGAGACACATGCGGCCGAGGAGCAGGTTGACACCATCCCGATAGCCGCTCTGGAGAGTGGTCAGGACTTGCATCGGCTCTTTGGCCGCGAGATCGGCGGACAGAGCGAGCATGTTCACTTGTCCGAAAGACGGAATGCTTGCCCGGAGTTTCTTCCACTCGTCTTCCGGATTTAGCTCGTTTTCCGATTTCCGAATCGAGGAGAAACGAACAGCGCGCTCGACGCACTGCACGATGTCCGCGAGGCGACGCTGCAGAAAACGAAGGTCTTGTTCGTAGGCAACGAAGACCGGCTCGTGTTCCGCGACTGACTGGAGGTCGAGGAGCTTGGAAGCTCTGAGCATTTCGTCGGCGATCGCATCGCAGAAACTCGGAAGTGGTTGGTCGGAACGTTTGTCCCAATCCATGGGTTCGCCATAGCTCCGATCGCCGAGGCGACGAACCAGAGCCATTTGGGAGGGAAGCTTCAGAGTGGTTTGCATGACATGCCCTTTCGTGGGGATAGTGATAGAAAAGAACCTATGTTCCGCTTAGCCGAAGGAGGGACCCTTCTTTGCCTTTGCATGAACACCAAAATATACCAATATTGATCGACCTCTGTCAATACAAAACCCCGGTTTCCCGGGGCGGAGTATTCAAGGAGAGAACTAGCGCTTCGCCCACTGCGGTGCGCGACGGGCTTTCTTCAGTCCTGGCTTCTTGCGCTCGACGGCGCGGGGATCGCGCGTGAGGAGCTTCTCAGCCTTCAGCGCAGGACGAACGAGGGCATCATGCTCGACGAGGGCACGGGCGATACCAAGCTTCACTGCATCAGCCTGACCAGCGAGTCCACCGCCCGAAACGAGCACTGAAATCTTGATCGCCTCAGCCTTACCGACGACCTTCAGCGGAGCGACGACTGCCTCGCGCTGCTCAAACGTATTGAAATACTCGACGTAGGGACGCTTATTCACGATGATCTCCAGCGCCTCAGGCTTGGCATCGGCAAAGTATCGGACCTGTGCGACCGCTGTCTTGCGTCGGCCGACCGCATAGACGTACCGCCCATCCTCTGAGGACACCTTGGGAGCGTCTTTGGTCGTTTCCTTTGTTGCAGTTGTTTTCTTGGTCGCTGTCGCCATAGTCAGTACTTAAAAATGCAAGTTTCAAAAATAAAAAGTAGAATATGTCTCCTCAATTATCTCCTTCCCCTTTCACGGGCATTTCCCATTATTCATGATTCACATCGATCTTCCGATTGCCATATTCGGCGTCCTTGAACAAGCGCAGTCGCGTGAGCATCCGCGCCCGCAGCGAATTCTTCGGAAGCATCCCGTACACGGCCTGCCAGATGAGCTTGGTAGAGTCTTTCTCCCGCTGATCCTTGAAAGAAACCGAGGTGATACCGCCGGGATAACCCGAGAACCGGTGGTACAACTTGTCATCGCGCTTGTTGCCCGTCACCTCGATGCCGTCAGTGTTGGTGACGATCACGATATCCCCGGCATCGATATGCGGCGCGTAGGCAGTCTTCCCCTTGCCAGAGAGCACCTTGGCGATTTCCGTTGCCAAACGGCCGAGGACTTGTCCCTGCGCGTCGAAGATGTGCGTCGCACGAACGATACCCTGTTTCTCCTTCGCTGTAGTTGCGATCTTTTTCATATAGTCCTTAGACAAATTCAATGACCGCCATCTCGGCCCCGTCGCCCTGTCGGCGCTCTAGCTTCGTGATCCGGGTATAGCCGCTCTTCCGACCCCCGAAGCGCTTGGCGAAGTCACTCGCGATCTTCTTCGTCGCTTCGAGCGAGAGCTTTTGACGCAAGAGCCGCAACTCAGCCTGACGGCGCTCTTTGTCCGCTTCGGCACGCTTCCCCTTGTTCACGAGCTGGTCGATATGATCCTTCATCTCGCGCGCCTTAGCGAGGGTCGTCGTGATCTTTTCACGCATGATGAGACTCCCCAAGAGCGTCTTCAAGAGTGCTCTCCGGGCATTCACGCCACGGCTTAGAATTCGACCTTTTCTCCGGTGCTGCATATCCTTGGTCTCAGACTTGTTCGATTATTCCGACTCATCCACAACTGTCCCGGCGGCTTCCTTCTTGGCTTTCTTGGCTGGTTTCTTGGTCTCTTTTTCTTCGGTCTCGGGAGCGATCTCAACTTCGGCTCCGGCAACCGTGAGGACCGAGAACTGAGCGACGAGGATAGCGACTGCCTGATTGAACGCCTCAACCGGAGAAACCGTCCCATCCGTCACGATCTCAAGTGTGATCTTGTCATAATCGGTCCGTTTACCGACACGCATGTTCTCAACTTCGTAGTTGACGCGCTTGATCGGGGTATAGATGGCATCAATGGCGATCTCACCGATCTCGCGTTCTTCCTCCTCACGAGCCTCCACCGGGATATAGCCGAGACCGCGATCAACGGTGATGTCCATCTCGAACTCTGCCTTTTTGTCGGTCAGAGTCGCGATGATTTGGTCCGGATTCACGACTTCGATTGAGCTCGGGCACTTGATCGCTGAAGCGGTCACGACTCCCTCGCCCTTTGCCTTGACCGTCACTTTGATCGCCTCGTCTGCATGCGAACGGAAGCGAACCTGCTTCATATTGAGGATGATCTGGACGACGTCCTCCATCACGCCCGGAATCGTCGAGAACTCATGGGAGACGCCCTTGAGTTTCACTGAGCGTGCAGCGGCTCCTGGGAGCGAAGACAAGAGAATACGACGCAGTGCGTTCCCCAGAGTCGCCCCATAACCAGGATAGCAGCCACCAATCTCGAGCTTGCCGTGATTGGCCCCGAGTTCGGTATACTGTGGCTGGTGCGGAGCAGTGATGTTTTGCATAATTATTGTGGTCCGCCGGGGCGGAACGAAATTACCAGTTGAAATTATTTCGAATAATACTCGACGACCATCTGGGCATCGACCGAGATGCCGACGTCTTCGCGGGACGGCAAGGCGAGCACCTTCCCCGTGAGCTTCTCGACATCGAGCGCGAGCCAATGCGGCACATCGTTCTTGTTCTTCAATACTTCCACTCGGTTCTTCGTGACAATCTTGTTCTCTTTGCTCGTCTTGAGTGTGATGACATCCCCGATCCTGACTTCATACGACGGGATATTCATGCGCTTGCCATTGACGGTGAAAAATTTGTGACCGACGAGCTGGCGAGCGGCGATACGTGACGGCGCGAAACCGAGCCGATACACCGCATTGTCGAGCCGGCACTCCAGCCGCTGGAGCAAGAGGTCACCAGTCGCACCCTGACGCAGTCTGCTTTCTTCAAAGTGATGACGGAACTGACGCTCCATGACGCCATAGAGCCGCTTGATCTTTTGTTTCATCGAGAGCTGACGTCCGAACTCGCTCCGCCCCCGGGACGGATTCTGTCCATGAACGCCCGGAGCATACGGCCGGCGGACCATCGCGCATTTCGGCGACAAACAACGATCGCCCTTCAAGAAGAGCTTTTCACCAGCGCGGCGACAGAGTTTGCATTTGGAGTCGAGATTGTTGGCCATAATTCTAGCTTGTAGTGAGTAGCTTCTCAGTTTGTAGCTGTGAGCCTGGTACCTTTGTCGAGAACGTTTTCTCTCAAAAGCCACAAGCTGCCAGCTAAAAGCTGTTAGATGCGGCGCGGACGACGCGGACGGCAACCATTGTGCGGAACCGGGGTGATATCCTTGATCGATGTCAGATTGAAACCATTGTTGGCGAGTGCCCGGATCGACGCCTCACGGCCGCTCCCGACGCCCTTCACGAACACCTCCAGGTCTTGGAGTCCATATTTTTTGACTTTTTCGGACACTTCAGCGACGACCTGAGTCGCAGCATACGGCGTGGATTTCTTGGCTCCCTTGAAACCGAGATGACCAGAACTCGACCAGGCGAGGACAGCGCCATTCATATCCGCCAGTGTGACGATCGTGTTGTTGTAGGTGCACTGGATGCTCGCGCGGCCCTGCTGGACCAGTCGTTTCACTTTCTTGACGCGTTTCTTCGCATCTGTCTCTTCGACAGCGGGCGCTTCCACCGGCACTTCTTCGGTTGTGAGTTCGTCGGCCATAGGTTCCTTAGGTCTTGCTATCTGACTTCTTGCGACCGCTCCCCATTGTCTTCCGTACATTGCCTCGGACGGTACGAGTGTTGGTTTTGGTACGCTGGCCCCGGACCGGGAGTCCCTTGGCATGGCGAACGCCGCGATAACTGCCAATCTCCTTCAGTCGCTTGATGTTCATCTTCACCAGATGACGGAGCTCACCTTCGACGCGATGGGTCTTTTCGATCGTTTCGCGGAGCCGATTAGCATCCTTTTCAGAGAGATCCTTCGTCCGGGTATCGACATCAATATTCAAAGACTCAAGGATCTTCCGGCTCGTCGGACGACCAATGCCATAGATATACGTGAGCGCAATCTCGACGCGCTTGTTATCCGGTAGGTTGATGCTGGCAATACGGAGCATAGGCGGTTATCCTTGACGCTGCTTGTGCTTGGGGGTCTTGCAAATCACATGGACGACGCGGTGGCGACGCACGATCTTGCAATGAGCACAAATCTTTTTTACAGAAGCGCGGACTTTCATAGCATGTTTCAGACTTTCAAACTCAGACCTTCAAACGCTGGACAATCCGGCCCTTGGTGAGATCGTAGGGGCTCATGTCGACGATCACCCGGTCTCCTGGCAACAGACGGATATAATGCACCCGCATCTTGCCCGAAATGTGGGCGAGCACCTCATGCCCGTTGTCGAGACGGACTTTGAAAGTGGTACTGGGGAGTGATTCGATCACCTCTCCCTCAAAACGGATGAGTTCTTTGTTATTTCCCATATATTGCACCGGTTCCAGCAAGAGAAAATAGTTTGCCCGCTTCGACTCGTGAATGCGAGGCGAGCCAACACAAAAAGAGAGTGGTGCGTATAATTCGTGCGTTCCTCAGTCCTGTGTCGCGTCAATATACCCTCTCTCACGGAATCCGTATGCACTTTTCAAATGTGCTCACAGTGTAATGGAAAGCCGAAATGTTGTCAACACGGCCCAAAAAAGATACTACCTCTGAGCAATTCATGAAGATATACCCGCGTCCCATCAATCCGGGCATGGTCCAAAATTCGATGCCTGTACAGCGACGTGCATACGCGAACAAGATACTATTTAATAGTTCCAGTATACCCTAGCCGAACCCCAAGGGAAAAAGAAAAAGCGCCTCGCATTGCACAAAGCGCTTTGGTTCGGATACATGGTCCGAAAATTCCTATCCTACTTCTTCGAGAACCGCGTGTAGTAGGCACAGACCTCAGTACTCGGAT
>JBATNG010000002.1:0-2799 GCA_049290235.1 Candidatus Moraniibacteriota bacterium | reverse complement strand
CCAAAAAGTGTTGGAATGGATACATTGTAGCACAGAAAAAAATCGGCCGCGGGAAATACATTCCCCGCGGCCTCACCGTCTCTTTCGAGATCAAAGGTATCCCGATATCACGGCTCCGAGTCACGTGCTTTCCTGCCCGGATCGAAAACCCCTTGTATGGCCTTCAGTGCCTTTTTTCGTGCATCAAGGGCCATTCTGTGAGCCCCCTCTTCGCCGTACTTCGCGACCGAGAATTTGGCTCGACCGCGACCTCCATCAAGCCGGGTCCACGACGCCACCCAGTGCCAGCGTTGCTTGTCCGGAGGGAAAGTCTTCGTTTCCGAAGTCACATACCGGCCGACACCGACCTCACCTGATCGATTGTTGCTCCGCTGAATCGCCATATACCGCCCCAGTTTCATCGGTGGGTGCTTCGCGATGAGACGATCACGATAGCATTTGGCTGCATCGAATGCTGCAGCCTCACCACGATGTTTCTTATCGCTGAAGAGTTTGCAGTATTTCTTGCCACGGCGCTGAATCGTGACAAGCCATCCGTGCGTTCGGTTCGCGTCATTGTCGACCCGACAAATCCCGTAAAGCGACTTCTTCTTTCCTTTTGTGTGCATTGTCCAATCCCTTCATGTAGTGATGCCTGATAGGCATCAATTGCGAAATGCCGAGTGAGATACCCGGCGGAACTTTCTTCTGTTAAAGACCAAAAAACCGATGGCAACTGACACCACCGACTTACCAGTATAGCAAGAGTCAAAGAGAAAAGCAACTCTCCGTCGCCCTTACTCCTCAGACATCAACCATCCGCAGTGACACCAAAACAGCCCTGATATGGACTGTTTTGGTACATCTTACTTCTTTCTTCGTACTTCTATGCCATTACACTTCGACGACAACCCGCCCCTTGCAGGCAGGTTCGGGCAGGCCGGCTTAGACTTCGACAACCACGGGGAGCACCATCGGCCGACGTTCGGTCTTCTGGAAGAGGAACTGACCAATTTGTTCGCGGATCTGATTGCGGACCAATTCCCAATCGAGCGAGGTGTCCTTCGAGGTATTCTTCTTGATAATATCCTGGACCTTACGCTTAGCTTCGTTCACCAGGTCGAAGTTCTCCTTCACATGGATGAAGCCGCGTGAGGTAATCTGGATATTGCCCAGCACCTTCTTGGACCGACTGTCGATGACGACCGTCACCGCAAGCATCCCGTCTTGGGCCAGCATCTGACGATCACGGAGGACCACATGGCCGATATCACCGACGCCGAGGCCGTCGACGAAGACATAACTCGCATCAGCTTTCTCCTTGCGGATGTTCGGCATCCCATCGCCTTGTTTCGGGACTTCGAGCACGCCACCATTATCGAGGACGAAGACGTTTTTCTCCGGATAGCCGAGTCGGAAGGCGATCTTGGCTGCTTCCTTCAGGAAGTAGTGATTCGCATACACCGGGATGACATACGTCGCCTTCACCTGACGGAGGATCTCTTCGATTTCCCAGATCGTGCCATGGCCACCGATATGGATTTCCATGATATCCGAGTGGACCACATTGTCGCATTTGCGGTAGAGGTTGTCCTTCAGTCGCTGAATGCTGCGCTCATTGCCCGGGATAACGGACGATGAGAAGACAATTGTGTCGGACTTTTCTAGTTTGATGAAGCGATGATTGTCGGTGACGATTCGCGAGAGCGCGGCGTTCTGTTCGCCCTGCGCGCCGGTGCAGATGACCACGATCTGGTTGTTCGGCACTTTATGGATATCCGCAACAGACACCAACGTTTCCTTCTTCACCTTCAAATAGCCGAGTTCCTGAGCGACTTCGATATTCACTTTCATACTGTAGCCTTCGAGCGCGACCCGCTTGCCTTGTCGCTCCGCGTACTCGATGAGGTAGGCGACCCGGCGAATCTGTGAGGCAAAGGTGCCGATGATGATGCGTCCCGGTGCGCTCTTGATCAGGTTCTGGAGATTGGTGTGGACTTCGGTCTCCGATGGCGGCAGACCCTTCTTCAGGGCGCCGAGACTTTCCAACATGAGGAAGGTCGGCTGCGGCAATTCCTCGAGATGATTGTATTTGACTTCGGGCGTCGCCGAGTCCATCGGATCGTTCGTGATCGTCCAATCCCCCATGTGGATGATCGAGCCATTCGGTGTGACGATGGCGATACCCATCGCGTCCATGATCGAGTGCTCGACTTCAAAGAAGCGGATCTCGAAAATGCCGAGCTTGATCCGATCGGTGAGCGATTTCACTCGGATCGCTTTGAGTTTCTTGGCCGAACCCTTTTCCTCGTCCTCACACTTGCGCTGGATGAGGGCGAGAGTGAAGTCACGGCCGATGATAGTCGGGTAATTGAGCTGCTTCAGAAGGATCGGCGCAGCACCGATGTGATCGAGGTGGCCGTGAGTGAAGAGCACTCCACGGATATTTTTCTCCTTGCCGCGCAGATACGAGACATTGGGCACGATATAGTCGATGCCCGGCATGTCTTCTTCGGGGAATTGCAAACCCATGTCGATGATGATGATATCTTCACCGTATTCGAATACCGTCATGTTGCGACCGACTTCTTCTTGGCCGCCAATCGGGATGATACGAAGCCTGCCCGCTTCGATCGCTGGGACATCTGGCGCACCCGTCTTCCGTGCATTCACATTGCGCACGATCGGCTGGGCGCCGAAGCCGCGTTTGCCACTGCGTTTGCCACCACCGCCCTGAGGACGGCCTTTGCCGCCTTCGCGCGGATTAGCCCGTTTGGGCTCAGCCGATGTACCCGGTACCGAGGTGGAACCGGTCCGTTC
>JBATNG010000001.1:0-12269 GCA_049290235.1 Candidatus Moraniibacteriota bacterium | reverse complement strand
CGTACTGCTCGCGGCGGGGGCCAAAGGGAAGCGCTTCGCGTTGCCCAATGCGGAAGTCATGATTCATCAGGTGCTGGGAGGTGTCGAGGGGCAGGCGACGGATATCGATATCCATGCCCGGCATATCCTGAAAGTCCGCGATCGGCTGAACCGAATACTCGTGAAGCATACGGGACAGAAGTTGGCCAAGATCGAGCATGACACGGATCGGGACTACTTCATGACCGCCGAAGAGGCGAAAACCTACGGAATCGTCGACAAAGTCTTGTCCTAGCCAGGTTAAGAGTATATTCTCAGAGAAATCAAAAAACTGCCCCGTGTGGGCAGTTTTGTTCGATACATGATACTAGCCAGAGGGGAGTGCGCCTAGGCAGCTTCCATTTCGGTTGACCGTTCATGGTGGCAAATATGGCGCGCCATGAAGAGAAGTCCGCCCACGATAGCGAGATTTTTCAGAATCATGGTGTACTGCGTCTGGTCTTTCATCGCGTCTCCAGTAAATGTCGTGTGACCGGTAATAGTCGCGGCAACCGTGAAGGCGATGAGCATATCAACGGCGAGGGCAGATTTCCAGTTGAAGAGAAGCATCAGCCCGCCACCGAACTCGAAAATGATGGCCAGCACAGTGAGGAGTGGCGCGACAGATTCGTTGGTGAGCGATCCGACATAGCCGACAGTCGCATCGAACCCAGTAAGCTTACCGAAACCAGCCACCACGAATAACAGGGCAAGAAACACGCGCGCCACGACCGGGGTCCAGGGCGCTGTCGCACAGGTCTTGGAGAACATAGCGTATGCTTAGGGATTACTCCCTCAGTATATCATCACCCGAGCCAGCTGGGTTGATGCGGTGGTTGGGTGCTTCCTGGTCAGGAGGCAAGGGCACTTCCGAGAGGTATTCCCCCCCCGCAGAGATCTCCGTTTCCTGTCCAATGGTGTGCAGTCAATACTGTATCCCTGGAAGCCTATCTGCCGGTAAGCAGGGAATCATCCCTCATCAATGTCTACGTCGTGTGTCCCCGGAAGGAATCGAACCTTCATCAAGAGCTTAGAAGACTCCTGCTCTATCCATTGAGCTACAGGGACGGTTCGAGCGGGCAATCAAATATCCACAGGGGTGGCTAGAGGGAATCGGACCCTCGTTCACGGTACCACAAACCGTTGTCTTACCATTAGACGATAGCCACCACTCTAGATACTTGATCGTCACCAAGATATTTTTGAGATACGCTCTAGCAGGAATGGATTGTGAAAGGAGAATGGAATGTGGGTGCGGGGGGGATCGAACCCTCGACCGTTGGCTTAAGAGGCCACTGCTCTACCAACTGAGCTACGCACCCAAATAAAAAACACACTGTCAGACAGTGGTTCCAGCTTAGCGAATAAGGGCGCCGACGTCAATAAAAATGAAGGGAGGCCCGTGAGCGATTGCTCAGGGCCTCCTCGGGAGCATCGACTTAGCAGCGTGCCGGTCGAAGGAATGCCTGGTCGACCTTCTTGGCCTTGGCGCCGATGGTGGCGACCTCGATGTGGGGCGATCCGCGCGGGGCGGGAGTGATGCATTTCATCACGTTCTCCTTGAAGGGAGTTGATGGGGAGGGTGTGGCCAATGGGCCGATGAGAGCGGACGCTCGCACTTCGCGGGCCCAAGCCGCGCGCTGGCGTTCGGGGTACTGCGGAGCGAATGACAGGGATCACCTCCTCTCTGGTAGGAACTATAAAGCTATGGTACCGGGAACACCGAATAGCTGTCAAATGGCGATCTTTAGGTGTGGATCTTTTTATAATCGCGCCACTGCTTCTCCGACCAGCCTTTCGGTTTCGTGGTGTAGTTCGGTTCATCACCCGGATGTGGGAAGAGACTCGGCGACTTGTAATTACTCCAGAACATATCATCGATGAGCGTATTGCCCGAGGCATCCTTCACCGTGTGGGTGAAGACGGTCTTCATACTGCCATCTGGGCGGCTCTCGAGGATATGCGGCCCATCGATGGTGACGGTGCGGCCATCTCGGGTGCCATACATGGAAAAGGTGAGGAGGGTGCCGTTTATTTCTGGCACGAGGAGGATGGTTCCGGGGGTGTTGTTGGTGAACTTCAGGTCCGGCCGGGGGACATAGACGGTCGCATCCATGCCATAGGGCTTGTAGTACTGGACGGGGTAGGCGTGGTTCCGGCGTTCGGTGATTTTCAAACCAGATTGGAGGGCGGCCCGGAACACCGTCGTCGAGACTTGGCAGATGCCGCCACCGAACTCAGGCTCGGTCTTGTTGTTTTTAATGACGAGCTCGGGGAGATAGCCGTGCTCGCCATCGACTTCTCCGAGATGATCGACGAAGGAGAAAGTCGCGCCAGGCTCAATAATGACACCGTCGAAGTCTTGGATGGCGCGAGTGATGTTGTAGATGCGATTTTTCGGCGAACCACGGAAGTTCGTCGTGGCCGTGCCGATGAGTTCGGTGATCCCGAGGCTGGTGAGTGTCTCGGCCGAGACTTTGGCTGACGTGACGATGCTCGGGAGCCGGATGGTCAGGGTGGCCTGTTGAGCGGAGCGAAGAGCAGATTCCAATTGGGCCAGACTCGCTTCGACGTCTACTGTGATGCCATTTTCTGCGGGTACGGCGATGGCGACCGAGGCGTCTTGGACAGTGAGGCGAGCATCTTTCGGGTCGCGGTCGGCTTTGTCGGCGAAGCTCTCGATACTCGTCCTGAGTCGATCAGGGAGGAGTTCGAGCGAATGAGCCAGGACGATGTGACTGCGAGTGGCGCGCGAGAGAAAGGCGTCGCAGAAGCTTGGGAATGAGCGACAGGCGTCGGTTGTGTCTTCAAATTCAGGCGACTGCTCCGGATCGTAGGCGAGGTGAGACTGTTCGGTATACCAGGCGAGCACCTCGTCACGATTCATAATCTGGACGAAAGCGTCGGTCTGGAGAGTCAGATCATCTGGAATGATGAGTGCATTGGCAGTTCCGGGGAACGAGAAAACCGAAGCGACGAAAAACGCCGCACTCAAAATCAGCTGAGAATACCGAGCAACGCGAATGGGCATGCAATAAGTTAGAAGCCTCGCACCTGGATCTTTTTCGTTTTGGTCGTATCGGCCTTGGGGAGACGAATGGTCAGAATGCCGTTCTTCAGTGCCGCATCAGCCTTTTCGGGGATGACATCGACGGGGAGGAGGACGGAGCGGGAAAAAGAACCCCAGTAACACTCTTGATAGTAGTAGTTGCCGCTCTCGACGATTTCCTCGTTCTTGCGCTCGCCTTTGACCGTGACCATGTCGTTGTTGATAGAGACATCGAGGTCCTCGGGCTTTACCCCGGCGATGGTTGACTTTATGACGATATCGTTTTCTGTCTGGTAGACATCGATGGTGAGTTGGCCCTCGGCATTGTCATCGGCCATGCTGCCGCTGGCATACGACGGAGTACTCCAAGACGGTTCGGCTGGCTCCGGGGTATAGCTGGGCTCGGTATGCATCTGGAGCGGAGTCTCTTCCTCCTGAGCGTAGACACTGACGCTTTCCTCCTGATAGGAGGGTGTGCCGTCGAGTTCGCGGGCACCGGTGAGGCGTTCGAAGAAAGAACGTTTCTGTTTCATCATAGTTGCGTGTTAATGGGTACTGATAATACTCTGTAGTATAGAGGAAGCCAGGCCACTCCGGCAAGACACCTATCCTACTCAAGGTTAGAGCGAGGAATTGTACAGGGTGTGGATGAGGACGGCGGCGATCAAGCTGAAAAGGGGACTCAGGGGATAGTTCTCTCGGAGTCGGAGGCTGGCGTAGATGATCAGGGTGCCCAGGAGGTGAATACCGGCCATCGCCCCGAGAGCCAAGAAGTCGGTGGAAGCCGTGGCTGTCATGGTGACAAGGGCGATCTCTACGACGATGAAGCCGAGACCGAAGAGAATAGCCTGGATGGGGGAGATGGCGTTGGTTGAGCGTTTGCCGAGTTGGAGCAGGAAGGCGAGTTTGGCCCCCTCCTCGAGAGTGGCGGCACTAATGAGCCAGATGAGAGACGGGGCACTCGCGGCTGGTCCGGTCAGAAACAGCGAGAAAAACACCTGAGCGAGGAGAGCGGCGGTGGCCGCAAAGAAACCAAAGATGAGTGCGAGGATGGGCATTATGAGGAGAGTTCTTGGATGGACTGAGAGAGGGTGATGAGCTTTGTCTCAGCGGTGGCGAGTGAGGTGCGCTGAGCAGAGATGATATTTTCCGGAGCCTTTTCGGTGAAGCCAGCGTCGGCGAGACGAGTCTTCAATCCAGCAATATATTTTCCGAGTTCGGCGGTTTCTTTTTCGAGCCGCGCTTTTTCAGCGGCGATATCGATCACATCGCCGAGATGCACAAAAGCATGAAGCGAACCAGCGGTGATGCTGGCGCTGGCTGCTGGTCGAGCGGTCGATGCGTCAGTGATGAGGACTTCGGCGATGCGACCGAGCCGTTCGATGATAGGTGAAAGTGGGGCGATCGCAGATTCCTCGCCGACAACGGTCAAGGAGAGAGCCTCCTTTGGATCAATGTGGTAGGTGGCACGGATATTACGGATTTTTTGGATGAGTGAGAAAACGGCAAGGAAATTCTCTATATGAAGCTCATTGGGTACATAGGGAGTTTCTGACGTTTCCCAATTGGAGACCATGAGCGGAAGCTCCTCGTTCGGATAAAGAGAGGTATAGATTGCCTCGGTGACGAATGGCATGAATGGATGCCACAGTTTCAGAAGTTCATTGAATACAATCATGAGGACGGCGTCGTTTTTCTCAATCTTGTGAATCTCGATGTACCAGTCAGCAAACTCGCTCCAGGTGAAGTCCCTCAGTATCTCTGCGCTGAGAGAGAGGTTATATGTAGTAAGGCGACCAGATAGTTCATTCTTTATGGTCTCGAGTCGGTTCAGTATCCACTCGTCCGCTGGCGGGAGCTTTTCTGGTATCCGTCTGACACCACTCCATTGAATGGCTTCGGGTTTAATGGAAGTAGCTATGTATCGCCCCATGTTCCAGAGCTTGTTCACGAAATTTCTTGAGGCGATGATTTTTTCGCGACCGACTTTTACATCATTGCCCGGTGTCGAGCCGACGATGAGTGCGAGGCGGAGCGCATCGGCGCCAAATTCATCAGCGATGTCGAGGGGATCGATGGTATTGCCGAGGGACTTCGACATCTTGCGGCCCTGTTCATCGCGGACGAGGCCATGGAGATAGACGGTCTTGAAGGGGACCGTACCGAGGAGGTATTCGGACATGAGGATCATGCGCGCCACCCAGAAGAAGAGGATGTCGTAGCCGGTCTCGAGGAGCATGGTCGGGTGATAGGCCTTGAAATCGTCGGCTGCTTCGTCAGGCCAGCCGAGCGTCGAAAAGGTCCAGAGCCCGGACGAGAACCAGGTGTCGAGCGTATCCGGGTCCTGCTGCCAGCCATCACCCCGGGGTGCATCGATCCCGCAGTAGGTCTCATTGCCGCGGTACCAGACGGGGATCTGATGGCCGAACCAGATTTGCCGCGAGATGCACCAGTCACGGAGGTTGTCGATCCAGTAAAAATAGTTTTTTTCAAAACGTTCGGGGAGGATGGCGATTTTCTTCAATCGGACAGCATCCTGCATGAGCGATTTCAGTGTCACGGTTTTTCCGTCGCGTTCGAATTCGCGATTCACGCCGATGAACCACTGGCGCATGACCTGTGGCTCGACGATCGCACCGGTGCGCTCAGCTGTCGCGACCTGATGAACGTATGGGTCGTCGATTTTTGTCACGAGGCCTTTCTCATCAAGTTTGGCGATGATCTTTTCACGTGCTTCCGTGATCGGCAAACCGGCGAATTCACCCGCAACTGGGAGGAGTATCCCATGGAGGTCGATGATCGGCTCCATATCGAGCTCATGGCGCAGAGCGAGCTCGAAATCCACCGTGCTGTGCCATGGCGTGATAGTCATGACACCGGTACCAAATTCCATGTCGATGGCCGCATCCTTTACGATGGTCGCCTCGATTGGTCCATTGATCCATTCGACAGTCAGTTTTTGGCCGTCAGTATATTTGGCATACCGTGCATCGTCTGGATGCATCACGACATACTTGTCGCCGAATTTCGTTTCGGGCCGAGCGGTCGCGATCTCGAACGGGCCATATTTTAGATAATAGAGCTTGGCGTTCTCTTCTTTGTAGACGACCTCATCATCAGAGATAGTCGTCTGCCCCACGGGGTCCCAGTTCACGATGCGGTTGCCACGATAGATGATACCAGCGTCATACATTCGTTTGAATGCCGTACGCACCCCGAGGCTGCGAGTTTTATCGATAGTGTAGGCTTCGCGCGACCAGTCGACGGATGATCCCATGCGCTTCACCTGGTTGACGATCGTGTCGTGACTATCGAGAGCAAATTTTTCTACTCGTTTGAGAAATTCTTCACGACCAAGATCTTGGCGGGACTTGCCCTCTTCTTCAAGAATGATTTTCCGTACTTTGCTCTCGGTAGCAATCGCGGCGTGATCGGTGCCGGGGAGCCAGAGTGTACGAAAGCCAGCCATGCGCTTGTAGCGGACGATGGTATCTTCGATCGCGAGCATGGCAGCGTGGCCGATATGGAGCGTCCCGGTCACATTCGGCGGCGGCAGGACGATAGAGAAAGGTTCAGCATCAGACTTCGTCACACCATTGGCGATGCAGGTATCAGGATTTGAAAAATCAGCCTCAGCCCAGCGGGCGAGGATACCAGTTTCCCACTGTTTCGGATCGTAGGCTTTTGGGAATTCAGTTGCTATTTTCTCATCTGGCATAATCAAAAAATACCATAGAAAAGGCTTGGATTCAAGGAAAACTGGTGTTTCAAAAAAAAGCAGCCCCTGACTTGTCATACAGACCAAGCCAGGGGCTTTCATGTGGCGGTGCGATACAAGTCAGTCATTGTCGACGACGGAGCCGATCGGGGGCTTCTCGACAAGATTGCCGAGTTGGTCGAAGTAGCAATTGTAGCAGGCAGGATTTCCGTCAATCTTGTATGCGCCACTGGCACTATTGTTGCATCCAGACTGGGTACAGCGGTTGTTGGGGGGCTGCTTTACGTATTGGCCCAGGGAAACGGACATAGTCTCCTCCTTTCTGAAAGAGAGTGGAAAGAACGGTAGGGTCACTTTAGAATACGCGGTCTTTTTTGTCTAGATAAAGAATAAACCGCTGGGCGATACAATGTGGTCGGACCTGCAGTGTATGTGTATCACGTTGCTCGCGGGTTTTTTCTTACTCAGAAACTCGTCATCTTGGTTAGCTAAGATTTCTTTGACAAGAGGGAGCGGTTGATTATCCGAGAGAATATCTCGTCGCCGACCGTCTCGTCAGTCAGGTGCTCTGGGTGGAATTGCAGCCCCCAAATAGGAAGCGTCGCATGTTTGAGAATCTCCGGTCCATGATCGGACTTTGCCAGGACAAGGAATTCACTCGGGACAGACGCGAGCGCAAAGCGATGGGCTTCATACACACTGAAATGGCGGCCCAGCTCCAGAAGGAGGCCATCCGTATCAGTCGAGACTATATCGACCATCCCTTTTCGCTTCTCACCGAGATCATGTAGCGTCCCACCGAAGGCGTGGCCGATGAGTTCGGCACCGAGACAGATGCCGATGATGGGGATATGCGCCTCACGAATGAATTGCAGTTCATCCGAAAAGAGTGCTTCGTTTCCCAAAACAGGGAGCGTGCTACTACCCGAGAGAAGAACCAAATCAAAAGAGCGAGTATCAAGAGCTTTGAAGCCTTCTACATCGACCGTTGTGGGTGTTTCAGGGAGGAGACGGTCGAGCTCTTCGATACGTACGCTTCCATTGTCGACGAGGAGGAATTTCGGCATAAAGTTCACTGTGCTGCGAGTGGGAAGTGAGCTGAGGGTTCGAGGGGGAGGACGTTCAGTGGCGTCCAGTTGTGTATATCAGTACCCTGTCGGTGGTTTGGTTTTTTGGCCGAGATGATTGAACGAGAGCTTCTCGATCTGTGAGAGGATTTGTCTGACCATGTCTCGAACAGCCGCCACATCCCAGCCGGCCGAAGAGAGTTGTCCGTGAATGAGGGCTTCGGTTTTGGCGAAATCATTCTTGAAACGGACATTGATATCTTTCCAGGCGATACCAGCGAGCGCATCGGCCAAGGCCGTGTCATAATGGATAATTCCTTTCAGGCAGAGGAAGGCGACGGCTGGATAGCCGAGATAGCCTTGCCAATACGAACCATTGTCATTGGTCATGATCGCCATCTGATCCGGGTCAAAAGTAACACTATAGAATTTTTGTCCGCTCGAGGAGTAGACTTTCGCCTGGTCACCATCCATCCGAATGCGATCATCACCGATGGCACCGAGCGCCTCATATATTTTGATTGGTGGCGGTATTTTCCATTTCATACGAGTGGGAAGTGAGCTGAGGGTTCGAGAGAGAGGGCGTTCGTTTTGAGCGCGTTTTGGTCGTCTTCGCTCATTCGGGCATAGCGCAGCATGCCGGCGGCGCCGATCATGGCGGCATTGTCGAGCGAGTATACAAAGGGTGGCATGAGGAATTGGCAGCCCGGGTATCCAGCCACCATCTGCTCCATCCGCTCGCGCAGCCTCGCATTGGCCGAGACACCGCCCGCGATGACGAGCGTCTGGGGCTGATACGCTTGGAGTGCACGTTCCGTTTTCCCCACCAGCGTATCGACGACCGCTTCCTGGAACTCATGGGCGATGAGCGCGACGAATTCCGGATTGCTTTTCTTTTCGTCAGATTCTTTTTGCAGGGAGTACAGCACCGCCGTCTTCAGTCCGGAAAACGAGAAGCGATAATCGTCGGAGCTGAGCATGGGGCGAGGAAAGCGTTTGGCGGGCACACGTTCGGCTGCTGTCCGATAGGCATCAGCGCGTTTTCCGATCTCTGGCCCGCCGGGGTAGGGGAGGCCGAGCATTTTTGCCACTTTGTCGAAAGCCTCGCCGGCGGCATCGTCGTCCGTCTCGCCGAGGAGTGTGTATTCGAAGTGGTCTCGCATGAGGACGAGCTGGGTGTGGCCGCCTGAGACGATAAGAGCGAGGAGCGGAAATTCCAAATCTTTTTTGTGAGTCGTCGGTTGTGAGTCGTCGGTCAGCATGTTGGCATAGATATGTCCCTCGAGGTGATTCACGCCGATAAGTGGCTTCGCCCAGGCGAGGGCGAGTGTCTTGGCGGCTGAGACACCGATGAGGAGTGCAGGGATGAGTCCGGGTCCCTCGGTGACGGCGATACAGTCGATATCGTCGGGTGTGACTACAGCCTCGCGGAGGGCGGACTCGACGATGGGGAGGATGTTTTTCACGTGTTCGCGCGCGGCGAGGTTCGGCACGACACCACCGTACGCAGCATGGAGCGCGATCTGCGACGACACGACGCTCGAACGGACACCGATCATCTGGCCGTCGTACTCCAGCACGGCGGCGGCCGTTTCATCACAACTGGTTTCGATAGCGAGGAGTTTCACAGAATGATGTTTAGGACATCCCCACTCTAGCGGGTGGCGAGCAAAGAGACAAGCTGTGAAATGGTGAAGTACAAACCTCTCACTCTGTCATTCCGACCGACTGGAAGGAGTGGAGGAATCTCTGGTTGTTGTGAGAGTCTCTGAGATCCCTCGATTCCGCTCGGGCTGACAGTTCGATAGTTTCATAATTCAAAGTGTGACAAGACGCTGTCTAAAGTGGCAGAAGCACAACGAGGACAGCAATACCGACGAGCGTGGCGAGGAGTTTCAAGAGGATCGAGAGTCGGTGTGCATACATGTTCTGCAGTTCTTCTTCGATCCAGTTGTCATTGCCGCGTCGAGCGACGAGCGCTTTCATTTCCTCGGGCGACCAAGAGGTGATGAAGTGATCGAAGTCGTAATGAATCTCACCATCCTTGCTGGAGAAAAATTTGTACCAGTGGTCCGAGAATGGCCAGAAGAGTCGGATGCCATAGCCCATACCGGAGAGGTCATGGACGAAGTGCCCGAGGACACCGAGCGTGAAGAGCATCATCCAGGCCGGACCAGAGAGTGTGCCGACCAGGAGTACGATGGGGATGTAGGGGATGGGATTGTGGAGGAGCGATCGGTGCGCACCGATGACTGTGCCGCCGACCGTCCCGCGCATGGCATACTCGATCCAGAAATCGATGTCCGGGAGCAGGGCAAAGACGACTCCGGCGAGCATCCAGCCGGGGGTGAGCTCCTGTCCGAACAAGAATCCTGTCAGAAAGGCCCAGAGGAGACCAAGTTTGATATCGAGAAACATAAATCGCCAGAAGTGTAACAGGAAAAAGAAAAAGCTCCAGCCTCGTCGGAGCCCTCTCTCGCATCAGAAGAACTTACCGTCACAAGCGTCCCTACTAGCGATCCTCGTCATTGAGGAATTGCTGAACGCGCTCGGGGTCGTTGTGACCAAGTTGGAGCGCTATGTCTCTCGCCTTTTCTTCTACAAACAATCTTGGCCGGTGGGTTTCGGTGCTGGGTTCGGGAGGACGATTTGATTTCTCTTTAGGCGCGGCCGGTTTCGCTTCTGACTCAAGCTTCTTGGGTTCTTCAAACATACAGTACATTATGCTTATTTCCCTCAGAGTATACTCCCTTTTGAGTCATGCTGTCCATTTTGGGCCCTGTTCTATCGGCGGAGCGCTTTGATGAGAGCAATCAGGACGACCGCACCGATGAGGGCGACAATGAAACTTTGGAGATTGAAGCCACTCACGCCGCCGTAGCCGAAGAAGCCGACGAGCCAGCTGCCTAAGACGGACCCGACGATACCGATGACGATATTGAGCAAGATACCCTGCTGGTCGTCGGTCTTCATGACCATCGAGGCGACCCAACCAACGAGACCTCCGAAAATGATGTAGATAAGGAAACTCATAGTGGTATATCAATGATTACGTGGTTACTGATCTTGCTGATCGAGTTTGACCGCGGCCTCAGGCGTCGAGACGCTCATACTCATGACGAGGAGTTTGATGATACCCCAGGCGACGACGAAATACACGAACATCGCGAGGATAGTTGTCCACTCAAAGACACTGCCCTGGGCCTTGGAAACTCTGAAGACCGTCGCAAACGGCGCGGTGAACGGCGCTGTCACCATGTAGATGAAACTGGTGAACCCGGCTCCAGCATTGGCACCGAGGAGTTTCAGCACGAGGCGAAAAGCGAGAAGGACCTCGACAAGACCGAGGATATACCAGACGATCTGGGTCCCGCGATAGAGGGGACGAGTGCTGCCGAATGACATCGCATCCATAGGGGTGAAACTAATAATTACATACCAACGGCCCGAAAAGCACAGCTTTGGTCCATAGGGTAATGTAATTAAAAGGTTCTCTTGGTACCTCTAGTATACTCTCTTTTGGCGAAAGAAGTAGCGAGTGTTTAAGCTGTCTCTTGAGGCATTGGAGTCATAAAAAAATTCAAGGCGTAAGATTGCTCTTACGCCCTGTAGTACGTGGACGATGTCCGCTATTTTCCGCTGAGGATCTCCGCGATCCGCGCTCGACCTTTAGCTTCGGCGGCCTTGGCCTGGTCGTGTTCGGCGGTCATGGCGCGGAAGCGCTCCTTCGGAAGGAGGAAGACGACGCCATTCGGGCACGGCGCGCCGAATGCCTGTCCCGGGATGCTGTAGCGCACCACGACCTGCTCCTTGCCGCCTTCGTTCACGAATCCGACGACGGTCACCTTGCCGGTTGCATTAATGGAGCAGGTCTCCCCGTACGAAAAATCGCCGTTTCCGCCCCTGACGGGCTCTGGGTTCAGCACTGTGACCCATGCGTGACCGGGGACCTTTGCCTCGTTGCCCTTTGCGACGGTTTGCGCCGAAGCCACGGGTGCAAATGCCAGAGCGAACAGAGCGGTGGCGGTGAGAAGGAACTTGTTCATGAAACCCCCCTTGTTGGAAAGTTGTGTCTAGTGGAAATCACCAGACTCCATATGTTAGCACACTTTTAGCCCCCTGTCCAGTGGAAAAATAGGCCTTGGTAAGCCTCAGTTTCGTGTATTTTATCCGTAGCCCCAAGGGGAGTTTCGCCTTGCTGTCTGCTGATAGCTTCGTTGCCCTGGGCAGCGCTGAATGCTCAGTCGCATTCAGCGACACTCACCAGTCTCGCCTCCGCGAGAGGGCTCGTTCCTGCCCGTTCGATTCTCCTTGGATGCAAAAAACAAAAACTACCACCAGAAGATGGCAGTAGTTTTTGCTTCACGTAGCCCCAAGGGGAATCCTCTTCACCCGTCGCTCTCGCGTACCTGCGGTA